>NZ_CAIPNF010000374.1 GCF_903866365.1 uncultured Thiocystis sp.
GTCAGGATGCCCACACCGGCTTCGTCCTCGAAGAAGATGTCGGCCTGCATCTTTTTCGCAACGCGCCGAATAATCGGCCATTTTTCAGTGAGATAGCGCTTTGTCTCAGCCTCATTATCGCTGTCGCGTCCCGTATGATTATATTCCGCTCAGGAGCTATCCTTTGTTCCAGGTCCGCGAGGCGCTGCGCACACTCAGCGATGAGCTGAGAGCGACCAAGCGCCCCCTGCCAACAACGCCATCACCGACCTGACGGGATACCTGACCATGAAGCTGAATCTGCATCGCAACGCTCGCACCACCCCCGCGATTCGTCAGGAATTGCGCGCCTCGACGAAATCGGAGCGCGAACTGGCGCGCGAATACCATCTGAATCGCGCCACCGTGCGCAAATGGCGGCGGCGTGAAACCGGTCAGGATGCCTCCCACCGTCCACACCGGATTCACGCTACCTTGAGCCCGGTCCAGGAGCAGGTGGTGGTGGCGCTGCGCCAGACTCTGTTACTGCCGCTGGACGATCTGCTGGCGGTCACCCGCGAGTTCATCCACCCCGAGGTCTCGCGTTCGGGCTTGGATCGCTGTCTGCGCCGCCACGGGGTGTCCAACCTCAGCGCCCTGATCCCGCCACCCGAAGGGGAAACCAAACCGGTCAAGACCTTCAAGGATTATGCGCCCGGCTTCGTTCACGTCGATGTCAAAGACCTGCCGCAGATGCCGGACGAGCCGGCGCACCAGTATCTGTTCGTCGCGATTGATCGCGCCTCGCGCTGGGTCGACGTCGACATCTTACCGGAGAAAACCGCCGCCAATGCCCGCGATTTCCTGCGGCGCCTGATCGACAAAGCGCCCTTCACGATTGAGAAGATCCTCACCGACAACGGCAAGGAATTCACCGACCGCTTCTGCGCCACCGGTGAACGCGAACCAACCGGGCACCATCTCTTTGACCAGGGCTGTGCACGTCATGGCATCGAACACCGGCTCATTGCCCCCCGCCATCCGCAGACCAACGGCATGGTGGAACGCTTCAATGGGCGCATCGCCGACGTGCTCGCCACCACCCGCTTCGACTCCGCGCAGAACCTGGCGGACACCCTCGCCGGCTACGTGCGGTGATACCATCACCAGATCCCACAGAAAGCGCTGGGACACGTCTCGCCGATTCAAGCACTCAAGAGCTGGCAACAGAAATGCCCCGAACGCTTCAGAAGGCCGGTCTATCATCTCGCGGGACTTGACACCTAACGAATAAGGTTAGATCGTCCGAGCGCAGCGAGCGACGATCTGAACCGTTTGTTGGACGAGCCCGTGGTCAAGGCTGTGCGGGGGAATAGAAAATAGCTTTTCGAAGCCGAGGGGGCGCTCAAAGCGGATACCGACAAAGAGCACGCAGTGTGCGCGTATGATCTGTCGTTGCGACGAAGGCGGATGTGGTAACGGCCTAGACTGGGGATTCTGCCCGAATTCGAGCCAAGCGTCAGCCTCGGCTCGTAGACGCCGACGGTCGGGGGCGCGCCGGGTTGGAGGCGGTGGCCTCCGTGGCTTCACGAGTTGGAATCAGAGGCGGTGGCGCACGCGGCGGGA
>NZ_CAIPNF010000375.1 GCF_903866365.1 uncultured Thiocystis sp.
AGAATTAGTATTCTATTCCTGAAGTATTTATACCATTGAAAATTCGAGAAAAAAACCCCGAACACCCATGAGCGACCATGTTCGCCTGCTGGTCGAGTACCCGCCCAAGGTGGCGGTGTCCGCCCTGGTGAACAGCCTCAAGGGCGTGTCCAGCCGCTTGCTACGCCAAGAGCGCCCGGACATCCAGCGGCGCTACTGGAAGGGCGTCCTCCTGGTCACCCTCCTACTTCGCCGCCTCCTGCGGGGGCGCACCGATTTCTATCGCGCGCCAGTACATCGAACAGCAACAGACGCCCACCTAAACGGCAATCGGACGGACCCGCCGTCCGGCGCTATCCATCCCCGCCCTGAACGGCGGGGCTTTTCGCGCAAGACGGTAAACACCAGTTGAGATTGCCACGACGAACCCTGCGGCACCTTGACGATGCGCCGCAGCGACACAGAAAGACAGGGCGCCAGTCCCGCGAATCGTTTAGAATCCAGCCGATAACGCCCATCTCCCGCCGTTATTCAATGAGCGACAACCACACGACCAGCGCCGCTGTACGCCATGCCTACACTGCCGAGTATTACCTTGAGGACTGTGGCGGTTACGAAACCTACCAGGCCCACGGCGGCAAGCGTCTCGATCCACGGCTCGACTGCATGGCCCGTCTGGCCGGTTATCATGGCGGTCGCGGTTCGCTGCGCCTGCTCGACCTTGGTTGTGGGCGTGGCGAGATTGCCCGCCATTTCGCCGGACTCGGTTATCGGGTGGATGCCATCGATTATTCCCCCGACGCGCTGCGCCTGGCCGATGCCTGCTTTGCCGGGGAGCCCCGGTTGCGTCGTCGCGTCAAGCTGCGGTGCGCCTCGGTCACTGACCCGCGTGCCTATCGCGGTCGCTATGACATCGTCCTCGCGTCCGACCTCATCGAACACCTGGCTCCGACCGAGGTCGCGCACATTTATGCCCTGATCCGCCGCCATCTCAAACGCGATGGCATTTTTATCGCGCACACCTTCCCCAACCTCTGGTATTACCGCTACGGCTATCCGCGCCGCCGTCGTTGCGCCGCACACCAGGGCGAGGATCTGCCAGCCGAACCGCGCAGTCCCTACGAACGGCAAATGCACATCAACGAACAGTCGCCGCGGATCATGCTCGGCCAGCTGCGGGCGGCCTTCGAAGAAGTTCTGCTGTGGGCCGGCGACCATCAGGAACCCGCTGGCAGCCTGGAGCGACCATTCGGCAAGAATGACTGGCGTGATGCTCCCTCGCTGTTTGCGATCGCCGCCCGACAAGCCATTGATCCCAGGCGGGTGGTGGCTGTGCTGCAAGAACCCACTGCCACGCTGGAACCCCATGCGGTTGCCGCGAATCCGCTGGACGCAACAACCGCGCCCGCACCGACCAGTGCGCAACGGCTGGTCCGTCGTCTGCGGCGTCTGCCATTCCTGCGGCCTCTGCTCGATGGTCTCTATGCGTTCATCCGACTAACGTCTCTGCACCAGGAAGTGCAGAGTTTGCGCGCCGCGCTGGAGAACCAACGCTAGCCAGTGCAGGCCGATCGACAACCCTTCCAGGCCCCGGTCGACGTTCTCCAGCCTCCGCCAGACCTGGGAACCTGGTATCAGGATTTTGAAAACCACTTCCGTGGCTCGTCACAGGTCATCCGGGAGCGACTCCAGGTCTATCTGCCTTATCTGGACGCCAGCCCTGTCTCCGTTCAGGCGCCGCTGCTTGATCTCGGCTGTGGACGCGGCGACTGGCTCGCGCTGCTGCGCGATGTCGGCTATCCGGCGCGCGGCGTCGACACCAACCCCGCAGCGCTCGCCCAAGCACGTCAACAGGGTCTGGAGGTCGAGCAGGCGGACGTCATCGACTGTCTGAACGCACAGCCGCCGAGCTCACTGGGGGCCGTCAGCGCGCTGCATCTGGTCGAGCATCTCCCCTTCGAGCATCTGCTCAGGCTGCTTGACGCCGCTTTGCGGGCACTGGTTCCGGATGGCCTGCTCATCATCGAAACACCCAATCCGGAAAACCTCAGCGTAGGAGCCTGCCATTTCCACACCGACCCCACGCACCATCATCCGCTGGTGCCGGCGGTCCTTGAATTCACCGTCGCCCATCGCGGCTTCGCTGGCAGCCGGATCCTGCGCCTCAATCCCGACCTGCCCGAGCATTGCCTGCCCGGCACCGACGCACTGACGATGCGGCTTAACGCTACTCTGCATGGTCCGCGCGACTATGCCGTCGTGGCCTGCAAAGCCGCCACCCACAGCGACTCATCCGCGTATCGTTTCCCGTTGGCGAGTCGTGCGGAGAGACTGACCGATAGTGGGCACGTCGTGCTCGAACAACTCGCGCGCTAAACCTCGTTTAATTCATCCGGTGATTTGATTCCATGGACAAACTGGTCGCAATCATGCGCGCGCTCGCCAACCGTTATCCACGTCTCGCCTGGTTATTGGCCGACATCATCCGCCGTTTTCCAAGCCTGAACGATCATTTAGCCCATCGCTACAGCATCTTCATACCTGCGCGTCCGCCGGCGGGGGACATTCTCGCCGGTTACCGTTTCCCGCTGTCCACGACCACGGAACGACTCACTGGCAGGGGCCGCGCCATCCTTGGGGAACTCGAACTCACAGGCAAAACCTGACGTTGCATGCCGGCGCCATTTTGGTTTTCTAGCCACGAAGCTCCAGATCGCGACCCCAGCGATGAATCGCTGCTTCACGAAATCCGCCGAGTCGGGCGCTTGGTCGATCCAGCCAATTCGCCCTCAGACTCGCGAAGCAGCGCTTCGTCTCGCGGGGTGACGAAGCAGGAGCTGAGTCACTGTTCAAAAACGACTGAAACGGTGCTCTCTGGAGCCCTTCTCCCCAGCGGGGCGAGGGGAGAAGAAGGTCGAGCCATCTTCGTGTCGGTTATTTTTGCTCCGTTCCTGAGTCGGCACTGGTTCAGTTCAGTTGTGCAATATAAATTATATATATCAATAACTTGATATATATACCCGCACATTGGAAAATCTGACTTCCTTACAGGGAAACCCTGTATTGACTGCGCTTGGAGTGCGACTATTGGTTTCAC
>NZ_CAIPNF010000376.1 GCF_903866365.1 uncultured Thiocystis sp.
GGTGAAACCAATAGTCGCACTCCAAGCGCAGTCAATACAGGGTTTCCCTGTAAGGAAGTCAGATTTTCCAATGTGCGGGTATATATATCAAGTTATTGATATATATAATTTATATTGCACAACTGAACTGAACCAGTGCCCGCCCTTCAGGGCAGTGCAAAATCGAGCTTGCTTTGTTTGCCGTCTTGCGCGAAAAGCCCCGTCGCTTATAGGGCTTACAACTGATGTTACGCAGCCGCCTTCATGCGCCTGAGTTCGCCGAAGGCATGCTGAAGCGCCTCGACAGAGAGCTTCGCGCGTCGCGAGAAGTGATTGAGTTTGTGGACCCGCTTGAGGCATTCGAGCTTGAAGACGGCGCAGATCGATAGGAATACATGATTGGACGGTGTCCGCAGCGTTCGTGTCGGTGATTTGGCTAACGCCGCATTGGACTTGAGCGATTTGTGATACTCCTCGACCTTCCAGCGTTTTTGATGGAGATCGGCGACGCGCGCTGCCGGCCATGGAAGCGCGAGGCCGGTAGTCCCGGGTAGGCGTGGGCGCGTGCAGGGCCAGCAGACGTTCGACGCGCGCGGGCTGGGTAGTCCCGGGTAGGCGTGGGCGCGTGCGTCTCGCCGCCGTGGCGAAGGGGCGTGAGTCCCGAAGCCGCAGAGGCGAGATGCAAAGCGCATCCCACACGCCGTCAAGTCATTCGCGTCGGGCCGTGCGCAGCCCGCGCGCGCCCTGAGGGCGCACCGCGTGGCGGAGCGGCGGCCCAGAGCGGGACGAACCCGGGCGGAACAGGTTGTCGCCATTGCGCGAGTCCCGGCGGCGAGGGATCGACCCGCCGGGTATCACGAGCGCAAACGCGACACTCCGGCTCGCCATCGCACGTCAGATCACTGCAGACGAGACTCAACCGGCCGGTGCAGCCATCTTTGTTTGTAAAGACTCGGCCAATCAAAAGAACATCGTGCTCGAAGCCCTTGAGCCAGCCGCGCACGACCTGCTTGTCCGCCAACGGCAATGAATCCACCCGCACGAAGCGCACCTGCTCTTGGTCGGCCTGACTCAAGGCCATCAGCCGATTGTCCTTGAGCACCGCCACGAAAGGCTTGTGCTTGCTCAGGATCAGCGCGAAGTTGTCCTTCGCCGCGAACCAGCGGTCCATGAACACGTCACGAAACGTCAACTGGTTCTGGAGTGCTTGGAGAAACCTCTTTTGGAGCAACTCGTTCTTCGTCACCTCGCTGGCCCGCTTGAGCCGACGGGTGGCCACATCGCAGAACGGCAAGGGCTTGCGGATCAGGCGGAAATCGACCGGGATCGAGACCTCGCCGCTGTCGTCGAACGCATTGAGCAGGTTCATCCCCTTGACGGTCCGATTTTGACAGTGATCGAAATGCCAGCAAATCAGTTCGCTTTCATCCGTCCAGGGTTTCTCCTGGATCGTGTCGTCGAAGATCCGCACGGCATCGGGTTGCGCGATCTCGCGCACCGTGGACTTGACCTGCAACCACCGATCCCGCGAGGTGTCGTCTCGCTCTGACAAAAAGCGGGTGACCTGATCGTGACTGACCGTGTCAGACACCCTCGACGCCAATTCAGTGGTCGTGGCTGACCCAAAGGTGCGGATCAAATCATCGGTGTCGAGATCGAGAAGGTCTTGGTTCATCCTCGCAAGCTACCAGGTTCTAAACCTTCCGCGTAACATCAGCAGAACATCTTGTTTGGAGCGGTTCACGGCGGGGAGCCTTTTGGTTTAGGGCACGCATTAGCGCCCGTCCGAGCGGAATCCGTTGGGACAACTCGATCTGACTTTCGGGATGGGGGCGTCACTCACCCAAGCGATGGCTGTGACCGACTGATGGTCTGCAGATTGTCGCTCCAGATGGATCTGGATTCGCTGCCGATCAGGACATATCCCCGCGCTTTCCGCTGCTTACCTCGGTGTATATTTAACCTCCGGCAACACCAGTTCCCACCGCTCGCACCGTACCGCCTGTTCATCCTTTGGCGTCCTGACCAACACCGCCGCCACCCGCACCGCCATGATCTCCCCAGCAGGCGGCTGGAACTTCGCTGACATCCGCGCGACAGTGACCCCGTCGCGGTCAGCCGACTCCCACCCCGGCTTGCCGTCGCGTCTCGGGCGCAATTCGAGCGGATCGCCGACCTCCAAGGCCGCGAGCGCCCGATGAAGACGGCTGTGTGGCGGATAGAAGCCCGGCCAGTCCAGATAGACCATCGAGAGATCGGCTACCCAGATTCGAGGATCGAGGCCCGGCTCCAACTCCGGCACAGTCGGGCGAGTGCGCAACGCCAGCCCCTCAGTCTCACGCACGAAGGGATGCCTGCCGCCCAGCCGCTCGCACAGCGTCAAACTGCGCCGCGCGCGGGTCATGGCGACAGAGTAAAGTCGGCGTTCGTCATCCCCGCTCGACCGGCCCTCGCCATCAAGGATGAGCACATGCTCAAACTCCAGTCCCTTGGCGCGGTGCGCGGTCATGAGCACCATCGGGCCATTGGGCTGGGACTCGGCTATCGTCTTGGCCCCGCTGCCGAACTCGTACAGCACCTCGATCAGATCATCAACGACACGCCGACCTTCGGGCGCGGCGATGAACTGCGCCAGGGCGGCGCGAAAGGGAGGTTCGATCAAACCCTCGACCGGGACGCCGTCACGACGACGGAGCCAGCGTGAAAGCGTGCGGGCGCGTAAGAGCACCCGGCGCTTGGCGGTACGGCGGCGGACGCCGCGCAGCAAATCGAGCAGCCCGTGACCCTCGCGCGTGCGATGCAGGTCCGGTTGATGCTCGTCACGCAGCAGGCGAACCGGAACCTCGCGCCGCCGACAGAGCGCGGCCAGCGGCTCCAGGTCTTTCCACTGCCGCGCGATCACCGCGAAGCGCCCCCAGCGTCCTTCGGGAGCGTTATCCTCGACGGCATCGAGACGCTGAAGCTCGGCCAGCGCGATCTGGGCTTCGTGCCAGGGATCAGTTGGGACTTCGAGCGCCTGCCCCCGTCCGCCCGTGACCGGATCGCGCTCGGCGAGGTCGCCGCCCGCTGGTCGCTCGTGGCGGGCGTGGTCGATGCGGATCGCCTCGTCCGTCTTCATGCGGTCGCGTGCTGGGGCGATGACGCGGTTGGAGCAGTCGATGATGTGTCGGGTCGAGCGGTAATTTTCGATGAACCGATGGCGGCGGGCCTGATAGTCGCTCTCGAACTGGCGTCGCTCTCGAACTGGCGGATGAAGCGCACATTCGCGCCGCCGAAGGCAATAGATGTTCTGGTCGTCGTCGCCCACGGCCATCAGCGACAGACGATCCTCTTCGCTGTCGAGCGAGCGCCCGGCCACGGCGCTGATGAGATCATAATGCTCGCCGTTGATGTCCTGATATGCGTCGATCAGCAGGAAGCGCAGTCCGGCCAGCAGCCGATCACGCTCGGTCGATTCGCTGACATTCTCGCTCTCGGCCTTTTTCAGCCGTGCGGTGGCTTGTCGCAGTACCGTCGTGAAATTGATCGATTCGCCACGCTCCAGCGCCACGGCATAGCTTGTTCCAGTCAGGCGCATCGCCAGACCATGCACCGTCTGCACGCTGACACCAGCGGCATCTGGCCCGGCCAGTGCCCAGAGTCGGCGGCGGATCTCAGATACCGCCGAGCGGTTGTAGGCGAGCACCATGATTTCCTGCGGATGGATCAGGCACTCGCGCAGCAGCCACGCGACGCGATGCACGATCACGCGCGTCTTGCCCGAACCGGGACCGGCGAGCACGAGCAGACTGCCCTCGGGCGGGGCGGCGACGATGGCTTGCTGGACCGGAGTGCGCAGATCGACCAGGATGCGCCGATGTGCCGCCTCTGAGGTGGCGATCTCCAGGATCTCCTTGCGCCCGGCGAAATGGCGGCGGGTGAACTCGCTGCGTTCCAAGCGGAAGTAATCGGCGATGAACTGCATCGCGGCCTGGATCTTGGCGATTCCGAGCCGTGCGTACTCGCCCATGACATGCACCTGGACAATCTTGTCCCGGTAGTGCAGGTCGAGTTCGGCATAGTCGCCCTTGCTAAACTGGCGGCGGCGGGCCTCGGCGTTGAGCGTGATGATCATGGCCGAGCGGAAGAGCGCCTTGCCGCGCGAGAGCTTCAGCACTTCGTTGGCATCCAGATAGAGCAGCGCGGACGCGAGCGCCCTGTCCCAATTCCGGATCGCCAGATCCTGGAGCGTGAGATCCCCTTGCAAGGCGCGCTCAAGGTCGCCTTGCTTGCACACCACCTGTCGGTTGTTGCCCTGGCGGACGCGATAGACGGACTCGACCAGGGCGAGGGCGAAGCGTCGGCGGCGCTCGCTGATCGTCTCGATGGAACTCCAGGCGCGCAGCAGCTTGACGAGGCGGTTGTCGGCACCGGCTGGACGCAGCTTCAGGAACGCCTGTTGTCCGTCCTCGTCGCCGAAGGCTTCCGCAAAAGACTTGAGCAGGCGTGTCAGGCGTTGGGGGTCGAGGTCGGTGTTCGTCTCGCGGCGCAGGGTGTCGCACAGACGGCAGACGTTGAGAATCTGCCAGTCCTCCTGATCGGCGTCCGGCGCGGCTTCGCGCAACTGCGCGATCAGGGCCGTCTCCAGACGCGTGAGTTCGTCGAGCCGTTGGCGCGTGGCCGGGTCGCGGTAGAGGGTGACGCCGATCTCGGTTTCGTTGGCGAGCAGACCCCACTGATCGAGTTCGCGCAGCATCGCGCGGAGCCGGCGCGAGTCCAGACCGGTTGCCAGCATGAGATCGTCCGTCGAGCGGCTTTCATCGTTTCCGGCCTCGATCAGTTCGCGGAGGATGGCGTCATCGGGCGCGATGTCGGTTTGGGGGCCAAGCCGCTTGCGCAACAGCGCCACGGCCTCATCCAGGGCCGAAACCCGCAGACTGTCGGGAAAGATGCGGGTGTGGTTCTCCTGCCGCTCCAGTAAACGCGCCTCTTCCAGCCAGGCAATCGCGATGCGCACCTTGGTCTCGGCATCCCGCCCGTCGGCCTCGATGCGGTGTTGCTTGGGCGTCTCCAGCAGGATTTCGCCCGTGGTGACGATCACTTCGCCCTCACGACGATCCTTACGCTCGATGGCCCGCAGTGCCTTGGGGATGGCGCGGATGTCGTTCTGGCTCAGGCGCGAGTGCTTGAGCAACCGGAACTGGATGTCGAGGTCGGCGTCATCGTCGAGCAGCACGCATTGGGCCGGTTCCTGATCGCGTCCGGCCTCCTGGATGTCGTTCTCCAGCGATCCCGGCGTATCGAGATGGATCACCAGCCGCACATCGGGCTTCTCGACGCCCATCCCGAACGCATTGGTGGCGGCGCTGATGCGTCGGCGGCCGGCCATGAAATGCGCGCTTTTCGGCTGGCTCCAGACCGCCGTGGAAGTCGCCGCAGTCCAGGTCCGCTTGCTGGAGAAAGTCCGCGACCTCCTGAACCGTCTTCTGACGAGCGCAGAAGACGATGGCCCCGCCTTCTTCGCGCGGCGCCTGTTTCAGCAGACGCAGTACTTCGCCGCGCTTGGCGTGTGCCGGCACGGCGTGCACCTCGTCGAGATCCTCGGGCCGGAAGTCGTGGCCCCACTTCGACAGACAGTGCGCCTCGTCGAAGATCCAGGCGGCGATCTCGCGGTGACTGAGCGCCTTGATAAAGGATAAAGACCGGACTGCGGAATTGCTCGGGGGCGACGAAGATCAATCCCAGATCGTCCAGCCGGAGCTTGTCGAGCAGGCGCGGCGCTCGAAGGGTGTCAGGAGACCGTTGAGATAGCCGGCACAGGCGATGCCGCGCGCAATCAGGTTATCGCCCTGATCCTTCATCAGCGACGGCAATGGCGAGATCACCACGGTCAGCGCGCCGGTGCGGTCGTAGCGCGCCAGGGCCGGAAGCACAGCGACTTGCCGCCGCCCGTGGGCAGAATCGCCAGCGTGGGCCGGCCTCCAACGCCATTCTCGACGATGGCCCGTTGCAGCGAGCGTCCATCGGGTGTCGCGGGCGTGGTGCAAAAGCGGGTGAGGCCGGGGAAGTCGCCGAGGAACAGCCGGTCGAGATCGTGTTGCTCGCGGCACCAGACGCCGTCTGGATCGGCACAGGGCACATCGCGCCGTGCGGCGATGGCCTCGTGGGTCTTGGGGAAAGCGCGCATGACCCAGGGCGGCAGGACGGAGTGACCACCCGCCACGCCCAGCCAGGCGAGCGCTAAGCCAGCGGCTGGTGCCAGTCGGGATCGGGAAGCCCGTGTTCGATCAATCGGCGATGCCCGACGAAGCGGACTTTTCCCGCTGTTGCCCGCGTCCAGGCGCGGGCGGTGTCTTCGAGCGTGGGACGAGCGCACTGGCGTACCGCGCGGAAGATCTGAGGCAGACCCGCGCACGCTTCGCCCCCGAAGAGCGCGTGTAGGCACAGCCGCTCATCGGGCGATTCGACCGCGCGGCCTTCAGGGCGGTCTGCTCATCGCGGAAGCGCGGATCAGCCAATTCCGCATCCCGCACCGGATCGTTGCGCGAGGTGGTGCAGCGCCGATCGTCCTTGACCAGCTTGTGGTAGGGGTTGCGCGGGAAGGCAATCGGCGAGAGTTCGAGCGTGTCGATCAGCGGCAGCCGATGGAGAGCCAGATCGGGATGGAGCGCGCACAGGGCCGGTTGATCGAAAGCCACGATGTTGTGACCAAGAATGAAGGCCGCGCCTTGGGTGAGCGCATCAACCTGAGCGACGAGATGGCGAGATGGCGAGCATGACCTGCAATGCGCCGCCGAGCCCCTGTATCCGGTCGAAACAAGCCAATTCACGCAGATTTAACGGGTCGTGGCGGTCGGTTTCGATGTCGATGCAACGCGGATTCTGGTTGCGCGGTCGGTTCCTCCATTGACGATAACCGCCACTATCGTGGCTGATGACGGCGCGGCCGACCTGGGCGAAACGGGGCCGTGCGCGCGACGCCCGGCGTGGAACCTCCGCGTTCGGGCCGCGCGCAGCCGCTGCGCGACAAGCGATCAGGAGCGAACCAACACGATGACA
>NZ_CAIPNF010000377.1 GCF_903866365.1 uncultured Thiocystis sp.
CGCCGGCACCCCTGTTCGAGCAACTCCTGGAGCGGATGCCGATGCCGCCATCCCCGGCGCGCCGACGACCGCCGCCTCCAAAGCTAGCCTATCTCCTACCTGTCGCGGCGTAGGGGGTGGCCGGAACGATGATCAAGGCCGCGTGATCGTTGTCGGGGCCGACCAGATCGAGGCGTAGGGCCTCGACGAGTGAACTGCGAACAGCGGTCGAAGTGGTCGGGGACATCCATCTCTCCATTCTCAGAAGCGGTTGCGAAAGCGGTTGATCCGGGGGCTACCGATCCCAACCATGGAACTCAGTCGCTGTTGCAGCGAGCATGGCGAGTTCCTCAAGATCTTGTTTTTCAAGCAAGCCGATTGTGCATTGACCACACTGAGATGGCAGGCCAATGCCATGGCCATCCAGCGGAACTCATTGGCGCCCATTGATGGCAATGGTACCATCCCCCGTCCATACCGCACCCGTCATGTTGATTTTACTAATGCCCCATGAATACCCGGCAGCGACCAACCATCGAAGGTGAGGAGATCGCCATCGTTCTGATCGGCGACTTCAACCCGATGATTTTTCAGCCGGCGTGGTTTGCCCTCGAAGGACTTATCCGTCGCTCCGAAGCCGAAGAGGCGGACATCGAGATCATGCATCACGATATCGCGAGCTTTCGTCTCGACTGGGTGTCGGTGGACGTGCTGGCTGATCGTTTTTCCGCCAAGATCCGAAGTTCAGCCTTTCGTGTCAGTCTGCGCGACTTGATCGTGGGCACCTTTTCAACGCTCCGCCATACGCCAACCAAGCAACTCGGGATCAATCTGACGCAACGCTGGCGCTTTGCCACGGATGCCGAGTGGCACAACTTTGGTCATTACCTGGCACCGAAGTCGCCGTGGAACGAACTCTTGGTGCAACCCGGCATGCGGGGGATTCATGTCCAGGGTTCCCGGCCCGATGACATGCTTGGACACGTTCTGGTCTCTGCGGAACCGGATCGGTCGGGATTTGTCTCTTTGCGCGTCAATGACCATTTCGAGCTTCCAAAAGACGCTGAGACGGGCGGTACAGCGGCGACAATGTACTTCGTGGAAAAAATCGAATCGGACTTTGACGCATCGCTCCAACGTGCGGAGCAGCTCATCGAAGGCTTAATCACCGGATTTTTGTCACAGGAGCATTTCGATGACGGCACTCACAAGCGGCGGTGACATCCGCGTGCTGACGGCTAATGCAGGTTTGCCCGGATCGCTCAGGACACGCATCAATCAACTCGGTCATTTACCGGCCGGTCTCCTGCACGCACGAGTCGACACCTCGGTGGCCGATCTGCCGACGGATATCCGCTTGCGCTGGCCCACCTTGACGGCGGTGTCATCAAACGGCAAGGCATTGTCGTTTCGTCGCGCGGCCGGGGCATCATCTCCGCTGACAGGACTGGTGACCGACCAGGAATTCGAAGGGATGGTGGTCTCGGTGGCTCCCAAGTGCGATGGCTTTATCGCGCGCCTCGCGGATCTGACGGGGCATGGACCTGAAGAGGAGGCTGAAATCGCCTTCGAGGAGATCAGCCCGGATGACCATCCGTTGATCGTTCCGGGGGCGCTCTTTACCTGGACCATCGGGCGGATGGGCACTGGTTCAGTTCAGTTGTGCAATATAAATTATATATATCAATAACTTGATATATATACCCGCACATTGGAAAATCTGACTTCCTTACAGGGAAACCCTGTATTGACTGCGCTTGGAGTGCGACTATTGGTTTCACC
>NZ_CAIPNF010000378.1 GCF_903866365.1 uncultured Thiocystis sp.
CGCCTTCGCGCAGCGTCTGCTTCATCCGGTGCGAGAGGGCGATCAGCAACTGGTCGCCGACATCGTGCCCGTGGCGGTCATTGATGGCTTTGAAACCATCCAGATCGAGATAGACCACCGCCAGGTATTGTCCCCGTCGCTGGGTCTGCGCCATGGCCTGCTGGAGACGGTCAAGCAGCCGCACGCGGTTGGGCAGCGCGGTCAGCGCGTCGGAATAGGCGAGGCATTCGAGCTGCTGTTCATGGACCTTGAGCACGGTGACGTCGTCAAAAACCGCCACGACCTCGCCCGTGGGCAGACGATAGATATAATTGTCATACCAGCGGGTCAGCCGCTCGTCCTGGTAGAGCTTGGCAGGTAAATGCTCCGGGATGCCGGTGGTCCAAACCCGTCGCAAGACCTCCAGCAGCCCGAACGCCTCGACGCCCGGGAAGACCTCGGCCAGCAATTTTCCGACCAGATCTTTCCGCTGGACCCCGTAGAGACGCTCGGCCGCAAGATTGAAATCACGGAACACGACATCCTGTCCGGGGTCGCGGATTTCATAGATCCCCACGCCGCTGCTGATATGATCGAACAAGGCACGGTAGCGCACCTCGCTGGCTTGCAATTCCGCGGCAATCTGCTTGTCGTTCGTGATGTCGACCGTCATGGCAAGAATGCAAACCTTGCCGTGCATGACGAGCGTGCTCAAATGCACCCATTCCCACCGCAATGCGCCATCGGCGCGGCGGTAGCGCCATTCGAATTGCTGCGGTCCTTCCTGCAACACCCTGGCCTTCCACTTCATCGCATCGTCGAAGAAATAGGGCGGTTCGAGCCACAGAGCGTCGAAGTTGGCCCTGAGCGCTTCGAGCGAGTCGTATCCGTACTGCGCGCAGGCGGCTGGGTTGGCATCCAACAGCTCGCCGGTATCCACGTCGTGGATCAGGATGCAGAGCGGCGCGTTCATGAACATCTCGCGGAATTGCAGCTCGCTCTCCCGCTGAGCGCGGTCGGCCGCGCGACGTTCGGTCACGTCTTGAACAAATCCAAACAGGCGCGTGCCCCGCGTTTCCCTGTCGGCGTCCACCTGACCGACGGCCATCAAGACCCGCTGCGCGCCGTCCTTGCGAATGGCGCGCAGTTCCAGCTCGTAGGGCGTGCCGTGAGCGAGGGTGGCCTTCACCGCCTCACTGAGTCGTTGCAGGTCTTCGGGAACATAGAGTTGCGCATGGTCCGCAAAGGATGGCGCCCCCTCGGCGGGGTCGCGCTGAAAGAGTCGGAACAACTCGTCCGACCAGGTCACGGTGTCCGTCGCCACCGCCCACTCCCAACTGCCGACGTGCGCGATCGCCTCTGTGCGCGCGAGCATGGCCTGATTGCGCCGCAACGCCTCCTGCATTTGCTTGTGCTCGGTGATGTCCGTCAGGATGCCGTTCCACCGCACGCTCCCGTCCGGCTGAAGACAGTGCGTGGCCTGGCCGCGCACCCATTTGAGTTGGTCGGGTTGCCCGCTGGGGTGGATGCGATGTTCATGGAACCAGGGCGTGAGGGTCTGGCTCGCGCGTTCCACTGCGGCCCGATGCGCGGGCCGATCGTCGGGAAGGATGCACAGGGTGAGCGCATCCGGGTTCGCGTAGGCCACTTCCGCCGGGACGCCATA
Source organism: uncultured Thiocystis sp. (assembly GCF_903866365.1). GTDB lineage: Bacteria > Pseudomonadota > Gammaproteobacteria > Chromatiales > Chromatiaceae > Chromatium. Next base: position 1,646 of record NZ_CAIPNF010000378.1, read on the forward strand.
CAGGGTTTCGATGCCTGGACTGAGATAGAGAAACCGCCAGGCGCCATCGGGCAGCACCAGGAATTGATACACCACCCCAGGAACCGCCGCCATGAGCGCATTCAGCGCATCCAGTTCGGCCTGTTTGCTCGCAGAGATGTCGCTGATCGCGATGCGACAGACGGGCGATCCATCCATCTCCCTGGCGGCGGTGGCGGTGAGTCGGACCCAGAGGAGCGCGCCGTCCGGTTTTGCCATCCGCAGCGTGCAGATGTGTGGCTCGGCGTCCGTCGCGACGCCTGCCGCCGGCTCCCTGTGTGCCTTGAACATCTGTTGGCGAAATCGGTAGTAGACATCCTGATCCTCTCGGCAAATGAACCGGGAGATCGGCTGATGGATCAGCGCGCCTCGGGCCAGACCCAGCAGCCTGGCGGCGGTCAGATTGGCCTCCCGGATCAATCCCGGTTCGGAGACGGTGCAATAGCCGATCGGTGCCCGCTCATAGAGGTCGAGGTAACGCTCCTGCGCGGCCGCGATCCTGGCCTGCGCCCGGCGCAGATCCTCGTTTTGTACCTCCAGCTCGATCTGATACACCGCAAGCTCATGGACGGTCCGCTGGAGGTCTTCCGGTGACAGTGCCGCAAACGCCTCCGGCGACTGATCCGCGGTTGAGCGCGCGATCCGCTCGGCCCGCTGCCGCAGGGCCTGTTCCGGACTCGGTTCCGATTCCCCTCGAAGATCGGTTGGGGGGATGGTTGGTTCGGGTCGATCATCCGTGTCTGTCATGCATCAATGGCCGGCACATTTATTTGATCAAGTGTAATCCCACCAGCGATCGCCCATCATTGCGCTTTTATCTACCCGCAGGGTGAGCGCGTATAATTTTTTCTGAAATCAATAAAATCAAACAGTTAAGATGCGAGCTTCACAATACATATGAACTGTAACTTATTGATTTATAGGGGTACGCGCTCGCCCTGTATCTACCCGCCTTGGAAAAAACGGCCCCGGTTCGCTGATTTCGGCGTCGCCGCCACCGGCTTTGCCTTTCGCCGTCTGTCCAGCCTCCATGCTGTGACCATGCCGCCGGGCGCGCTGCTACAACGCGGTCTTCACGTCGTCGTCGAGATTGCGAACCAGAACCTGCTGCATCACCTCGATGATCTCTCTGGGATCGCTATTGAGATAGCATTGATCCGATGCCTCAGCAAAGCATCGCGAAAACGCCGTCATGGCGGTCAGAGCAGTGTGACAAACGAGCCGTGCGCCAAACGGATCGACATCGGTATTCTGGCTCGCCGACCTGCAGCTTCGAAGCTCGCCTCGGCTCAGGGACGATCCAGACGGCCGCGCCAACTCCTGGAGACGCCTCGCGGTGCGGCGCAAGGAATCGCCTTGGGAGGTGGAACAGACTTCACTCCGGAACATCGTAATAGGACAGATCCAGAGACCCGGCCGCGACCCCGCGGTGCTGGACGTTCCAGTCGCAGATCCAGTCATAGAAGGGCCACAGGCGCTCGCTGTTGCGCAGGATACCCCAGCGATCCTTGAAGCCTTCCCAGTCCGCGAGACTCTTGACACCCCGCAGCCCGTTCAGAAAGGCCCCCGCCTGATTCATCTCCAGGTCGATAAAGAAATTGGGGAAACCGTTGACAAGAGTCGGATAGACGCTGAGGGAAAACCGGTTTGGCAGTGCCTGTCCATCCTGAAAACCCAGGGTGAACTGGGATTGGTAGACTCGGTTGACCACCAACGAATAGACCCGCGACGCATTGCCTTCCTTGAGACGCAGGACGATGACGCTCGGCAGGTAGCGGGTAAAGGGCTGCCCAGGAACCACCGTAAGGCTGGCAATGGCATGTTCCCAGTCCGCGAAACCGGCGATGGGATCCAGCGGGGCTACCGCTGGCTTGACATCCGGGTTCAGCCGATCCGGCGGCCCAGCGACGGTCGGCCCCAGGTGTTCGGCGATGGCCTGGACCGCTCCGGCGACGGGGTTCGCGAGATTGGTCTGGACCTGGGTCGGTAGCTGCTTTCCAGCGAAGGGAACCAGGACCAGCCCATAGGAGCCGATGCCCTGAGTCCAGGCGTGGCGGACTTGCTCGCGTTGCCCGGGAGGCAGAAGCAGAAGAAAGTTGTCCTCGAACTCCTGGCGCAGGTAATTGAAGAAAAGCAGGGTCTGGAGTTTGCCCAAGTCGCCCTGCCAGTATTTGAAACCGGCAACCGTATCGTAATACATGCGCTCCAGGCCGCCATAGTCGATCAGCCAGTAAGTGGGTGGGGTGCCCCCCTGGCGCCCCTTGACCACGGAGACATTCGTGTCGTGGCGCATCACGGTGAGCCAGGCGTTGGGATTTTTGTTGTCGCCGTTCCAGATCGCGTCCACCGACCAGCCTTGGGGCCGCAGCCGAGCCAGAGCCTTACCGTAGGCTTTTTCATAGGCGGCGTTGCCGAAGACCGAGCGGTTCATGAAGGTGTCCCAGGTGGCGAGTCCAAGCTCGGGATTCTGCACCGTGACATCCGCCTTGGGATCGAGGAAGAAGACCCAGAAATTATCCTTCACCGCATAGGTTGCCGTCTGGCCCAGACAGACCGGGCCATCGGTGATGCCCGCAACGATCAGCGCCGCGTTCTCCAGTAGAAAGCGAGCACGCGCCTCCGGCGGGATGGCACGGAAAACGCTGAAGGGATTGCCAACACCCCAGCCTGGGTCCAGGCTGGCCTTGAGATCCCAGTTTGCCCCGCCCCCATCCGCACCGAAGAACAGCGTCTGGAGATGAGCAATATCCGCGCCCCGGAGCTGCCAGATAAAGAGATTTTTCTGCACCGCGGGCTGGGTGAGCTTCTCCAGGCGATACCAGAAGCGCGTCACCCCAGCATAGGCATAGGGATCGTCATAAGGCAGGCCGGTCCCGATCACCCTGACCGGCTGACCTGGCGGCGTGGTCGAGCGCACCAGGCGAAAGCGCTCTCCGGGGCTCTCCTCCAGCACCAGGGTGGCGAGGAAGACATGTTCGTAGATGAAGCGTGAAACCAAACGATGACGCGCATCCGGGCCGTTGAAGAACGCCTCCCACCGCGCCACCGCCGCTGGCTGAGCAATCCGCGCGGCGACCTGACGCGCCTTCTCGGTTGGCCCCGGAGCGCCGGCCGCAAGCCAGTGGGTTAGAGTCGCGAAGTCCTTCGGCGCAAGGGCGGGCAGGCCGAAGGGCATGCCGCGGGCCGGGTTAGCCTGGAGTTGCGCGTCGAGGGCGGCAGGGGTCGCGGGACAGGCGTGCGCGTAGCGGTGGGCATAGACCGGAACCAGCGCATCCCGAGAGAACCCCGGTTGGTTGTGGGCGGTGCCGGCGGCGAGCAGCCGATACATCAGGGAGCCGTCCAGACGTGCCTGTGGCGATTCTCCCTCGGACAGGACTGGGTAGAAGCCCCGGGTTCGCCACTCCGCGACGGATTCGGCCGCGTCCATGTCGGTGCGCGGAACGTCCCCCAAATGGCCCGCATAGGGGTTGAGTCCAAAGCCGCCCCGCGCCGCGCCCTCAAAGGCATCCAGCTTCAGGTTGCAGGGCGAGCCCAGACAGCCATGGCAGGCGATGCAGCGCCGATTGAAGATCGGCTGGATCTCCCGCGCGTAGTCGGGTGTCGGGACCGATCCGGCCAGGATCGCCGCGGGTATTGGCACCGGCGGAATCGGCCCGGTCGCATTGGAGCGGGGTTGATTCGACGGCGAACAACCAAGGACCAACTGCCCGGAGAGAAAGATGACCAGAAGCCAGGCGGGCCAGCGTCGCGACATGGGATGCTCCGTTTGGGGGCGGGAACTCGGTGACCTGGTTGGTGGACGATCAGGGGATGATGCATCCCGAGGTACGGTTCGGACGAACTCTACCCCCGAGCCGGGCGGTGTCAAGTGGGCGAACTGGGGAGGTTCGACAAAGTTTGGACGTTCGTCACGACATGAATGCTTTCCAGTTGCCCTTTTGGGCAAGCTGCATTGTCCCTGCAATCCATTGTCTACTCGTCCTGTTTGCGCGATGAACGAAAATACGACCATCAAATCTATTGATCGCCGAGGGGGAATGCGATGAGCACCACTGATTTTCGGCGGCGTCCTGGTTCCAGTTGGCGCAACACGCCATGGATCCTCTTCGCTGTTTCACTGTCCCTATTGGCTGGTTGCGCCTCGACTGGCGACCAGGTGAGCGGCGCCATGCAAGTCACGCTCAAACCGGGAGATACCGGCAACTGCGTCACGAGTGTGCGTAAGGGCGATTGGTCGGTTATGACTTTGTCTGGGGGGATGTCACTCTGTCCATTCGCAGTCTCTCCTATGATTTCGACGACGACGCGGATCTGCGCATGACGGGTCCGGCGCTCGGCGTCAACTTCCGGTGGTAGCCCGTCGCGTGATGAATCACCACTATCCGAACGAGCGGATCGACCACAGCAGTCGCCTGCACTGGACCGGACGTGACCAGAACTGGAACTACCAGTGCGCGGAGTACCATTCCACCAACCTGGAGAAACACTACGACCTCGCCAAGGACAGCTTCCACACGATGAAAGATCGCCTGACGACAATCACCGGTCTCGTCCTACTCCTGGCGGCGAGCTGGCTCATGCTCGCCTCAGTCGCCGCAGCCGAGGATGGACGCCATGTCCTCGTGCTCTATTCCAATCATCGCTTGCTCCCGGCGAACGTCGAAGCCGACGCTGGCCTGCGCGAGACGATCTCCCCCGACACCGAATTGAGCGCCGAATTTCTCGACTATCCACGTTTTTCCGGCGAGTCATACCTGCGCACCCTGACCGCCTTCCTGCGGACGAAATATGCCCTGCGACCACCGGCGGCGATCATCGTCGGTGGCGAGGAGGCGCTCGCGCTCCTTCTGCAATACCGTGCCCAGCTCTTTCCGGAGATCCCGGTGGTCCATATGGGCGTCATGCGCGCCTTCCTGCGCGACCACCCGCCATTGCCCGCCGATGTCATCGGCGTGCCGATCGAGTTGGATTTTTCGGCCACCATCGAACAGGCGCTCCGTTGGCATCCACGCGCCAGCCATCTGGTTCTGATCACCGGCGCGGCTGTGCCGGATCATGCCTTCGAGGCGCAATTGCGCCGGGATGTTGGGCGTTTCAGCGGCCGCGTGACGACCGAGTTTCTCGCCGGGTTGCCCACCGCCACGTTGCAGCAACGGCTGGGTGAGTTGGGAGATGACGCCATCGTCTTCACCCCCGGCTATTTCGAGGATGGCGCGGGTGATCATTTCATTCCCCGCGCGGCGGCTAAACTGATCGCGACCGCCGCGACCGTGCCGGTTTATGCACCATTCGATCCCTTCCTGGGCACGGGGATCGTCGGCGGTGCCATGACCCCTTTCCTGGACATGGGACGGCAGGCAGGACAGCTCGTGAACGCCCTGCTCGATGGCGCCGCGCCCGCGTCGCTCACCGTGCCAACGGTCATGCCGCTGCGCTGGCACCTCGACTGGCGACAGGTCCGCCGCTGGGGCATCGACGCCCGCGCGATTCCAGAAGACGCCGTCATTCATTTCAGGACGCCAACTTTCTTCGAGCAATATCGTCGGGAATCGCTCCTGGTCTTGAGCATGTTCGTGCTCCAAAGCGGCATGATTCTGTGGTTCCTGGCCGAGCGCCGCCGCCGTCGCCGGGCTGAGCTGACGCTACAGAAACAGCGTTTCGAGCTGGTGCATGCCTCGCGGCTGGCGGTCGCTGGCGAGTTGACCGCTTCGATCGCCCACGAGATCAACCAGCCACTCGGCGCGATCCTGAGCAACGCCGATGCCGCCGACCTCATGCTGGAATCCAGTCCCGCGTCGTCCCAGGCACAGCGCGAAGAGCTGCGGGCGATCCTTGCCGATATCCGCCGCGACGATCTGCGGGCCAGCGCGGTGATCCAGCGACTGCGGGGGCTCTTCGCCAAGCAGGCGGTCGAGCATCAGCCGTTTGATCTCAACGACGTCGTGCGCGATACCGAATCGCTGCTGCGGATCGAGGCAAGGCGGCGGCGCGTCTCACTCGACACCCAACCAGCAGCGCGCACCGCGCGCCTCCTCGGCGACCGGATCCAAATCCAGCAGGTGCTGATCAATCTGGTGCTCAACGCCATGGACGCACTGGCCCAGCAACCGGAAGAGCGGCGCACCGTCGTCGTGTCCGTCGCGGTGACGGCAGACGTGATGACGCTGCGGGTCGTCGATGGCGGACTGGGGATCGCGTTCGAGCATTTGCCCCAGCTCTCCGACTCCTTCTTCAGCACCAAGCGTCAGGGCATGGGGCTCGGGCTGTCGATCGCGCGCACCTTGGTCGAGGCGCACGGTGGACGCATCCGGGCCGAGAACGCCCCCGGCCTCGGGGCGGTGTTCCAGGTCGAATTCCCTGTGGTGGGCGGGTCGCAGTCGACGTGGGAGACAGTATGAGCGCGCCAGCCCTGATCCATGTGGTCGATGACGATGCCTCGCTGCGCACCGCCCTGTCACGACTTCTGAGCGCCGCCGGTTTCGCGGTGCGCGGCTATGCCTCCACCGGCGATTTCCTGCTCGATCCGCCCCCGGATCGCCCCGGCTGCCTGCTGCTCGACGTGCGGATGCCGGGTCCATCCGGCCTGGAGTTGCAAACCTTCCTGCGGCGCCAGGGCAGTCCACTGCCGATTATCTTTCTAACCGGCCACGCAGAAGTCGCCGCCAGCGTGCAGGCGATGAAAGCGGGTGCGGTGGATTTCCTGACCAAGCCGGTGGCGCGCGAGGCACTGCTCGACGCGGTCCGCCACGCGCTCGAACAGGATACGCGCCAGCGCGCGGACCGCGACGAGGCACAGCAGCTACGGGCACGCTTCGATGCGCTCACCCCGCGCGAGCGCGCCGTTTTCGATCAAGTCGTGGCCGGCAGGCTCAATAAAGCGATCGCCGAAGCGATGGGCATCGCCGAGCGCACTGTCAAGCTCCAGCGCGCCCAAGTCATGACCAAGCTCGGGGCCAGCTCGGCAGCCGAACTGGGTCGGCTAGCCGAGCGGCTGCGACAACTCCCGGACTGACGCCAGTCAGTTCGACATCCTCCAAGTTGCCCTTTCGGGCAATCGATTTGCCCTTTCTACGGATGGCGCCCTGCTTAGGTCCTTGAGATAATCGAGCGATCATCGGCCACCGGATCGAGGAAGACGATGCAAGCGACGCTCTTCAGTCAGGATTCATCTTTCAAGTGGCGTGGCACGCGCTGGATGCTGCTCACGGGCGCGGTGTCGTTGCTGGCCGGTTGCGCCGCCACGGGCAATCAGGTCAGTGGCATCATGGAGATCACGCTCAAGCCGGGAGACACCGGCAACTGCGACACCAGCCCTTGCCAGGTTTCTTTTCAAATGCCGCCGGGCACGGGCACTTTCGCGGTGACCGGGAACGAGACGAAGATTGGTGATTTTCCCGCCGGGCAGACCGTGTCGCTTGGGGGCTTCTACGAAAGCAATGCCATCAAGGTCGTGGGCGCGAATGTCGCCCCGGCGTATGTCTACGTTCCCGCGCAACGCTGAGACCGAGGCGCCGTGATGTCCTGGCGATTCCGTTACCGATCGCGTCTCTTTTTGCGGGACACATTGTGGCTGACGCCCGCGTTCAGCATGCTGCTGGCCATGGTCGTCACGCCGCTGTTGCACGCGTTTGACGAACGCACGCGCTGGGTGCTGCTCGGCTATGGCGTCGATGGTGCCCGTGGGGTCGCGGGCGCGATCGCGGCCTCCACCTTCACCCTCACGGTGCTGATCTTCTCGGTCACCCTGGTCGCGGTGCAGCTTTCCAGCTCGCAGCTTTCCCCGCGCGTGATCGCCTCGTCCGTCCTCAAGGATCGCCAGGCCCAGCTCGCGCTGGGACTTTTTGTCTTTACCTTCATCCTGTCCATCGCGGTGTTAGGCCGGATCGAAACGCGGGTTCCGGAACTGTCGCTGCTGATCGCCATGATCTTCAGCGTGCTCTGCATTGCGGTCTTTCTGTACCTCATCGACTATGTCGCCAAGGCCCTGCGCCCGGTCAGCGTCTGCGGACGTATCGCGAAAGCGGGACTCCAGGTGATCGAGACCGTCTATCCCGACCCGGCCAGCGAATCGTCCCCCGCGCGTAACGTCGAGAACGACATCCGGGGGAACGGCCAGGAGCGCGTCATCCGACTGACAGCCGCTTCGGGAGTGCTGCTCGCGTTCGACAGCGAGGGCTTGACCGCCGCCGCGCGCCAAGCCGATGGTCTCATCGTCTTGGTGCCGCAGGTGGGCGATTTCGTGATCATCGGGGAACCCTTGTTTCGCCTGTTCGGGGGCGCTACCTCGCTCAAGGACCACGAACTGCTGACAGCCGTCGCCCTCGGTCCAGAGCGCACCCTGACCCAGGATCCCGCATTCGCGCTACGCATTCTGGCAGACATTGCCAATAAAGCCCTGTCTCCGGGGATCAACGACCCCACGACGGCGGTCGAGGCGATCGACTATAGCCACTGGCTACTGCGCGAAATCGGGATGCGGCGCCTGGACAATGGGACGATCCATGACGAGACCGGGCAGACCCGGTTGATCTTCCGTACCCCGGACTGGGAAGACTTCGTCACCCTGGCGGTCAGCGAGACCCGTCTCTATGGCGCCGGAAGTCTCCAGATCGCCCGCCGACTGCGGGCCATGCTGCAAAACCTGATCGAGACCCTGCCCAGTCATCGCCATCCACCGCTGAACGTGCAACTGGATCTGTTGCGACGCTCGGTGGAACGCAGCTTCGCGGACCCCGAGGACTGGGCCTGTGCCGGTGAGGGAGACCGACAGGGTCAGGGCAGCGCCCCGGATTTTGGCGTCAAGAACCCGGCACCACGATCCGCCGGGTGATCAGCCACTCGGGCAGTTGCCATCGCGTGAAGCCATCCGGACTGTTGGCCAGGTGCGGTTCTCGCTTTGGAAACGGAAATCCTGAGCGCCCGCCAGTAGCAACACGTCGTCACCGGCCTTAAACCTATCCCCACCCACCCTAACGAGGACATCGCAAATGCGACTAAAAAGAATGCCGTCCCTGACTGCGCATCCACGCCTCTCCACGGCGCTGAAGGCGGTCTGCTCGGCCATGGCCCTGACCGGCGGCCTGATCGCCTCCGATGGCCTCCAGGCCGCCGAGCAAGCCAGCGAGAAACCCAACATCGTCGTCATCATGGGCGACGACATCGGCATCTGGAACATCGGTGCCTACCACCGGGGCATGATGGCCGGGCGGACGCCGAACCTCGACCAACTGGCCAACGAGGGCATGCTTTTCACCGACTACTACGCGGAAGCGAGCTGCACGGCGGGACGGGCGGCATTCATCACCGGGCAGTTGCCCATCCGCACCGGCATGACCACGGTCGGCCAAGCCGGCTCGCCTATCGGCTTGCCCGCCCAAGCGCCCACCATCGCGACCGCGCTCAAAGCCATGGGCTATGCCACGGGTCAGTTCGGCAAGAACCACCTCGGCGACCTCAACGAGTTCCTGCCGACCGTCCACGGGTTCGACGAGTTCTTCGGCTATCTCTATCACCTCGATGCGATGGAAGATCCGGCGCACCCCGCCTATCCGCAGGAGTTGTTGGACAAGGTCGGCCCGCGCAACATGGTCCACAGCTGGGCCACCGACACCGATGACCCGACGGTCATGCCGCGCTGGGGTAAGGTCGGCAAGCAAAAAATTGAGGACGCTGGCACGCTCTATCCCAAGCGGATGGAGACGGTGGACGACGAGATTCGCGACAAGGCACTCGGTTTCATCGAGAAGGCGAAGGCGGACGGCAAGCCCTTCTTCCTCTGGCTCAACCCGACCCGCATGCACATCGTCACCCACCTGTCACCGAAGTATGAAGCCACCCGTAACTCGCAGAATGGCTGGACCATTCACGAAGCCGGCATGGCCCAGCTCGATGACGACGTTGGCCTGGTGATGCAGAAGCTCAAGGAGATGGGCGTCGATGACAACACCATCGTCGTCTTCACGACCGACAATGGCACCGAGAACTTCACCTGGCCTGATGGTGGGCAGACGCCCTTCTTCGGCGGCAAGGGGACGGGCTATGAGGGCGGTTTCCGTGCGCCCGCGATGGTTCGCTGGCCCGGCCAAGTCCCCGCTGGCAAGGTGGAGAATGGGGTGATCTCCGGACTCGACTGGTTCCCGACTCTCGTGGCCGCCGCCGGCAATCCGAGCATCGTCGCTGAACTCAAGCAGGGGAAGGTGTTCAACGGTCAGCACTACAAGGTCCATCTCGACAGCTACAACCAACTGGACCTGATCACCGGCAAGGGGCCATCGGCCCGCCACGAGGTCTACTACTTCACTGAAAGCGCACTGGCGGCATTACGGGTCGATGACTTCAAGTATCGCTTCATCGACCAGCCCGGCGGCTGGATCGGCAGCAAGGTCCACCCTGACGCCCCGGTCCTCACCAACCTGCGTCTCGATCCCTTCGAGCGCACAGGCTGGCCGCAGGGCAATAACGGATCCTACGAGTACTTCGGCTGGTTCCAGTATGAGTTCTGGCGCTTCGTCTTTGCTCAACAGGAAGTGGCGAAACTGGCCATGACGGCGCTCGAATTCCCGCCGATGCAAAAGGGCGCGAGCTTCAATCTTGAGGCGGTGAAGGCGCGGATCGATGAAGCCATGAAGCAACACGCGGGACAATAGTCCGATCCTCAACCCGGCGGACGGCTCGCATGGGCCATCCGTCTTTTCGTCAACGAAGCCAAGTGGAGAAACGTCAAATGAGACTGAAGCATCTGATCGTGACCGTGACCACCGCCATCACCTTGACTTTAGCGGGAGCCGTTGCCGCGGAGTCCCACGCGGAGAAGGCGGCCGCGGCGGCCAAGGCCGCCGAGGCGACGAGCGCCGCGAAGGCGGATGAGAAAGAGGCGGCCACCATTCAGGGCCAGGCGGATCAAGCAGAGGCCGACGCCGCCGCGGCCAGGGCGAAAGCCAAGGCCCACCCCAGCGCCGCCAACGAGCATGAAGCCAAGCTGAAGACCCAAGAAGCCGTCGATACCGCCGCGGATGCGGCCAAGATGGAAGAGGATGCAGCCGCAGCGGAAAAAGCGACTATCCCCGCCAAGAAATAGACCAGGCGTCGGGTGAGCCCGAGCGGGCTCATCCGACCCAAGGAGTCTTTCTGGCAGAAGGCCAAGGCGGAGATGAAGAAGATCGAAGGCAAGCTCTAGGTCCAACCTTTCAGGGGCTGGCGACCGGACCCGCGCCGCCTCGTCCCTGTCCACCCAACCTGTGGAGACTGTCCAAATGCAGACCAAACGAAAGGCTTCATGCAAGACACCCCGCTACAAGGGACTCGTTGCCAGTTGTTCCATGCTGGCCTTGGCTGGGGCGCTAACCGCCGGCACTAACGCTGTCGCCCAAGCGGCGACCGGAGACCAGCCGAACATCCTCTTCATTATGGGCGACGACATCGGCATCATGAACGTCGGCGCCTATCACCGCGGGCTGATGGTCGGGGAGACGCCCAATATTGACCGCATCGGGCAGGAAGGTGCGCTCTTCCAGACCTACTACGCCGAGCAGAGCTGCACCGCCGGGCGTACCGCCTTCTTCACCGGCATGCACCCACTGCGGGCGGGCATGATCATGCCCCAACTGCCGGGCGCCTCCAGTTCGTTGCTGCCGGGTACCCCGGCACTCGCCAAGTTCCTGCACGACCTCGGCTACAACACCGGCGAGTTCGGCAAGAATCACCTGGGCGACAAGACGGCCTCCCTGCCGACGGCGCATGGCTTCCAGGAGTTCTGGGGCTACCTCTATCACCTGGATGCGATGCAGGGGGTGAGCTTCCCGGACATCAACAAGTCCCCAACCGAGCAGACGGTCGTGCCGCCCTGTCAGAACACCCCGATCCCCGGACTCTCGGAGCCGTCCGGCGCGGTCGATCCGCGGACCACGCTCTGCATGACGCCGCCGCGGCCCATCATTGCCTGCCAGTCGTCCGACGGCACGGAAAAGCACCAGATCTGCAAGGACGAAGGCCCCCTGACGCTGGAACGCTCGAAGACCGTGGACGAGGAGATCTCGGCCAAGGTGATCGATTATCTGGATCGCAACGACCCCGAGAAGACCGGCAAGCCCTTCTTCGTCTGGTACAACCCGGCGCGCATGCACATCACGACCATGCTCTCGCCGAAGTACGAGGCCATGCTGGGCGAGCAGGGCGGCAAGGACTGGGGCATCAACGAGGTCGGCATGAAGCAGCTCGATGACAACATCGGTTATGTCCTCAAGAAGCTGGAGGACATGGGCGAGCTCGATAACACCATCGTCGTCTTCACCACGGATAACGGCGCCGAGACCATCACTTACCCGGATGGCGGCGTCACGCCCTTCCGCGGCGGCAAGCTCACAACCTGGGAAGGCGGAATGCGTGCCCCGCTGGTGGTGCGGTGGCCGGGACACATCAAGCCGGGTACTGTGAACGACCAGATCGTCTCCGCGCTCGACTGGCTGCCCACCCTGGTCGATATCGCCGGCGGCCCCAAGGGCGACGGGCTCAAGAAGGAGATCGAGGCCGGCAAATACCCCGGCATCGTCAAGACGATGCTCGACGGCGTCAACCAGCGCGACTATCTGGAAGGCAAGGGGGACTCGGCACGGGACTACTTCTTCTATTACACCGGCGTGCATCCGTCCGCCGTTCGCTACAAGAACTGGAAGTTCTATTACACGATGGCGCCCTCGTCGTCGACCGGCGGCCTCACGGGGGTCGAGACCTATCACTGGACCCAGGTCAACAACATCAAGCGCGACCCCTTTGAGCAGGCCGTCGCCGAGGACCAGAAGACCCTATTGGGTTACGGCGGCGCCCTGGCCGCACCGAGCACGGCCTACATCTACGACTGGAACCTGCTGCCTATCGGGCAGATGATGTGGATGAAAGAACTTGAAACCTTCCGGGCATTTCCGCCGCTGCAGACCCCGGCGAGCTACAACCTGGATCAGGTGATCGCGGCGATGAAAGAGGCGAAGCACATCAGCCACGCGGGGGAATAGTCGCCGGAAGTGCCTGGCACCTCAAGGGCGGGCGGCCCGCAAGGGACGCCCGCTGTCGCCCATGACGGAGAGACCACCGATGAAATCCATGCCCACCCTTACCGCGTTCACGCGCCTTTTGGCATTGGGCGCCCTGCTCGTCCTTGGCGCCGCAGCCCAGGCGGCGACCGATCCGCTACCCTCCTGGAACCAGTGGCCCGCCAAACAGGCGATCATCGACTTCGTCCAGAACACGACCACCCAGGGCGGTCAGCAGTTTGTGCCGCCGGAAGAACGCATCGCCACCTTCGACCAGGACGGCACCCTGTGGGTCTCGCACCCGATGTATTCGCAGGTCATGTATTGCCTGGACCAAGTCCCAAATCTGGTGGAGAAGAAGCCCCACTTGAAGGATGTCGAGCCGTTCAAGACGGTCCTGTCGGGCGACCGCGAGGCCATCGCCAAGCTGCCGATGAAGGAACTGGAAGAGGTCCTCGCCGCCACCTTGACCGGCATGTCGACCGATGAGTTCCAAGCCGAGGTCAAGGAGTGGATCGCCAAGGCCCGCGACCCGCGCTGGCACCGGCCTTTCACCGAGTTGACCTATCAGCCGATGCAGGAGGTTCTGCATTATCTGCGGGACAATGGTTACAAGACCTTCATCGTCACCGGCGGCGGTCAGGACTTCGTGCGCGTCTATTCCAATGCGATCTACGGCATCCCCCCAGAGCAGGTCGTCGGCACCGCCGGCGTGACCAAATACGCATACGACAAGGACGGCAAGCCCTTCCTGATCAAGGAACCCAAGCTGCTTCTCAACGACAACAACGCCGGCAAGCCCGAGGGCATTCATCTCATGATCGGCCAGCGTCCGCAGGCTGCCTTCGGCAACTCCACCGGCGACCGGCAGATGCTGGAATACACCAAGGCGGGCGACGGCGCCCGGCTGTCGATGCTGGTGCTCCACGATGACGCCGAACGCGAATATGCCTACGGCCCGGCCCAAGGTTTGCCCGACACCAAGATCGGCACCTTCACCCAGGCGCTGTATGACGAGGCGAAGAAGGAGGGCTGGACCGTGATCAGCATGAAGAATGACTGGAAGCGGATCTTTACCGTAGAACAATCACCAAATTAAACCGCGTCCAGCGCGATATACGTAATTTTCAGTTTGTGTTTAGCTCTGGGGATGTCACCGACCTCAGTGGAGACGCGGTTTAAAATTTCATAGTATTGAATATCTTAAACCGCGCCAGCTCCAACGGTCGTCGATTCTGCCAAGGCTGACCCAATCCCTAAACATCGCATTCCGCACCGGGCGCGGTTTAAGTGCTATATCCCCAAGACCAATGGAGACCAACATGAAACACGTTCTCGCCTATTTGAAATGCATCAGCGCGATCGCTTTCCTGATCCTCGCCGTCGGCTGTGCCAGCGATCTGCCTGAAAAAGAAAACCTCGCCGTCGCCGCCGGATTCAAAACCATCACCCCGACCAACGCCAATCAAGCGGCGCTGCTCACGACGCTACCGGCGGATCAGGTCACTCGGATCAACCACAAGGGCAAAACCTACTACGTTCTGCCCGACGCAAAAAACAACCAGGCCTTTATCGGCGGACCCAAACAGTATCAATCCTACCAACAGCTTCGCCTGTCCAAACAGCTCAGTAATGAGAACCTGGAGGCTGCGGAGATGAACCAGGCGGCGGCCATGGACTGGGGCGGTTGGGGCGGTTGGGGTGGTTGGGGCGACGACGGCTGGTATTGATCCGGTCCGTGCCGTCGGCGGGCAACGATCTGGAAGGACAGCCGGGCCGCGAACGCACGGCGACAGTCGAGAAAAGGCTGGCAGTCAAGGTGCGGGCGCGGCGTTCAGCCAGTCGGTTGGTACAGCTTGCGAAACCCAGCAAGCAACGTGTCATGGAGACGTCAATGCTGGGTTTCGTTCCTCAGCCCAGCCTACAAGGAAAATATTCACAGAATTCTCAGCGGGTTCCGGATGATGTTGAACGACACCGATCTACTCGTTTAACCCGATCCGATCCGTGCCCGGTCTGGCCGCCGCCCGCGCATTCGGCTCATGCTGATTCGGACAGGACTCGGCATCCAAAGCACCACACTGAGAGATATCAATCGTGACCAAGAACAACGTGAAGAGATCGCTGGTCGGTGTGGCACTGGCGTTCACGCTACTTGCGTCGACGTCAGGAATGGCCGAGATGAGCGCCGAGGAGCTGGCGAAGCTCGCGCAGAACCCGGTCGGCAACCTCATCAGCATCCCGTTTCAGAACAACACCAATCTGAACTACGGCCCGGACAAGGGAACGCAGAACATCCTCAACATCCAGCCGGTGATCCCGGTCTCGATCAATGAAGACTGGAACATCATCACCCGGACCATCGTGCCGGTGGTCTGGATGCCATCGCTGGGGCCGGAGGTCGACAGTACGAGCGGGATCGGCGATACGGTGTTCACGGCCTTCCTGTCGCCCGCCAAGCCCGGCAAATGGATCTGGGGCGCCGGACCGGTTGCCCAACTCCCGACCAACACCAGCGACGAACTGGGCAATGGGAATTGGGGGCTTGGGCCGTCATTCGTGCTATTGCACCTCGAGCACGGCAGTCCCTGGGTCTATGGCGCCCTGGTGAACAATGTCTGGTCGCTGACCAACGACCAGCACGGGGGGTACTACAACAACGGTCTGATTCAGCCCTTTCTCAACTACAACTTCAAGGGCGGCCTGTATTTGACCTCCGCCCCGATTCTCACCGTCGATTGGACCGCCGACAGCGACAACCGCTGGACCATCCCGATCGGCGGGGGCGTGGGCAAGATCTTTCATCTCGGCAAGCTGCCGGTGAATACACAGCTATCGGCCTACTACAACGCGGTCGCCCCAGACGATGGCGCCGATTGGCAGATCCGCGCGCAAGTCCAATTGATGTTCCCCAAATGACGATGCCGACCATCCGCGACCACACGGACGACGAAAATGGTCGCCCGTACTCGTGACTCAATTGAGATGACACTCATGCTGAATTTAAAACCGAGCCTGGCGACCCTGACCCTGGCCATCGGCTCACTGACGGCGACGACCCCGGCCCTGGCGGCGGTCGATCCATTCGACGGTGGCTGGCACTTCACCCTGACCCCCTACCTGTGGGCGCCGAACATCAACGGCAGTCTCGACACGCGGGTCACTGGTCTCGCCTCGCGGGTTGCTGGTTTGGCCGACAACGCGGAGCTGAACCTCAGCACGAAGATCGGCCCCAATGATTATCTGGAAAATCTCAAATTCGGCATCATGCTGACCGGCGAGGTGCGCAAGGGCAATTGGTCGGCCTTCACCGACATCATCTACATCGATTTCGGCAACCAGGACGCCCGTGTTCGCGACATCACCGGACCCCGCGGCCGGGATCTCACGGCCATCAATGCCAACGCCACCATCAACCTCGACAGCACGGTCTGGACGTTGGCGGGAGCGTACACCGTCGCCTGCGGCCCGATTGGAAACTTCGACGTACTAGCCGGGTTCCGCTATGTCGGGATCGACACCGAGCTAAAATGGAGTCTTCATGGCTCCCGCGACTTACTGGACGCATCGGGGCGAGACTCGCATGACCTCGCCGAGTGGGACGGCATCGTCGGGGTCAAGGGCCAGGTGCGCCTCGGCGACGGGTACTGGCTGCTGCCTTATTATCTGGACGTCGGGACCGGTTCCTCGAACTTGACCTGGCAGGCACTGGTGGGTGTTGGTTACGGTTTCGACTGGGGGGATGTCACTTTATCCATTCGCAGTCTCTCCTACGACTTCAACGAGAAGGACGCGGATCTGCGCATGACGGGTCCGGCGCTCGGCGTCAATTTCCGGTGGTAGCCCGTCGCGTGATGAAACGGCTGATTCGCGCCCTCCTCCCCACTCTGTGCCTTGCTCACCTCTTGTGGCCCAATCTGGCGGCGGCCGATGGGGCCAGTTATCTCGGTGTGCAGGTGTGCGGCGAGTGCCACCAGAAGGAACTGGATCTGTGGCGCGACTCCGATCACGACCGGGCGATGAAAGAGGCGACGCCGACCACGGTGCTCGGCGACTTCGACGACGCGGAATTCACGGCCCACGGGGTCACCTCCCGCTTTTTCAAGCGCGACGGGCGCTTCTTCGTCCACACGGACGGACCGGATGGGGCGCTCGCGGATTACCCCATCCGCTACACCTTCGGCTGGTCGCCACTCCAGCAATACCTGATCGAATTTCCCGGCGGCCGCCTTCAAGCCCTGGGTCTCGCCTGGGACAGCCGCCCCAAGGACCAGGGAGGCCAACGCTGGTTCCACCTCTACCCCAACGAGCGGATGGACCACAACAACCCGCTGCATTGGACCGCGCTCGATCAGACCTGGAACTACCAGTGCGCCGACTGTCACTCGACCGATCTCAAGAAGGGTTATGACCCGGAGCGCAACCGCTACGAAACCCACTTCGCCGAGATCAATGTCGCCTGCGAAGCCTGCCATGGTCCAGGCTCTGGGCATGTGGACTGGGCCAGGGCGGCGGCGGCCGCCAAGTCGGCTGGCACCGCGCCGGCCATGGCGACCGATCCCGCCCTGGGTCTGCTGGTCGATCTGAAGGACCGCGACGGAGGCCAGTGGCAGACCGACCCGGTCACCGGCAAACCGGCCCGCAGCGTGCCGCGCACCTCCCAGATTCAGACCGAGATTTGCGCCCGCTGTCATTCCAGGCGGGGCCGTCTCTGGGAAGATCTGAAGCCGGGCGAGCCACTGCACCAGGGCTTTCGGCTTGCCCTGCTGGAACCCGAGCTGTACTTCCCGGACGGCCAGATCAAGGACGAGGTCTTCGACCACGGCTCCTTCATCCAGAGCCGCATGGACCATCAGGGAGTGGCCTGCTCCGACTGTCACGAGCCACATAGCCAGCAACTCAAGGCCGAGGGCAACGCCGTCTGCACCCGCTGTCACCAGGCCGACCGCTACGACGCCATGACCCACCATCATCACGTCCAGGGCAGCGCTGGCGCTGTCTGCATCGCCTGTCACATGCCCCAACGGTACTACATGGTCGTGGACGAGCGCGCCGATCACAGCCTGCGGGTACCGCGACCGGACCTCTCGATGAAGCTCGGCACCCCCAACGCCTGCAACGGTTGTCACCAGGACAAGGACGCCGCTTGGGCGGCCGACGCGGTCGCCGGCTGGTTCCCCGACCCGGTGAACCGCGGACCCCATTTTGGCGATGCCCTGCACGCGGCCGATACCGATGCGCCGGACGCCGTTTCACGCCTGCTCGCCTTGGCTGGCGACGCAAACCAGCCTGGCATCGCTAGGGCGAGCGCCCTGGAGCGGCTCCATGACCGGCCGAGCCAGAACGCAATGCTGACCGTGACCCGTCTGCTCGCCGACCCCGATGCCCTGGTGCGGGCCGCCGCCGTGCGTTTCCTCGACCTCACGGACCTGCGCACCCGCGCCGAACTGGCCTGGCCCCTGCTCGACGACCCGGCCCGCACCGTGCGCCTGGAAGCCACGCGGGTGCTGGCGCCCCTGGCGGCCCAGCCCATGGGCGCCAAACTGAGCGGCCAGTTGAAGGCCGCGCTGGAGGAATACGTGGCGGCGCAGACCGTGAACGCGGATCGCCCCGAGTCTAACCTGAACCTGGGGCTGATCGCGGCCGCGGCCGGTGAGCCGGAGGTCGCGGAGCGTGCTTACCAAGCTGCCCTGCGACTCGACCCGCGCTTCACCCCGGCTTATGCCAATCTGGCGGACCTCTACCGCGGCCAGGGACGGGAGTCGGAGGCGGAGGCGCAACTACGGACTGGGCTCGCGGCGACGCCGGACAATGCCGATCTGCACCACGCGCTCGGACTGACGATGGTGCGCGCAAAGCGCCTGGACGCGGCCCTGGAGGAGCTCAAGCGCGCGACCGAACTGGCACCAACCCACAGCCGTTATGCCTATGTCTACGCGGTCGCCCTGGACAGCGCCGGTCGGACCCAGGATGCTATCCCGGTGCTGGAAGGCACCGCCGCGCGCGCGGCAGGGGATGCGGACCTGCTGGTTGCCCTGGTCCAGTTCAATGCCAAACTAGGGCGACAAGACGTGGCAACGACCTGGCTAGACAAGCTCGCGGCGGCAGCTCCGGGGGATCCGGTGGTAGGTCAGTTGCGGGAGTCTTTACGGCAGTCATCCCAATCCCAATCTCAATAAACCAACGACAAAAGCAGAGGAGATCATGATGTCGAGTCGCAACGAGTCCACAATGACCGCGATCCAGGGTGCCGTTTTCGGCGAAGTAAAGAAAAACTGGGGCTGGCTTCTGGCCTTGGGGATCGCCTCCATCGTCCTCGGCACACTTGGGTTCTATATGACCTTTGCGTTCACCCTGACAAGCGTTCTGTTGTTTGGCGTCCTGCTCCTACTGGGGGGCGTGTTCCAGCTTGTCCATGCCATCACCTGTCAGGGCTGGAAATCCATCCTCTGGCATGTGCTGATCGCGCTGCTGTACGTCGCCGCCGGGATCGACATCATCGTCGACCCGATCCGCGCCTCCAGCGTCCTGACCCTGATTTTGGCGGGGATCCTGATCGCGGTGGGCGTGTCTCGAATCGTCATAAGCCTTCAGCTTCGAGCGGCGGTGAACGGCTGGTACTGGTCGCTGCTGTCGGGCCTGATCTCCATCCTGCTGGGTGGAATGATCGTCGCCCAATGGCCGGCCTCGGGCCTGTGGGTGATCGGGCTATTCGTGGCCATCGAGCTGGTCTTCAGTGGCTGGTCGACCATCTTTGTCGCGCTGGCGGCACGCAAGGCGGCCCGGCAGGAAACGCTGACCGCGTAGCTTTTCGTTCCCCGTGCCACTGAAGCCACGGTCATTCAAGCGGGTTATGAGCGCCGCCGTCGAAGCTCATTCGGAAGCGGCGGCTCACCCATCGGCCGCCATGAAGCAGACCGAGAAGAAGTCAACTGAAGAGGCGGAAGACGCCGCCGCATCGAACGGAGCACTGATGATCCAGAAATCCACCATGCCTAAGCATTTGAAATTCAATTACATCGCGATTTTCCTAACCCTCTTGCTCGTCTCCGGCTGTGGCGATCAGGTTGTCGTTGAAGGCGTCGATCTCAACGACGATCAGCTTGTTGGAGACCGCGTCATCGACACGGAGCCTGACAGTCCAGAAGTGTCGGATGACGAAGGCTTCGCGTCTGGCAATCCTTACCGGGAAGCCGTCGAGGATGAGAAGAATATGGGACCCAATGCGCCGGGTTATCTTCCCGAGACGATTAATTAGAGTTTATCCTTTAGGGCAACCCGCATTGCCCTTTCGTCCGATGGCTCCCTGTTCGGCCTGCGCGACGATCGACCGGACACTCAAATCTTGTCGATCGATCATGGTTGACTGAGCTGGTGTGAAATGCGAGATTTCGGGCTTCGCGTGTATCCAACGGGAAATGGCGAAGCTGGCCATGAAAGCCATCGAGTTCCCTCCGATGTAGAAGGGCGCGAGCTTCAACCTCGAAGCCGTGAAGGCGAAGATCGAGGAGGCCATGAAGCCGCGCGACGACGGGCACCGCCCTGCCCTTCGACCTTCGCGGATTGGAACGCACCGTCCCGAGAGCGAAACCAGTGATGGTTTTCGCCAAACGCGTCTTTTCACCGTGGGGTCTTCCCAGTTCTCTCGGGTTTCCCACGCTGAAAATACCCGTGCTGAACCTGCACTGGAAGGCATTCTTCAGCACTGACCGACGCCTCGCGCCGAGCAAGTGGCGCCCTCACCCATCGACACACTGGAGAACAGGTAAATGCAACTGAAGCATCTGATCGTTAGCGGTACCGCAGCCATCGCGTTGACACTGGCCGGAACCGTCGCGGCGGAATCCCACGCGGAGAAGGCGGCGGCGGCAGCCAAGGCGGACCAGGCGACGAGCGCTGCAAATGCCTATGAGAAAGAGGCGGCAACCGCCCAGGGACAGGCGGATAAGATGGCGGAAGACGCCACCGCGGCGAGGACCAAGGCAGCGGCCCATCCCACCGAGGCCAACAAACATGAAGCCAAGCTGAAGACCGAAGAGTCTGTCGATGCCGCCGCGGTTGCGGGAGACCTGGAAGACGATGCAGCGGCTGCGGAGAAAGCGGCCGAGTCCGGAAAGGAATAGGCCAAGCATTGGGTGAGCCCGAGCGGGCTCACCCAAGGGTTCCGCAACGAGGGAGGGTTCATGCAATCAGCACCGCTGTTCCGGCAGTTCGACCGCGTCATGGGTTTGGGACTCTGCGCCGCATTACTTCTGTTCGCTCAGGCACACGTCCAAGCCGACACCTTGCCGTCCTGGAATGAGGGACCGGCCAAGCAGGCGATCATCGACTTCGTGAAGACGACCACTGACCAGGCAAGCCCGAATTACGTCCCGCACACGGCGAGAATCGCCACCTTCGATAACGACGGCACGCTGTGGAGCGAGCAGCCCCTGTATGTCCAGTTGCGATTCGCCCTGGATCGGGTGAAGACGCTCGCGCCCCAGCATCCCGAGTGGAAAGATCAGGAACCCTTCGCCTCGCTGCTCAAAGGCGATGTCAAGGACACCCTCGCGGGAGGCACGAAAGCGATCTCGGAGATCATCATGGCGACCCATGCCGGGATAACGACCGAGGAGTTCGCGCGGATCGTTCAGGACTGGCTGGCGACGGCGAAGCACCCCAAGACCGAACGACCCTATACCGAGATGGTCTATCAACCCATGCTCGAACTGCTCGCCTATCTGCGGGCCAATGGCTTCAAGACCTTCATCGTCTCCGGCAGCGGCATCGAGTTCATGCGCCCCTGGACGGAGCGGGTATACGGCATTCCCCCCGAGCAGGTCGTCGGCTCCAGCATTCAGACCAAGTTCGAATTGCGCAATGGGAAGCCCGCGCTGGTGCGCCTGTCGGAGCTGAACTTCATCGACGACAAGGCCGGTAAGCCGGTCGGTATCAATGAGCATATCGGCCGCCGTCCCATCGCCGCCTTCGGTAACTCGGATGGCGACCGACAGATGTTGGAATATACGAAGGGTGGCGATGGCGAGCGGTTCGCGATGCTGGTGCTGCACGACGACGCACAGCACGAAGTGGCCTATGGGCCGGCTAACGGTCTGCCCGAGACCCAGGTCGGCACCTTCACCCAAGCACTTTACGACGAGGCCAAACATGAGGGCTGGACCGTCATCAGCATGAAGCACGACTGGAAGCGCGTCTTCCCTTTCGAACATCGATAACGCGAGCCAAAAACCAACCCGACCACGAGGAGCAGACCATGCGAAGCGCCACCGTCAACCTATCGTTACTCGCCGCCGTCATCGCACTGCATGGCTGCGGCGGCGGTCTGCTCGCACCGGATTCGGTTGTGGAAGATCCGGGTGCCGAGGCATTTCTGGACCGCGTGGACAAAACCTGCGGCAAGCTCGCCATCGGCAACCAGCCGCTGAGTTACCTGCTCGACGTGAACGGCAACGACGCCTACTTGATCGACGAAAGCAGCAAACTCTATTTCGGCAAGGTCGACCAGGCAACCTTCGCCAATGACATCAACGGCTTCTATCCCACCGGCGCCAACCAGGCCGCCCTCGACTGCATCTTTGCGCAGCTCGGCGGGAAGTGACGGACACATTCGATGACCACTCGCGCCTGACCGATCTTGAGTTTAACGGTCGCGCCGATCGTGTGCGAGGCAGGGTATCGAAAATCCAGCGTTTCGGGTAAATGTTTGGAGCTGATGCGGCGAGTTCTTGCGGTCTCCCTGACGTCTCCAGGCCGGCGAAACGGCGGTAGGCATCGAGGCGATCATCGTCGACCTGTGCCCTCTTCCCGGATCTGCCCCGAAGGAGCTCTCGCGCGGATTTGA
>NZ_CAIPNF010000379.1 GCF_903866365.1 uncultured Thiocystis sp.
TCAAATCCGC
Organism: uncultured Thiocystis sp.; assembly: GCF_903866365.1. Taxonomy (GTDB): domain Bacteria; phylum Pseudomonadota; class Gammaproteobacteria; order Chromatiales; family Chromatiaceae; genus Chromatium. Next base: position 11 of record NZ_CAIPNF010000379.1, read on the forward strand.
GCGAGAGCTCCTTCGGGGCAGATCCGGGAAGAGGGCACAGGTCGACGATGATCGCCTCGATGCCTACCGCCGTTTCGCCGGCCTGGAGACGTCAGGGAGACCGCAAGAACTCGCCGCATCAGCTCCAAACAATCCGCATGAGCCGGCTTGCAACGGATAGCTGAAAATAAGATCTGGACTCAATTTTACCCGAAACGCTGGAATCACCTAAGGTGGCAGGCGGTTTCCTGGGCGACCGCCAAGCGGCTTTTCTGCATCCCGATCTGCTCGCCCTCTTCTCGTCCCTCCTCCCGCGCCTCTTTCAGCAAGGACGCCTCGTCGCGCAGCGCCCGCTCGCGCACGAACGCCAGCCGTCGCGCCTCGTCGTCGGCGCTCAGCCGACGCACCCGATTTAGCGCCTCGCGGATCGGCGCATGCTCGATCTCGGCCATGGTTTTCTCCTCTTGCCAGTGCTCGAAAAAACTCACCCAGTCACGCAAGGGACCCGATGCCTGTTGCACGCGGTCTGCCTTTTTCAATTCGATCAAGGTGAGTTGGAGTCGGTTCCCGAGCGTCACCTGGGGCTGACGCGCGTCGCGCATCTCGAAGCGCCACACCGCTTGCGCGCGCTGTTCGGACGTGGCGGTGAAAAGGTCGAAGTCCAGGAGGTGGATCCCGACCGCTGCGGCGCAGGGTGTCGTCGTCTTCGCCCGACGCCAGTTGCTGGGCCAGCATCCGTGCCAACAGCCGGCGTCATACCGTGGTCACTCTACCCACCTTGCTCAAAGTTAGCGTGCGCGCTAACATTGTGGACATGAACTGGACTGTCAGTTATTTCAACGAGCGCGTACAGCGGGAGATCACCGAGTGGCCGGTCGGCATCTATGCTGACTTCCTTCGCCTTGTCTTCTTGATGGAGGAGCACGGCGCCGACCTGCGGCTACCGCATTCCCGCGCCTTGGGCGATGGCCTCTTTAGAACTGCGCTGCACAGGCGAGGAAGGCATTGGCCGAGCGTTCTACTGCACGATGGTCGGACGTCAGATCGTCATTCTGCACAGCTTCATCAAGAAAACGCAGGAAACGCCCGCCCGTGAATTGAAGACGGCCCGCACACGACTGAAGGAGGTCAACCATGGAGACTGAGCAATTCAAGCCGGTGCGCCTTGACGCCAAGGCGGAACTTGCCCGTGCCATGCAACAGCCGGGATTCAAGGCCGCCTGGGAGGGGCTGGAAGAAGAGTACTCGGCACTCAGCGAACTGGTCCGAGCGCGTCAGCAGGCCGGTCTGACCCAAGAGGAAGTTGCTGCCCGCATGGGCACGACCAAGAGCGCCGTCTCGCGCCTGGAGGCGTCGATCCGCAGCGAAAACCACTCTCCCTCGTTCGCCACGCTGCGCAAGTACGCGCACGCCTGCGGCAAGCGGTTGGTCATCACGCTGGTCTGATGTCTGATGTCTGATGTCTGATGAGCCGGATCCGCATCGCCTACCCTTCCAACCGTGGCGTGACCCGGCCAGTCCCCCGTTTTCCCGAAGGCGTTCAAAGGTCAGACGTTGGTGCGTGGGTTCGGTGGGTTTCGTGACCAGCCGGCATCCGTGCCAACATTCAGTGTGGTGCCGTGGTCACTCTACCCATCCTTGCTACCTGGCTGAGTTCGAGCGGGCGAGGTTTGAAAATCGCCAACGAGCGACCCATAGCGGTCGGTTCATCCGCCGCCAAGCAGGGCATCCAGATCCAGCTCGATGGCCTCGAAGGGCGGGATGCGAGCGCGCCCGCTCCCTTCGAGCGTCGCGATTGCGCACCAATCACCGTCGCTGAGCCTGTAGGCGACCAGCCGCCGTACCTCGGGCCAGATCAGCCAGTAGTCGGGTACGCAATGTCGCTTAAGCAGCAGCGGCAGGACCAGGGTGTCTTTTTTCTCGTGTCCAGGCGAGACGATCTCGCAAACCCAGTCCGGCGGCAGGTCGATGACGCCTTCGGGGGGCCGGGGCAGCCGCTCCCGGCGCCAACCGGCGAGGTCATGCGACGGGCATTCGTGGATCTCGTAGGCGACGCTGACCTCGGTGGCGAACCACCAGCCGCCGCCATTTCCCTCGCCCTCGTCGAAAGGCCCGAGTGTGAGCGCCGTGCGATTCTGCGCGCGACCGTGAGCAAACCGCGCCATTGGGCGGCGCACGATGTCTCCGCCGATCAGTTCCACCCGCTCATCCGGTGACAGGAGCAGATCGTCGAGGGTCTTGAGCTTCAGAGCCTCCATCGAACGCCTCCGGCAATGGATCGAAAGGCGGGTATAGTCGCGCAACCGGACCACTGAATTCAACCCAAAACGCTCCCAGCCTGCCCTGAGCGAAGTTGAAGGATGCCCCGAAGGCGTTCAAGGATGACAGCGTTGGCGCATGGTTCGGTGGGTTTCGTGATCAGCCGGCATCCGTGCCATTTGCGAGGGAGTAAGGTACGCGATGCGTACCCTACCCGGCTAAATTCGACTTACGCACAATCCGTGCCGATCACTATTGGTGGGTTTCGTGACCGGCGGGCGACCGTACCCAGTCTTCAATGGCGTACCGCGGTCACTCTACCCACCCCACCTTGCTACCCGGCTCAATCTAATGGGACGAGGCGGTCGTCTGCCCGGATCAGATGGCATCAATCGGACGGGATCGCACACTTATATCCTTGTGCATTTTGCAGGTCACCGCTAGAGTAAGAATTCCTTACTTCATGGATTCATTCCAATGCTGGCCAAGCTGACATCGAAGAATCAGCTCACATTGCCCAAGGCCATCACCGAGGCGGTCGGTGCTACCGACTATTTCGAGGTGGAAGCCCGCAATGGTCAAATCGTCTTGACACCGGTGCGTATCCAGCGTGCGGATGCGGTGCGGGCCAAGCTGGCCGAGCTCGATCTCACGGAAAAGGATATCGGGGAGGCCGTGAAGTGGGCGCGTCAAACCGGGTAAAAACGGACAGCGCGCTCAGTCGAGTCCCACGCGTCGTGCTGGACACGAACCTGGTCCTTTCGGCCCTGGTGTTCGGTGGCGGCATCCTTGGCGCCTTGCGTGTCGCGTGGCAAGCGTCTCGGTTCCAGCCTCTGGTCTCGACATCGACGGTCGCGGAACTGCTACGTGTCCTGGAGTATCCGAAATTCAAGCTGTCATCCACAGAGCGAGAGGAACTCCTCGCCGACTATCTGCCCTGGTGCGAAACGGTGAAGATCCCCGATCCACCGCCCGCAACCCCGACCTGTCGTGATCCTTGCGATCAGCCCTTCCTGCAACTCGCCATCGCCGGCAAAGCGCAATTCCTCATCACAGGCGATGCAGACCTGCTGGACTTGGCGGAAGCGTTTAGCCAACCGATCGTCACTGCGGCCCAATTTTTCGACATTCTGGAGCGAATGAACTGATCGACCGAGATCGACGCCATCGGGAAATTAAGGTGGCACGCCCCCGGTTTCCCGCAAAGGTCAGAAGTTGGTGCGTTGGTTCGGTGGGTTTCGTGACCAATCAGCATCCGTGCCAACGATCGGCGTCATACCGTGGTCACTCTACCCACCCGACCTTGCTTGCTTAACTTAATGCGTCGGATCTCGGTTCCACAAAACAGAAATGCTGCTGGATTCCCCCGCAGACCCGGTGCGACGAGTGTCTCCGAGCGTCGATTACTGGCAAGGACTTTGAACCCTCGCTCTATCCACGCTCAGAAATTCGGGCTCTGCGTGCTCCATCATGCTGATTTCGCTAACATATAAATACTCCCTAATATTACCATTTCTTGATGCGGATTGCCCTGGAAAGCGTGGTCGTTATTCGATCATGAGGATCTGTGCAATGGGAGACCTGACCCCTAGGCCCTTGGCGAGCGTGGAGCCGGTGCTTGTGCTGATGGACGAAAGGGCGGGCCGGGCGATCGCGAGCGAGCACGGCTTGCGCGTGGCCGGCACGGCGGCGGTGATTGGCATGGCCAAATCAAAAGGCTTGATTCCATCGGCGCGGGAGGTCTTTGCGCGCTTGCACGCCTCCGATTTTCGGATTTCGGCCAAGGTGATCGAAACGCTGTTACGGCGCGTGGGTGAATGAGCCGCCCGCACCGTCCAGCCGCCCGCGTAGCCCGCGTAGGGCGAAACTCCGACAGGAGGTTCCGCCGATTGACCTCGGTTCACCTCAGCCGCTCTGCCAAGATTGCGCACAAAAGAAGCACGGAAAACGATTCGATGATGCATTATTCGTAGGATGGGACGGCTTCCCCGGTTCACTCTTCATAAATTCCCTTTATCGCAATCCCTTGTCAATCCCTGGGAACAGAACATACAAGGATGGGTAGAGCGCAGCGAAACCCATCATTCCTAATGCCGACATTTCAGGATTGCGCAAATGACGAATCCTTTGGGTTTTTCAATGGCGAAAAATGACAATATCTGCCTCAGTGGGTTGATGGGTTTCGTGACCAATGAGCGTTTGCGCTAATGGCTCAGCGTAGTGCCGTGGTCACTCTACCCATCCTACCTGGCTGGACCAGATCGGCAGTGAAGAGGTTGAAACCCTGAGAGTCTGTTCAGAAAGTTTATCTAATGAAATTAGATTGTTGCAGTTTGACTTACAGGGTGGTGCCTTTCGATGATGTATCCTAACAGGGCCGAGCACCAAACTGATCGATCTTGTCCCAGAACTGCGTCCAGCGCCCCGTGGATTGCACGAGCGCGCGCAGGCTCAAGACAATCTTGGCGCCCTGGTGTTTCCAGCGCATCCCCGCACCACAGA
>NZ_CAIPNF010000380.1 GCF_903866365.1 uncultured Thiocystis sp.
AGGGCATTCACTGCAACCTGACCCTTCTATTCGGCTTCGCCCAGGCCGTCGCCTGCGCCGACGCCGGCGTGACGTTGATCTCGCCCTTCGTCGGGCGGATCCTCGATTGGTATAAAAAAGCGGAAAACGTCGCTGGCTACCCCGCCGACGAGGATCCGGGAGTCCAATCGGTGACCCGGATCTTCAACTATTACAAGCGCCACGGCTATGAGACGGTCGTCATGGGCGCCAGTTTCCGCAATCTCGACGAGATTCTGGAACTGGCCGGTTGCGATTACCTGACCATCTCGCCCGCCCTGCTGGGCGAGTTGGCTTCCACGGAGGGCGAGGTTCCGCGCAAGCTGGATGCCGAGCGGGCGGGCGCGCTGGAGATTCCGAAGGTCGCCTATGACGAACCCGGCTTCCGTTGGGCGCTCAACGAAGACGCCATGGCGACCGAAAAACTTGCCGAAGGCATCCGGCTATTTACCGCGGACACGCGCAAATTGGAGCAGTTCGCCCACGAAGTCTGTCAGAGTTGTTGAGAAATTTGGTACTCATTAGCTTGATTTTTGGCGCTACTTGAGGATTTACCATCAACCGCGATCCGTTTACGGTCGCCGACCGCCTGTGGACGAGAACGACACTCGATCCAGAGGAAGAAAAACTACGTATCCCGTGCTAGGCGCGGTTTAGACCAAACCGGCAAATTGACCGGCCGTATCGCCGTATCGCCGTGTGCGTGAGGGCGGGGTGCCTCAGTGATTCGGCTCCGATTCCAATGGTACCAGAGTTGCGTCGGCGTCAAGTTTGCGAACCCAAAGATCGAGCTTAGCCAACTTCGGGGGCAGCGTTGCAATCGCGGAGTTCGCAGACTCGCGGCTTGGATGCAGACTGTGGATCAGGACAAACCAAGGCCGCCCCCGATACGTTTCTTCCTGATAGTAAAGCGGAGCAGGCAGGGAAGAACGTCGCACATAGTCATGAAGGTCTTCGAGCGAAAAAAAGCCAATTAGTTGAAGCGCATAGGGCTTTTCATCGATATCGATGCGCGCTGGAGCGACAGTTGCCTCCGGCTCGCCGCCGCTCGCGGCGTCAGCTGCGGTCGCTCTGGGTTCAGGTGGCGCTATTTCGTCTGTGATCGGCTCCGATTTCAGCACCGGCAATGGAGGGGCGTCGTCAGTGGCGATCTCCTGCATTGGAGTCGGTTCGGTGTAAAGAGGAGCGGGTCGGGAGTCTCCTGAATCGGTCGCGGCGGCCAGGGGGTGATCCTGCTGTAACCGCTGCCGGTCTTCTTGTATCGCATCACCGGACGCTTTGACCTGATCGACCGCCGGGCTGGATGCGGCGGAAACCGGTTCGCTGTGTTGTGTCTCAACCGCCACTGTGGGCATCTTATTGATGTTTTTCAGTGACATGGAAATCGATTTGATCGCCACCGACAGCTGTGAGAGCTTTTCTTGAGTCAGTTGGCTTTGAATGGCACGATCAGGGATCTGCATCTGGAGCTGCTGGATCGCGTGCCGGAGTTCGGCCGTTTCGGCGGCCAGCGTTTTTCGTGTCTGGTCGAATTTAGCATAAAAATAGCCTAGGGCGTGTCATCAATTCTCGTTGTGTGGGAATATTGCCGCCCGACCACTTCAACATGATCGAGGAGATCCCTGATGACACAGCGCCGCTACGCCCTGCGTGAAGATCAATGGGAGCGGATCAAGGATCTCCTGCCGG
>NZ_CAIPNF010000381.1 GCF_903866365.1 uncultured Thiocystis sp.
GCCTTCATCGGGTAGACAACGATCTGAAGGCCGCCATGCTCGCCGGTCCCGGTCAGTTGCTCCTCGGCCGTATAGCCCGCGCCCAGCGGCATCGCCACGAACTGACGGATCAGGCCCTGGCGCACCGCGAACCCATCCAGCCAGGGCTGGTCTGGCACCACCACATAATCCTGTGGCAGCGGCGCCAACGCCTCCTGCCACGCCTCGCCGGTCACCGCGTTGATCTTGCCGGCCGCGATCTTGACCGCACAGGGATAGTCGCCCGCGAAATTGATCCACAGCGCCTCCGCCTGATACATCGGCAGGAACACCCCGCCATGGCGCAGCCAGTCCGCCGGCACCCGTGACTTGAAGTCATCGACATGCTGCAACGGGAAACGCCCCAAGCCGGGCGGTAGCGGATAGTCGCGGTTATCGTCGGGGATGCGCAGGGTACGCTGAAAGTCGATACGGCAGCGGGCCTCGGTATGCACCTCGGGGAAGCGGAATTCGAGTCGATCCTGGGTGAGTTCGATCATGGCTGTTCTCCTGTGACAGACGCTACCAGTCGCCGTTCCGAACCTCACGCACCACGCGCAGGATCGCGTCGTCTGGCAATTCCCGAAGCTGACGCAGCACCTCGGCGAACAAGCGCGGCCGGGCGCGGATAATCGCCTGTAGCTCCGACGACACCTTGCCCGCCATCGCGAGCAGCACATCCGCGTCCTCGTGCAATTCCAGCGCGAGCTTGCGGATCGTCGCCTCGGAGGGCGGCGCCACCTCGCCGCGCTCGACCTTGCTCAGATACGCCGGCTCGATCCCGACCCGCTGCGCGACCTGGCGCAACGAGTAGCCCTTGTCCTGCTTGCGCAGGGCTTCGCGAGTTGTGCGGAGATAGCTACTAAATGTCATGTGTCGTATATAGTACATGATAGAGCGGAACGCAAGCTGTGCCGATGCCTGGGAGCGAGGCCGCACGTTGACGCTGATCAGCGCATCCAAGCGCCGACGCTCAAGGCCGCTGGGCTTTACCGAAAAGGGAACAACCAGGCTGGGGACTCCCTACAGCCCCCGCCCAAGATGACCGCGACGGCGAGAATCATTCGGGAAGAGAGGAAACCCCGGCGCGCGCGGGTCTGCGCTGTCGTCAGTCCTGCGTGGAATATTCCCCAGGGTGTTATTCTTCGGAGCCCACGGATGCCCCACGGACGCCGCTTGACCGCCGACGCATCCCGAATCGAGAGCGAAGGAAATCCGCGATGCCCACCACGATTCAAGACCTACTGGCCGAATTCACCGAAGCCGCCCGAAATAACCGCGACAAGGGCGACCTGTTCGAGCGCCTGTTTGCCAACTATCTCGTAACCGATCCGCAATATGCCGAGCTGTTCGAGGCCGTGTGGTTGTGGTCGGAATGGCCGGACCGCTGGAGCGCCGATGTCGGGATCGATATCGTCAGCCGCGAGCGCGCGACCGGGGACTATTGGGCGATTCAATGCAAGTTCTAAGTACTTCATTACAATTGTTTGTAGGAATGCAAATATGGTATTAGTTAAATTGAATCTTATATTCTTTTCCATATGATAATAAGATTCCCCGAAATTCAGCTTCAAGTAATTTAAAATTCTTATAAGCCGAGTTTGGCATCCATTCATATTTGAC
>NZ_CAIPNF010000382.1 GCF_903866365.1 uncultured Thiocystis sp.
AGGCGAAGGGGGTGGAGTAACCCATGCGCCGGAACCGGAGCGCAACCATCCACACAGGAGAGCCGCCCAAGTGTCCTTGACGATTCGCACCATGACCCCCGACGAGATCGGCCTCGCGCTCGATTGGGCCGCCGCCGAAGGTTGGAACCCTGGGCTGTACGATGCCGCGCCCTTCCTGGCCGCCGACCCCGAGGGTTTCCTGATCGGTTTGCTCGAAGACGAGCCGGTCGCCATGATCTCGGCGGTGCGCGATGGGACGACGTTCGGCTTCCTGGGCTTCTATCTGGTCCGTCCGGAACGGCGCGGACAGGGGTATGGCTGGGCCATCTGGCAGGCCGCCATGGCGCGCCTGGCGGGCCGCACCATCGGACTCGATGGCGTTCTGGCGCAACAGGACAACTACCGTCGCAGCGGCTTCCAACTCGCCGATCGTCATGTCCGCTACCAAGGGCAGGGCCAGCCCGCGCCGGCTCCCGAGCCTGCCGATGGGACGCGCACGATCCCGCTAACCGCCTGGTCCTTCGCGTCGCTGGCCGCCGATGACCGCGCTTTCTTTCCGACCGAGCGTTACGCCTTCCTGCAACGCTGGATCGCGCAACCCCAGACCCTCGCGCTCGGCCTGCGGCACGGCGACCATCTCCTCGGCTATGGCGTGCGGCGCGCCTGCCGCGAGGGCTACAAGATCGGCCCGCTCTTCGCGGACACGCCGGACGCGGCCGAAGCCCTCTTCGGTGCGCTGTGCGCTCGGTTGCCGGCCAGCGCCCCGGTGTTCCTCGACACGCCCGCCTCCAATCCCGCCGCCCTCGCCCTCGCCCTCGCCGAGCGCCATGGCGACGGTCCGCATGTACGCCGGTCCCGCTCCTGCGTTGGCATCGGCGCGGACCTATGGCATCAGCAGCTTCGAGCTGGGCTGATCCGGATCGGATTCCGACCCGGGAGCGTGGCGATGTCATCGTGCGCGCCGCCTCGCCGTCCCAAGCGTCACGCGCGCGCGGACGCCAGCGCGCCAGCCACACCCTCGCGCTCCCGTAGATCCGGCAGCAGGACCGCCAACAATCCGAGCAACGGCAGGAAGGCGCAGACCTGATAGACCGTCTCGATCCCCCACCGATCCGCCACCTGTCCGAGCACCGCGGCACCGATCCCGGCCAGACCGAAGGCGAATCCGAAAAAGAGCCCGGAGACCATCCCGACCCGACCGGGGAGCAGTTCCTGGGCGTAGACCACGATGGCCGGAAAGGCCGATGCGAGCAGGAAGCCGATGATGACCGTCAAGACCGCCGACGTGCCAAGCCCCACGTAGGGCAGCGCCAGGGTGAAGGGCGCGACGCCGAGGATCGAGACCCAGATCACCGCCCGCCGACCGATGCGATCCCCGAGCGGACCGCCGAACAGGGTGCCCGCCGCGACCGCGAAGAGAAAATAGAACAGGTGATACTGCGCCTCCTGGGTGTCGATGGCGTAGCGCTGCATCAGATAGAAAATCAGATAGCTGCTGATGCTGGCCAGGTAGAAAAACTTGGAGAACATCAGCGCCAGAAGGACCGCCAGCGTGGCTTTTACCCGACCCTTGGGGAGTGCGCGCCCGGCGGGCGCCGCCGCCGGCTTCGGTTGCCGGTGCTGACGTCGAGACCAGACGCCGACGCCCGTCAGCACGATCATGGCGACCAGTGCAAGCAGGGCGAACAGGGCAAGGCTGCGCTGACCCTGGGGCAGGACGATCCAGGCCGCGAGCAGCGGACCGATGGCCGCGCCGGTGTTGCCGCCGACCTGGAAAATGGACTGCGCCAGACCGTGCCGCCCGCCCGAGGCCATGCGGGCGATCCGCGAGGCTTCGGGATGGAAGACCGCCGAGCCGGTCCCCACCATCGCGGCGGCCATCAGCAGCATCGAGAAGCTGGAGGCCAGCGACAGCGCCAGCAAGCCCAGCAGGGTAAACCCCATGCCCACGGCCAGCGAAAAGGGCTTGGGATGGCGATCGGTGTAGAGGCCCACCAAGGGTTGCAGCAGCGAGGCGGTCAACTGAAAGGCCAGGGTGATCAAGCCAATCTGGGCAAAGCTGAGATGGAATCCGGCCTTGAACAGGGGGTAGATCGCGACCATCAACGACTGCAAGGTGTCGTTGAGGAAATGGGCAAAACTGATGGCGCCCAGCACCCGGAAGGCGGTGCGGTCGGAGGTTGACGCTTTTACCATGCGGGGCAGCTCAAATCGCCCTCTTCGCAATCCTTTAACGCGCGCAGTTCCTGGTGCCGTTGTCGGGTTTTCTCGGCGAGACAACCATTCAGCACCATGGCATCAGCGGAGCCGCCTTCCAGGCTGGACGCCTCGAATTGACACGCCAAATCCTTGAACTTGATCCAGGCCAACTGGACCTCCTTGATTTTTTGCTTCTGCGTCGGGTTGAGCGTCGACCTGAACTGGTTATAGGTCAGATTGATCTTCTTCGTTTCGCGGTCGAGTTCCAGTGACGCGCAGGTATTCATATCGGTTTGTGTTTGAGGATTTCCGCAATCCAAGGCCGCGACCGCGCTTGAAAGGCTCATCGCACATAAAAACGCACCGGCGATTCGTGCTGTTGGTCTCTGCATCGTTTGCTCTGCTCACCTTTTTGCTCCAGCGCCCAGTATGCCCCATCGAACTTGCCAGCATGAACTGAGGTTTCTTCGGTTATTCGTCTTCCAAAGGTGGGGATGGCTGCACCAACGGAGAAAGCCGGTCGTTTGATGACCGGATCGATGATGTGCCGCGCGATCAGCGAAGGCTTTCCAACTGATCGCGGATGATCTCGATGGCGGTTTCCAGGTGCGCGAACGCGTGATCGCCGCCGTCCCAGATCAAGAGGCGGCCACACTCGGCATGGATCCGCTCGGCGATCCGGTAGTCGATGACCTCGTCGCCTCGGTCCAGAAAGACCGTGGTCGGTTGGCCGTCGCAGGGATCGGCGAGCGCATAGGCGCGGGTGCTATCACAGAGGGCTTGGGTAATGAGATACCGCTCGCCGGCTTGCGTGGTCATGGTCTCGCCCAGATGCTTGCCCAGGAAGACCCATGGGGTGAGCGCCGGGTTGACCAGATAAAGATGCGAAAAGCGAAAGCGTCTGGCCAGAGATTGACCGTAGAAGCCACCCATCGAACTGCCGATCACGGCCGGGCAAACTTCGCCCAGCTCCGAGAAAAAGTGCGACAGACGCCGGATCGCCTCGTCCGGTCGGTGGGCCGGATAATCGACAGCTAGGACCGGGTAGGGGGCCAGACGCTCCCGGAGCACCGTGGCCTTGCTGGACTGACTGGAACTGTTGAGACCGTGGAGATAGACGAGGAACGGAGGCATGGACGACTCGGAAGGCTTCGGCTTGGCAGATGAAACGTCAATATGATTGGGCATCGGCGTCGTCTGTGTTCATTGAAGTCCAGTATGCCCCATCGAACCTGCCCAACCTCAACCTATTACGAGGACCATGCCGCCGCCTTCTTCGCGGACACCGCAACCGTCGATCTCGCTCCATTGTACGCGCGCTTCCTCGTCCATCTGCCCACGGGCGCTCTCCGCCTTGATGCCGGTTGCGGGTCCGGACGCGATGCCCGAGCCTTTCTCGCGCGTGGTTACGCCGTCACCGCCTTCGATGCCTCTCCGACCCTGGCCGCGCGCGCCTCCGCGCATGGCGGTCTGCCGGTCCAGGCACGGCGCTTTCAAAACATCGACTGGCACTGTGAGGTTGACGGCATCTGCGCCTGTGCCAGCCTGCTGCATGTGCCGCTGACGGAACTGCCAGCGGCGCTGGATCGCTTGGCGATGCCCCTCAAACCGCGCGGGGCTCTGTACGCCTCGTTCAAATACGGCCGCCGCGGGCGCAAGCACGGCGGGCGGTGGCTGGTCGAGACGGGCCTCGCGGTGCTGCGGGTGGGGGTACCGGCGTTCACCGAACTGGAGACCTGGACCACCGCCGACCAGCGGCCTGGGCGCGCGGACGAGCAATGGCTGAATACGCTGCTCGCGAGAACCGAACGGCATCTGTGCGGCTGGAACAACGCGACCTTCTGATCAGGGCCGTCACCGGCGCTGTTCGTCATTGACCGCTTTGATCGGCGCGGTGCGCCTTCCGTCTTCGGTATGACGCGCGTGCGTCGTCACGCCGCCCGTGGTGGAACCCCGCGCTCGTGCTCGCCCGTGCGGCGCAACTCGCGCTTGAGGATCTTGCCAGCGGCGTTCTTCGGCAGCGCATCGACAAGTTCGATGCGCCGGGGCAGCTCGTGGCGGCCGAGTCGCGAGCGGCACCAGTCCTTCAGG
>NZ_CAIPNF010000383.1 GCF_903866365.1 uncultured Thiocystis sp.
ACACGCCTCAACCTTGAAAATTTTTCTGGGAAAACCGCCGAATCAATTTATCAAGATTTTTACTCAACGGTCTATTTAAGTGGGCTTGAGTCGATTCTAGGGAGTTCAATTTGATACGAAATGGCGTCAGATGATTCATACAGGTGTCGTGTCGCGGGAGCGGGTGTTGGCGCGCCCGCTGCCGCCCCCTTTGACAGGCATCGACAACTCCGCTGGTTCAAGCCACACTTCGCGGCATGGTGACCTGCCCACCTGATCTGAGAAGGCACATGCGGATGGAGAATTTCAAAAGTCCCGTGGCCCGGTTGGCCCGACTGTTCCAGAAATCGCGCGATGCGTGGAAAGCCAAAGCCTTGGATAAACAGCGGCGTCTGCGTGCGGCCCAGATCAAGATCCGGGATCTGGACGCGAGCCGGGCGTATTGGAAAGGCCGAGCGCTGGCGCTGGAGCGGGGCGAGCAGCCGCCAGCCGCGGAGGGGGCGTCGACCACCGAGGACGACCAACCGGAGGAGCCGACCCAGCGTTTCGTCCTGTTGCCGCCGCCCGGTCATCATCATTCGCGGTTGGTCATGCAACTCACGATGCAGATGTATTTGATGGCGGGGCTCGGCAGCCGGGGGGTTCCCCGCGTGCTGCATCTGCTGGCGCCGTGGTTGCCGATCGCCATCCCGGCTTATACCACGGTGCTCAACTGGGTCTACCGCTGCGGATTGGCGATCCTTCAGCGTCCGCCGGAGCGGCGTCAAGATTGGATTTATGTGGTCGATCATACGATTGCGCTGGGAACGGCGAAGTGTCTCGTGATTCTGGGAATCCCCGCCAGTCGGCTGGTCGAAACGGGATACAGTCCGAGTCACCAGGCCATGCAGGTACTGGCCGTGGAGATGACCATGCACAGCACGGGGGCGTGGGTGGCGACGGTGCTGCGGGACGTCGCCCAACGCACCGGTTTGCCGGTGCAGATCGTCGCCGATCATGGCAGCGACCTGCACAAGGGGATCACGCTGTTTCAGCAAGAACAGGCGCCGAACTGTGTGGAAACGTATGACATCTCGCATCGTCTCGCCACCCTGCTTAAGGCCGAGTTGAATGCCGATGACCGCTGGAACCGGTTTCTGGCGCAGTGCCGCACGACCCTGGCGTCTTTCCAGCAGACCGACTTGGCGTTTCTGTTGCCACCGCGTCAACGCACCAAGGCGCGCTTCATGCACTTCGATCTCCATGTCCACTGGGCACAGCAAGTGCTGGCCTATCACGATCGCGGGGATTTCAGTGCCATTCAGCGGACCTGCGTCCTGAGCGTGGCCGCTTGGGATCACCTGCGCGGACGCTTGGGGGTCGCCCGTGTGCGTCCCCTGCGCCCCCTGATCGGCCACCGGCATCCCGACCAGACGGCGTTTTGCCACGCCCTGCAAGCGGTTTCCGATCTCACCCGCGACGACCTCGATGAGCCGTTCTGGGATCTCGCCGACACCGGTCGCGCCCGCTTCCTGGAAGGCTTCGCCTGGCTGCGTTCCGAGCGTGAGGAACTGACGGTCTATGCCCAGATGCTGGAACAGTCCAAGGCGATTCAGACGTTTCTCAAGTCCGAGGGATTGCACGCCGGCGTCTGTGAACCCCTGCGAGCCACCCTGGCCCCGCCCGCCGCGCTCACGCCACGGGCCGCTGACTTCACCGACCGGATCCTGGCGCAGGTGGCCCAGGAAGCCGCCAAGATCCCGTCTGGCCAGACCTGGCTGGCGTCCTCCGACATCATCGAATCGGTGTTCGGAAAATACAAAACGTTCACGTCGC
>NZ_CAIPNF010000384.1 GCF_903866365.1 uncultured Thiocystis sp.
CGACGATAAATCTCGTCGAGGACGGCGTCGGAAATCTGGTCCGCCATCTTGTCGGGATGGCCTTCGGAAACGGACTCGGACGTGAAGATGTAATCCTTGCTCATAAGATATCGGTGGCCTGATCGTGGCGCCACAAGGCGTAGTTGATGAAACTCCGCATCATACCGGGTCGGTCGGAAGCCGTAAAATCGGGTCGGGGCGAGGGATGCCGTCTGCTGGACCGGTTTGGAAATCGCGACCATTCCGGTACCATGCGCCGGAGGCTTTTCCTACCTGCTCACTCGGAGGTTTCCCATGGCGTCACTTGAAACTCCTGTCTGCGATTTCGGCAGCCCCGCGCCGGATTTTTCGCTCCCCGGCGTCGACGGCAAGACCTGGACCCGCGACGACTGCAAGGGCGAGCGCGGACTGCTGGTCATGTTCATCTGCAACCACTGCCCTTACGTGCAGGCGGTGCGCGACCGCATCGTCCGCGATGCCCGCGAACTGGCCGCGCTCGGGATCGGTTGCGTGGCGATCATGTCCAACGATGTCGACGATTATCCCGAGGACTCGTTCGAGAACATGCAACGGGTCGCGGCGGAATTCGCCTTTCCCTTCCCGTATGTATTGGACGAAAGCCAGGCGGTGGCACGTGCCTATGGGGCCGTCTGCACGCCGGATTTCTTCGGCTATGACGCCAATCTCTGGCTTCAGTACCGGGGACGACTCGACGCCAGCCGCAAGGAGGCCGCGCCTGCCGAGGTGCGCCGCGATCTGTTCGAGGCCATGAAACAGATCGCCGAAACCGGCGCCGGACCGGCCGAGCAGATCCCGAGCATGGGCTGTTCGATCAAGTGGCGCGCGGAGTGACAGGCGGCGTCGGCGGGACGGCGGCGGAAAAGGCTGGTTATTTCCGCCGCCAATTCTTAATATTAGGAACTGATAAAATAACTTTTGACGGCATAAGTTTGTTTTGATTCCGGGGTTGCTGTCTTTTAGTCCAGAATGAACGCCTTTTGAAGGCGTCACGGCCAGACAATCTCGTTCGCGAGGACAACGCCGCGCCAGATCGAAACCCGAGATCGACGCAGCCGCGAGCCTGACAGACCGTTTTTTCGACGCCGCGTCACCATCCGTCCCAACGCCCGCTGTCGTTTCGATGGCACTGCCGACGGTCGCGACCAGCGCATCTTTTTGGTCATTTTCATCACTACCAGGAGGGGCTCATGTCCTCACGTAAAGAACTCGCCAACGCCATTCGGGCGCTTGCCATGGACGCGGTGCAAAAGGCCAATTCCGGCCATCCGGGCGCGCCCATGGGCATGGCAGATATCGCCGAGGTGCTGTGGAACGATTTCATGAACCACAATCCGTCCAATCCGGATTGGGCCGACCGCGACCGCTTCGTGCTCTCCAACGGGCACGGCTCCATGCTGATTTACGCCCTCCTGCACCTGACCGGCTATCAGTTGAGCATCGAGGATCTCAAACAGTTCCGTCAGCTCCATTCCAAGACCCCCGGTCATCCGGAATACGGCTACGCCCCCGGTGTCGAGACCACCACCGGTCCGCTCGGTCAGGGCATCACCAACGCGGTCGGCATGGCGCTGGCCGAACATGCGCTGGCGAACCAGTTTAACAAGCCCGGTCACGCGATCGTCGATCACAATACCTATGTGTTCCTGGGCGACGGCTGTCTGATGGAAGGCATCTCGCACGAAGCCTGCTCGCTGGCTGGCGCGCTGGGTCTCGGCAAGCTGATCGCCATCTATGACGACAACAACATCTCCATTGATGGCGAGGTTCGCGGCCACGGCGACACGCCCGGCTGGTTCCTCGACAACACCCCCAAGCGTTTCGAGGCGTATGGCTGGAACGTCATCCCCAAGGTCGACGGTCATAATCCGGAAGCCATCAAGACAGCCATCGAGCAGGCGCGCGCGGTCACCGACAAGCCCAGCCTGATCTGCTGCCAGACCATCATCGGTTTTGGCTCGCCGAACAAGCAGGGCAAGGAAGAGTGCCACGGCGCGGCCTTGGGCGATGACGAAATCGCGCTGACCCGCGAAAACCTGGGCTGGACGCCCGCGCCCTTCGTGATCCCGAAGACCATCTATCAGGGTTGGGACGCCAAGGAGCGCGGTGCCGCCGCCGAGTCCGCTTGGAACGCCAAGTTCGCCGCCTACGCCAAGGCGTATCCGACCGAGGCCGCCGAGTTCAAGCGCCGCATGGCCGGCGAACTGCCCGCCGACTGGTCCGCGCAGGCCGACGCCTTCGTGAAGTCCGTGATCGACAAGGGCGAGACCATCGCCTCGCGCAAGGCCTCGCAGAACGCGCTCAACGGCTTCGGCCCGCTGCTGCCTGAATTGCTTGGCGGCTCCGCCGACCTGGCCGGTTCGAATCTGACCCTCTGGAAGGGCTGCAAGGGCATCGGCAAGGGCAACGAGCCGGGCAACTATGTCTATTACGGCGTGCGCGAGTTTGGCATGTCGGCCATGATGAACGGCATCGTGCTGCATGGCGGCTTCATCCCTTACGGCGCGACCTTCCTGATGTTCTCGGAATACGCCCGGAACGCGCTGCGCATGGCGGCCCTGATGAAGATCCCCACGATCTTCGTCTACACCCATGACTCCATCGGTCTGGGCGAGGACGGGCCGACCCATCAGCCGGTCGAGCAGATCCCGACCCTGCGCATGATCCCCAACATGAGCGTCTGGCGTCCCTGCGATGCGGTCGAGTCGGCGGTTTCCTGGAAGCTCGCCATCGAGCGCAAGACCGGGCCGAGCTGTCTGATCTTCTCGCGTCAGAACCTCGCGCACATGATCCGTAACGATGCGCAGATCGCCGACATCGCGCGTGGCGGTTATGTGCTGCGCGACTGCGCCGGCACCCCGGACGCGATCATCATCGCCACCGGTTCCGAGGTCGAGTTGGCGGTCAAGGCCGCCGAGGCCATGAGCGACAAGCAGATCCGCGTGGTTTCCATGCCCTGCACCAACGCCTTCGACGCCCAGGACGCGGCCTACAAGGAATCCGTGCTACCGAAAGCCGTCACCGCGCGGGTTGCCGTCGAGGCCGCCGTCACCGATGGCTGGTGGAAATATGTCGGCAGCCAGGGCGCGGTGCTTGGCGTCGATCGTTTCGGCGAATCCGCCCCCGCCGGTCCGCTGTTCAAGGAGTTCGGTTTCACCGTCGACAATCTGGTCGCCACCGTCAAGGGTGTCCTCTAAACGTTTCAATCAACCAACCGCGAAGGCGCAAAGAACGCAAAGTGTTTCATCTTGATTGAACTCTATTTTTGTGTCCTTCGTGCCTTTGCGGTTCAAAAACTTTTATCACTCACTGAATGGAGCTTTCGCGCATGACACTCAAAGTTGGCATCAATGGTTTCGGTCGTATCGGTCGCATGGCCTTCCGTGCCATCGCCAAGGACTTCCCCAATATCGAAGTCGTCGGCATCAACGACCTGCTCGACCCTGACTATCTTGCCTACATGCTCAAGTACGACTCGGTTCACGGGAACTTCAATGGCGACATCGCCGTCGACGGCCACACCATGATCGTCAATGGCAAGTCCATCCGTCTGACCGCCGAGCGCGATCCGGCCAACCTCAAGTGGGCCGACATCGGCGCCGAGCTGGTCATCGAGTGCACCGGCTTCTTCCTCGACGATGCCTCCTGCCAGAAGCACATCCAGGCCGGCGCCAAGAAGGTCGTGCAGAGCGCGCCCTCCAAGGACGCCACCCCGATGTTCGTCTACGGCGTCAACCACAACACCTATGCCGGCCAAGCCATCATCTCGGCGGCCTCCTGCACCACCAACTGTCTCGCGCCGGTCGCCAAGGTGCTGCATGACAACTGGGGCATCAAGCGCGGCCTCATGACCACGGTGCACGCCGCCACCGCCACCCAGAAGACGGTCGACGGCCCCTCCATGAAGGACTGGCGCGGCGGCCGCGGCATCCTGGAGAACATCATCCCGTCCTCCACCGGCGCCGCCAAGGCTGCTGGCAAGGTCATGCCCGAACTGAACGGCAAGCTCACCGGCATGGCCTTCCGCGTCCCGACCTCCGACGTGTCCGTGGTCGACCTGACCGTCGAGCTGAACAAGGAAGCCAGCTATGCCGACATCTGCGCCGCCATGAAGGCCGCCTCCGAGTCCGGCGATCTGAAGGGCGTGTTGGGTTACACCGACGAGAAAGTCGTCTCCACCGACTTCCGCGGCAAATCCACCCCCTCCGTCTTCGACGCCGAGGCCGGCATCGCACTCGACCCGACCTTCGTCAAGGTCGTCGCCTGGTACGACAACGAATACGGCTACACCTGCAACATGCTGCGCATGGTCGAGCACGTCGCGAAGTAAGTCGTAGGATGGGTAGAGCGAAGCGAAACCCATCATCCCCGCCAACGGTCGGAGCGATGATGGGTTTCGCGGCTACCAAACGTCAGTGTCAATCTGCTGCGTCGTACCATGGCCGCTCTACCCATCCTACTCATCGGCAATAAAGATCAAGTTTTCGAGACATGCGGTTCGGCGTGCCAAACTCTACGGAATACCGTTATCCATCGTGGAGAAGACGATCTTGGAGGCGAATCTCGTCACTGGCGAGCAGGAAATCGTCGCCAAGGTGTCAGGCATGAAATACCCTCTGAAAATCGTTGTTACCTTGGAGGGCGATGTCGTGACAGTCATTACGAATTACCCGCTCAAAAAGGGAACCGTGCAATGAACGTACACTATGATGAAGAGGTCGACACCTTGTATTTAAGACTTGGCGACCAAGAACCGGATGGTGTCATTGAAATCACGGAAGGCGTCAATCTCGACACGACGGCTGATGGAAAAATCGCTGGCATTGAAATTTTAAAAGCGTCTAAAAAACTAAATATCGACACAATACTGTCTTATACCATCGAACTGGATCAAAGTATTCTCAAACGAAAAATTGCCTGACTGATGCTGACGTTTTTATAGTTGAATGATGGGTTTCGCGGCCACCGAACATCAGAGTCAGCTTGTTGCATTGTGCCATGGCCACTCTGCCCATCTACTCGCTAACGAAATGCCAACCTTATTGTTGCAAGATGGATTCAAGTTTTTCTTTTATGCCAACGATCATGAACCAAGACATATCCATGTGTCGAAAGCGGACGATTACGCAAAAATCGAGCTTTCCAGTTTTCGTATTGCCAGCAACTTCATGAAGCCGAAAGACCTGAAAACCGCGCTTCGGATTATCCAGCAAAATAACGAACTATTCGAGGAAAAGTGGGATGACTGGTTCCGTCAAAGGTAAATCCGTTCACTTCGATGATCGTTACCTTCATGTCGAGCTAGACGATGGCAGAGTTATTTCGACACCAATAGCATGGTATCCCGAACTTCAATCGGCAACCATGCGAGAATTAAGTCATTATACGTTCATTTGTCGCGGCACTGGCATTGAGTGGCCGGACATCGGCTATCACTTAAGCATTGAAAGCATGTTTGCTGTTGACTCGATCAGAAAAGTGGCCTAGCGGATGATGTCCCGTCGCCGCCATCGATCACTGCTGTTTTCGTTGTCGCGTAGGATGGGTAGAGCGATAGCGAAACCCATCTTTTTCATTGGCGCATGAATGATGGGTTTCGCGGCCACCGAACATCAGAGTCAGCCTGTTGAATTGTGCCATGGCCACTCTACCCATTCTACTCGCTGCGGAGGCGCATGGGTTCTGTTCTCCGCAACCGTGACTCTTCTGTTAGGAGTCGCGATTTATATCATATGCCGTCCCGCGTGCAATATATATTTGCTAACATTGCTCTCTGAACAATCCTGTGTCGTTTACTATAGTGGAAATATTTTAACTGATTCGCTTCCCGCTTTTATTCACGTCTTCGCATTTTCCTTATTAACAATTCTTGTGGTTCCCGCATTTTCTGCAAAGACTTTGTTTCGGGTTTGCTTTTTCTGGACTGCGCTGAATCTAGTATTTGAAGCTGGCCAAATGTTTGGGGATGAAATTACGCACATCCTCCCGTCCTTTTTTAGCCACTACCTGTGGATCGAAAATCTCGGCCCATATTTTTCCCGCGGCACATTTGATAGCTCCGATATGCTTTCAGCATTTCTTGGAGGTGTTGCTGCTTATTACCATGCACGAGGATTGCTACGATGAAAAAACTCCGGCAGGATGCGAATAGAAACGCCGCTGTGGCTGCTACAAGGTATCTTCTCTTAGTTGCAATCGTTGTCGCTGGACTTATCTCGTTGTTGGGCTCTGCAGGAGCCCCTACGAACTCTGCTCCAACGATAGCGACTACAGACTTCACATTTAATAATGCAAACCAAAAATCCGTTGTAGACCAACTGGTTTCACGAAGTATGAGTAGCGGAATGAGCGTTATAAGTGCGACTGAGTATCTAGTAGTTGCCGAAACTAGGGACGCCTCATTTGGCGCTATGTTTATTTATGGCTCAAAGTACGATAGAACACCGGCCTTTCGGATTAAATACAACATCGCAAGCATCGGTAATAACCAAGTGCGAGTAAATGGACGTGCAGAAATGATAACAAATCCCGGCAGTGCTTTTGAACGCTCGACAGACGTAACAGCCCAAGCATCGCAGCAAATAAATGCTAACCTAAGTTCCATCGCAGCAACTTTTGACTCCACATCCCATAATGAAGGAAAGGATAAGGCAGTTACAAATACGAAAAAACATGCTGCAACTTCAGGTAATCAGAAACCGATTAACGCTGACGAATTTTCGGGAAAACCGGACAATGCAGGTGGGGTTTCTTTAGTTTCCCCGGCAGTCGCTGAGAACGGAAACGTTGTGCCTTTTACGGCAATTTTTTCTGAACCAGTGATGCCGGGAGACAAATTAATAGTTACTACTGATGGCAATCAAGCACTGCAAATGACTACGGAAGGACCGCCAGTGACTGCGATTTCGTCAAGGCTACGCATGCAAACCGGGAAGTTATCCGTCTACATAGTCCGACGGTCGGGGCGAACGGATAGTGCCACACGGAGCACTGGAATCGGCAAGCCTGCAAATCCACCAAATACAACAGCCAATAAAATTCTGACCTATCAGGGAAAACTCGTAAACGACGAATTTAAGATAAAGCTTGATAATGATATGGGTTTATCCGGGTTCGCGCGGCAAATAAATATTACATTATCTAATGCCAAACCAATAATCTTCACTCTTACGCCTTATATGTCATCAACGCCCTTTATCGGTATAAAGAGCCTAGATAACTTGAGTTCTGCAACAGTGGCAGTAATGTTATAGCACGGTTGGCTTGGGTGAACGATAACGAACCCCAGCATTGCAAACTGAAAATGGCAGATAAATACGCAGACTTTCAAAACATTTAAAACTCGCGCCGGAGTCAAGCCGATGCAATGGCAAGAGGTTTGCGAACACCCAAGCCTGCGAGATTTGCCCTTCAAGATCGAAACGAACGAAAAAGGCGAAATCGTCATGAATGCGGTCAAGGTCATTCATTCGCTTTTCCAGGGAGAGATCGAGTATCGGTTACGCTCGCTGTTACAGGATGGAAAGACCTTGCCTGAATGCGCCATCAAAACGCGCAAAGGCACGCGGGTAGCGGGTGTCGCATGGGCGACCATGGAAAGGGTTAAGACAATCAAGCACGAAACCGAATGCTCGATTGCGCCCGAAATCTGTATCGAGGTTCTTTCCAACAGCAGCACGGATGACGAGATGGAAGAAAAACGGATGCTGTATTTTGAGAGCGGCGCCCAGGAAGTCTGGTTATGCTTGGATGGCGTCATTCATTTTTATGCTGCTCAAGGCAGGCTGGAGCGATCAGCGATTGCGCCTCGATTTCCAGGACGGATCAGTCTCGACGAATAACCGATTTATCAACCCTGGGTAAATGTTTCAACTCAAGAACTGAGAAGCGCATCAGCATGAAACTCAAAGTCATCGTTCATCCTGCCGAAGAAGGTGGCTTTTGGGCAGAAGTGCCCGCAATCCAGGGCTGTGCCACACAAGGGGACACAATGGAAGAACTCTTGAAGAATCTTCATGAAGCGGTAGAAGCCTGCCTTTCAGTGGATTTAGAACAAATCGAACTTTCTGGAAACGATAGGGTTCTGGATCTAGCTGTCTGAAATCCATTTCTGGGAAACACTTCGCGCGCCTACTCGAAAACAGGGGCTGGATGCTGGCGAGAATCAACGGCAGCCATCATGTCTATATGAAGCAGGGGAATCCGTCGCGTATCTCTTTGCCAATCCATAAAAACGAGGCTTTGAAAGCCGGATTACTCCGGCATTTCATGAAGATTGCTGGAATCCGGGAAGACGAACTATAAGCTAATCCGCGCTATTAGAACCCACTCGCAAAACCCTTGGGTTTGCGGATCGCTTTCATCAAAACAAGACATCACTCCAAGAGGACACCCCACCATGTCATTCATCAAACTCACCGACCTCGACCTTGCCGGCAAGCGGGTACTGATCCGTTCCGATCTCAACGTCCCGGTCAAGAACGGCAAGGTCACCTCCGATGCCCGCATCACCGCCTCCATGCCGACTTTTGAATACTGCATCAAGGCTGGCGCCAAGGTGATGGTCATGTCGCATCTGGGCCGCCCGGAGGAGGGCGTGTTCTCGGAAGAGGATTCGCTCAAGCCGGTGGCGGATGTGCTCGGCGCCAAGATGGGCCGCGAGATTCGCTTGATTCGGGACTATCTCGATACCCCGCCCGAAGTCGCCAATGGCGAACTGGTGCTGCTCGATAACGTCCGCTTCAACAAGGGCGAGGGCAAGGACAACGAGGCGTTGTCGAAGCAATACGCTGCGCTCTGCGATGTCTTCGTGATGGACGCCTTCGGGACCGCGCACCGCGCGCAAGCCTCGACCCACGGCGCGGGCAAGTTCGCCCCGACCGCTTGCGCCGGTCTGCTGCTGGCCGAGGAACTGGACGCGCTGCAAAAGGCGCTGGCGAATCCTGCCCGCCCGATGGTCGCCATCGTCGGCGGCTCCAAGGTGTCGACCAAGCTGACCGTGCTCGAAGCCCTGTCCGAAAAGGTCGATCAGATGGTGGTCGGTGGCGGTATCGCCAATACCTTCCTGGCCGCCGCCGGGTTCCCGGTCGGCAAGTCGCTGTGCGAGCATGATCTGATCCCGACCGCCCAGGCGTTGATGGCGAAGATGACCGCGCGCGGCGCCACCATCCCGATCGCCACCGACGTGGTCTGCGGCAAGAAGTTCGACGAGAACGAGCCGGCGGTCGCCAAGAATGCCGCTGACGTGGCCGAGGATGACATGATCTTCGACATCGGCCCCAACTCCGCGCAGGAACTGGCCGACATCATCGCCAAGGCCGGCACCATCGTTTGGAACGGGCCGGTCGGCGTGTTCGAGTTCGATCAGTTCGGCGCGGGCACCAAGGCGATTTCCATGGCCATCGCGAACGCGGAAGGCTTCAGTCTGGCCGGCGGCGGCGATACCATTGCGGCCATCCAGAAGTACGACATCTATGACAAGGTGTCCTACATCTCGACCGCCGGCGGTGCCTTCCTCGAATATCTGGAAGGCAAGACCCTGCCCGCGGTCGCCATGCTCGAATCACGGGCGAAGGATTGATTTAGCGGCGCTGGGTTCACTGGCGCTGACGCCGCGAACGCCAGCGAACCCAACCGACGGGAGTCCAGACATGCCAAGACGTACCAAGATTGTCGCTACCCTGGGGCCGGCAACCGACGATCCGTCGGTCATGGATGACATCATCGCTGCGGGCGTCGATGTGGTCCGTCTCAACCTGTCGCATGACAGCCACGTGCGACACCGCGAACGCGCCGAGCGCATCCGCGAGCGCGCGCTGGCGGCCGGTCATGCGATCACGGTGCTGATGGATCTTCAGGGTCCGAAGATCCGCATCGGTAAATTTACCGAGGGCAAGGTTCAACTCGCCCGTGGCGATGCCTTCGCGATCGATACCGCCTGCGGCATCGAGGCGGGCGATAGCACGCGGGTCGGTACCACCTATGTCGAACTGGCCGACGATGTGCGCCACGGCGATACCCTGCTGCTCGACGATGGCGCCATCGAACTCTGGGTGGAGTCGGTCGCCAATGGACGCATCGATTGCAAGGTGGTCGTGGGCGGGCCGCTCTCCAACAACAAGGGCATCAACAAGAAGGGCGGCGGGCTCTCCGCGCCGGCCCTGACCGACAAGGACAAGGAAGACATCCGGTTCGCCGCCGAGATCGACGCCGATTATCTGGCGGTCTCCTTCGTGCGCAACGGCGACGATGTGCGGCTCGCCCGCGCACTGTTCCAGGAGGCCGGGGGGCGCGGCGGGATCATCGCCAAGATCGAGCGCGCCGAGTCGCTGAATGGCATCGACGACATCATCCATGCCTCCGACGCCATCATGGTGGCGCGCGGCGATCTGGGCGTGGAAATTGGCGATGCGGAACTACCAGCGGTCCAGAAACGTCTGATCAGCCGTGCCCGCGATCTCAACAGCGTGGTGATCACCGCGACCCAGATGATGCAGTCGATGATCGAAAACCCGATCCCGACCAGGGCCGAGGTCTTCGACGTGGCCAATGCCGTGCTGGACGGCACCGACGCGGTGATGCTGTCGGCGGAAAGCTCGATCGGCAAGTATCCCGCCAAGGTGGTCGAGGCGCTGGATCGCATCTGTCTGGAGGCGGAGAAGAGCGTGACCCGCTCGGGACATCGCATCGATACCGTCTTCGGTCGGGTGGACGAGGGTATCGCCATGGCCGCCATGTACACCGCCAACCATCTGGGCGTGAAGGCGATCGCGGCGTTGACCGAGACCGGTTCGACGGTGAAATGGATGTCGCGCATCAGCTCCGGCATCCCCATCTACGCTATGACCCGATTTGCGCCGACCCAGCGGAAGGTGAGACTCTTTCGCGGCGTCTATCCGGTCAGCTTCGATGTCGCCACGACCGACATCCACGAGGTCAACTGCGAGGTAATCGAGGAACTGCTGCGCCGGGGCACGGTGCGTGACGGCGATCTGGTGATCATCACCAAGGGCGACCGCTCGGGGGTTGAAGGTCAGACCAATATCATGAAAATCATGCGGGTTGGGGAGCATCGGTTGCTGAACGAAGACTGATGCCTCGCGCCGTCGCGCCAGTCGCGCGTCAACCCAGACGCATGCACGGCATGCGGGAGTGACCTGCTGATGTTTGGATGGCTCAAATCCTGGTTTCGGGCACCCCAACCCGCGGGACCGCCCCAAACGCTGAGGTCGTTCGATCTCGCCGATCCCACCATCGCCGGGGATTCGATCGCGCTGGATGGCGATGCCTGGCGGATCGTGGGCGACACTGAGCCGCGCACCTTCCGCCTCTTCGAGGTCCGGGAGCCCGGCGTGGAGCGCTGCATGCTAACCTACCGCGCGCGGCTGCGGACGGAAGGCGTCGAACGCCGGGCGTACCTGGAGATGTGGTGCCGACTGCCGGGGCGGGGAGAGTTTTTCTCGAAGGGATTTCAGCAGGCGGCGCAGGGCACGAACGCCTGGGCCGAGTATGAAATTCCCTTCTCTCTTAAACGAGATCAGAAACCCGACCTGATTCAACTCGACCTGACCCTGGAAGGCGCCGGCACCGTCTGGATCAAGGATGTGCAACTGCTGCAAACGCCTTTGAAGTCGTGAATCCGGATGCCGATGATTAGCCGATTTTTGGGAATCCTGATCGCCATGTATTGGCTGGAGTAAACATGTTTCTTCATGTCTTGGCGGCACAATATCTCAATGAGTTTAAAATCGCAGTTTGCTTCAATGATGGTCGAGAAGGCGTCGTCGATTTAGCTTCTGTCCTGCACGGTCCTGTTTTTGAGCCTCTTCGGGATCGATCAATGTTTTCGCAGCTGAGAGTAGACGAGGAACTTGAAACGATTGTCTGGCCAAACGGTGCGGATTTCGCTCCTGAATTCCTGTATTTTCAAGCCTTCAAGCACAACCCCGAGCTGCAACAACAATTTCAGCGTTGGGGCTACGAGATAGACAGTCGACACTGACGAATATCGGTCACGATGACTTAAACCGACAACTGAAACCTGACAACCGACAACCGACAACCACGAGGAAGACCGAATGGCCCTGATTTCACTGCGTCAAATGCTGGACCACGCCGCCGAGCACGGGTATGGCGTCCCGGCTTATAACGTCAACAACCTGGAGCAGATGCGCGCCATCATGGAAGCCGCCGACGAGACCGATTCCCCGGTCATCGTCCAGGCCTCCGCCGGCGCGCGCAAGTACGCCGGCGCGCCCTTCCTGCGTCATCTCATCCTGGCCGCGATCGAGGAATGGCCGCACATCCCGGTCTGCATGCACCAGGATCACGGCACATCCATGCCGGTGTGCCAGCGCTCGATTCAGCTTGGCTTCTCGTCGGTCATGATGGACGGCTCGCTCCAGGAAGACGGCAAGACCCCGGCCTCCTACGAGTACAACGTCGACGTGACCCGCTCGGTGGTCGCCATCGCGCACGCCTGCGGCGTCTCGGTCGAGGGCGAGTTGGGCTGCCTTGGCTCGCTGGAGACCGGACAGGCCGGTGAGGAAGACGGCATCGGCGCCGAGGGCACGCTGGATCACAGCCAGCTCCTGACCGATCCGGAAGAAGCCGCCGATTTCGTCAAGAAGACCGGCGTCGATGCCCTGGCCATCGCCATCGGCACCTCGCACGGCGCCTACAAGTTCACCCGTCCGCCCACCGGCGATATTCTGGCGATCGGTCGCATCAAGGAGATCCATGCCCGCATCCCCAACACCCATCTGGTGATGCACGGCTCTTCCTCGGTACCCCAGGATTGGCTCGCCATCATCAATCAGTTCGGCGGCGACATGGGCGAGACCTACGGCGTGCCGGTCGAGGAAATCGTCGAGGGCATCAAGCACGGCGTGCGCAAGGTCAACATCGACACTGATTTGCGCATGTCCTCCACCGGAGCCATCCGCAAATTCCTGGCCGAAAACCCCAAGGAATTCGATCCGCGCAAATACTTCACCGCCGCCACCAAGGCCATGAAGGGCATCTGCAAGGCGCGTTACGAAGCCTTCGGCACCGCCGGCAACGCCAGCAAGATCAGCGCGCTGTCGTTGGAAGTCATGACCAACCGGTATGCCAAGGGCGAATTGAACCCCAAGGTCAACTAAGGCCGGTCAGCCTGATCGAAGGGTAAGTAAGGGGGCGCTCAGGCGCCCCTTTTTGTTATATTCGGCGGAGCATTGGACGACCGGACATCGAAATGTCCTGGATGAATCCGCGTCTCGCCCATCCCCGCGGGGTCAAGGGGTCGTTCGCAACGACGCTGACCGCTCTGAACGCGCCTTAGAGACAGGACCGACCGATCAAATCCGCATTCTCCAACCGACCCTGGACCTTCGCCCTTCTGGCCATGCTGCCGATCCTGGTGACCGAGCAGGTCATCGAACACTTTGCGCAAAGCCGCGCACGGGAACAGGAACGCCTCAGCGTCCTGACAACCCTTTCGACCCTGCGCGCACGCATCGAAGGTATGGTCAATGCCAATCTGCTCATGGTGCATGGACTGACCGCCGTGATCTCGGCCAATCCGGACATCGACCAGAACGAATTCGCCCGCATTGCGCGGGGACTGGTGGACAAACGCCATGCACTGCGCAACATCGCCGGCGCGCCAGACATGGTCATTTCGCTCATGTACCCGCTGGCCGGCAACGAGGGCGCCATGGGGCTGAATTACCGGACTCACCCAACCCAGGCTCCCGCCGCCCTGCGCGTGGTGGAGACCGGCCAACCCGTGCTGGCAGGCCCCCTGCCACTGTTACAGGGCGGCATGGGCATCGTGGCCCGCGAGCCGGTCTTCATTCCGCCCACGGACGCCGGCGGACGACCGCGCTTCTGGGGCCTGGTGTCGAGCATCTTCGATGTCGATCTGCTGTACCGGCAAACCGGGATCATGGAGGCGATTTCCACGCTGCGTCTGGCGTTGCGCGGCACCGATGGGAAGGGCGCCAGGGGCGAGGTGTTCTTCGGCGATCCCGGCGTCTATGCGCGAAGTCCAGTCATGACGGACATCATTCTGCCCGGCGGCACCTGGCAGTTGGTGGCCACCCCCAAACTGGGCTGGGGCCAGCCGACCCGACTGCTCTGGCTGATTCGTCTGCTGGGGCTGCTGAGCGCATTCGGCGCGGGCGCCATCGCCTATCTGCTGGCGCGCGGCAGGCAGGCATTGGCCCGCAGTGAAGTCCGCTTGCGGACCCTGCTCGACACCCTCCCGGATCTGGTCTGGCTGAAGGATGCGGACGGGTTTTTCCTCGCCTGCAATCCGCGTTTCGAGCAATGCTTCGGCGCTCGGGAGTCCGAGATCCTGGGTAAAGGCGACCATGATTTCGTCCCCGCCGAACAGGCCGATTTTTTTCTGGCGAAGGATTGCGTTGCCATCGCCGCTGGCCGACCACGCGCGAACGAGGAATGGCTGACTTTTGCCAGCGACGGCTATCGCGGGCTCTTCGAGACCCTCAAGACGCCTGTCCGCGATGCGCGGGGGGAGATCGTCGGGGTGCTTGGAATCGCTCACGACATCAGCGAACGCAAGCGGGCCGAGGACGAGATCCGCCAACTGAATGCCGACCTGGAAGATCGCGTGCGAGCCCGCACCGCCGAACTGGCCGCCATTAACAAAGAACTGGAGACCTTCACCTATTCGGTCTCGCACGACCTCAAGGCGCCGTTGCGGGGCATCGACGGTTACAGCCGGCTGCTGCTGGAAGATCATGGTCAACAACTGAACGAGGAAGGGCGGCTGTTTCTCGGTCATATCCGTCACGGCGTCGACCAGATGAACGAGCTGATCGAGGATCTGCTGGCCTATTCGCGCATGGAGCGGCGCAGGATGCAGGAGATTCCACTGGATCTGGCCAGTCTGGCGAGCCGGTTGGTGGCGGAACGCCAGGAGGATCTCCAGACGCGCGGCGGAAGCATCGCGGTAGACTTGGACGACGTCTCGACCGTGCGCGCCGATCCGGACGGTCTGGCACTGGCGCTGCGCAACCTGCTGGACAACGCCATCAAGTTCAGCCGTGACGCGCAACCGCCGTTGATCGAGATCACCGCCCGGGCCACTGAACATTCGACGATCCTCGCGATCAAGGACAACGGGATCGGGTTCGACTTGCAATTCCACGACCGCATCTTCGAGATTTTCCAGCGTCTGCAACGCGCCGAGGACTATGCGGGGACCGGTGTCGGCCTGGCCATCGTGCGCAAGGCCGTGCAACGCATGGGCGGACGCCTCTGGGCCGAGAGCGCGCCCGGACAGGGCGCCACCTTTTTTCTGGAGTTGCCGCGATGATCGATGACCAAGTCAACCGCCCCATCCTGCTGGTGGAGGACAATCCGATGGATCTGGACCTGACCCGACGCGCCTTTGCCCGCCGTAAGCTGGCCAATCCCATCGAGGTGGCGCGCGATGGCCAGGAGGTGCTGGACTGGCTTCCGTGCTGGGAGGCGGGCGAGCCGCTGCCGCTGGTGGTCCTGCTCGATCTGAAGCTCCCGCGCGTGGATGGACTGGAGGTGCTGCGCCAACTCCGCGAGCACCCGGTGAGTCAGGCGCTGCCGGTGGTGGTGCTGACGTCTTCCAGCGAGGATCGGGATATCGAGACCGCCTATCGCCTGCACGCCAATTCCTACATCGTCAAGCCGGTCAATTTCGAGAAATTCATGGAGGTCGCGGCCCAGATCGAGTTGTACTGGTGCCTGGTCAATCATCCGCCGAGGTAAGCGAATGCGTGTCCTGCATATCGAAGATAACCCGACCGACGCTGATCTGACCCGGCGGATGCTGACCCGTCAGACACCGGACATCGAGCTTGAGCAGGCCGCGACCCAGGCGGAGGCGCGGGAGCGACTGCAAATCCCCGATCGCTACGACCTCGCCCTGGTGGATCTGAAACTCCCGGATGGCTCCGGCCTGGAACTGCTGGCCTGGATCCGCGAGCAAGGGCTGCCGCTGGCCGTCGTCATGCTGACCGGATCGGGCGATCAGGAGGCGGCGATCGCCGCGCTCCAGGCCGGTGCGGACGACTATCTGACCAAGGGCAGCGACACCCTGGAGCGCCTCCCCGCGACCCTGCGCGATGCCTGGAAACGCTTTCACGAGGCCAACGCCCGCCACGCGAACCACATACGGGTACTCTATGCCGAACACAACGCCGCCGATATCGACCTGACCCGGCGCCATCTGGCCCGGCATGCCCCACATATCCGGCTGACCGTGGTGGCGGATGTCGAACAGGCCCTGGCGTGCCTGCCATCCGCCGCACGGACCCCGTCGGACTTCGATGTGGTGCTGCTGGATTACCGCCTGCCCGGACTGGATGCGCTGGACGCGATCAAGATCCTGCGCGCCGAGCGCGGTCTGGAGATTCCGATCGTGATGGTTTCCGGCCAGGGCAACGAGGCGGTGGCGGCACGAGCCATCCATCTCGGGGTGAACGATTACATCTCCAAACACCAGGGCTATCTGCACAAGCTCCCGGCCACCCTGGAGAAAGTGCTGGGTCAGGCGGAACTCGCGCGCGAGCGCGCGACGCTGCGCGAGACCGCCGAGCGGCTTGATCTCGCGCTCACCAGCAGCCCCGTGATCCTCTATACCCGACGTCTCGACGTGCCAGGCTCGCCACTGACCTGGATCAGCGACAATCTCGCCCGATTGCTGGGCTACTCACTGGAAGAGGCACTGCAGCCGGACTGGTGGCCAGCTCATGTGCACCCCGAGGATCGGGAAGCGACGCTGGCGCAATTGGCGAACCTGTCCGGCAGTCGACGGATAGCGCACGACTACCGTTTCCTCGACGGCAGTGGTCAGGTCCGCTGGATCCGTGACGAGATCTGTCTGGCGAACGACGTGGACGATTCGGTGCGCGCGGCCACCGGCGCCTGGCACGATATCACCGAGGCCAAACTGGCCGAACAGATGCAGGAGACCCGCCTGGAAGTGCTCGATGGTCTGCTGGACAACCGCTCGCTTCCCGACATCCTCGACACCATCGCCAGGCGTCTGGAAGAGATTTACCCGGACCTGCGGGTCGCGATCGAGTTGAGGGACGAACGCATTCCACGCGCCGGCACGGTCACGCACGCGGCCGCCGGTGAGCCATTGCCCTCTAGCGACTTTCAGACACTGTCCGACACCCCGCCGCTGGAACCGCTCAAATCGCGCGCCGGCTGGTCCATCCCCCTCAAGGACGGCGCCGGCCAGATCCTGGGCCGCTTCACCGTCGCCTATCGCGAACCGCGCGCGCCGAAAGCGGGCGAACTTAACCTGATTGGCGAATTTGCCTGTATCGCCGGCTTGGCGGTGGCACGAGTGCGTGCCGATACGACGTTGCGCCAGGCGGCCACCGTCTTCGAGAGCACGCGCGAGGGGGTGATCATCACCGACCTCCAGGCACGTATCCTCACCGTCAATCGCGCCTATACCGACATCACCGGCTACACCGAGGAGGATGTCCGGGGGCTCAACCCGAACCTGTTGAAGTCCGGACGGCATGATCGCTCATACTATCAAGCCCTGTGGACCAGCATCGCGACAACCGGGCACTGGCAGGGCGAGATCTGGAACCGGCGCAAGAACGGCGAACTCTACCCCCAGCTCCTGAGCATCAGCACGGTTGACGACAGTCAGGGCCAGCCCAGCCATTACGTGGGTGTCATGACCGATATTAGCCAGCTCAAAGAGTCCGAGGCACGGCTGGAACACCTGGTCCACTATGACCCGCTGACCAATCTGCCCAATCGGCGTCTGATCCAATCCCGCTTGCAGCATGCGATGGAACAAGCCGAGCGGCAGCGGCGGCGGGTGGCCCTGCTCTTTCTCGATCTGGACCGCTTCAAGACGGTCAACGACAGCCTCGGCCATCCGGTCGGCGACACGCTGCTGGAGTCACTGGCGCAACGTCTGAGCGAGCGGTTGCGGGAAGACGATACCCTGGGTCGTCTGGGCGGGGACGAATTTCTGATCCTGCTGGAGAACCTGGAGCGCCCGGAAGACGCGGCGGTGGTCGCCCAGGGACTGCTTCAATTACTGGAACGGCCCTTCCTCCTCGGGCAAGGCGAACCCAGACCCGAAATCTATATCGGCGCCAGTATCGGCATCAGCCTCTACCCGGACGACGGTCATTCCGTCACCGAGCTGATCAAACATGCCGATGTCGCCCTGTATCAGGCCAAGGAAGAGGGGCGCAACACCTATCGTTTCTACACCCCCAGCCTCACCGCGACGGCCAACGAACGCCTGGCCCTGGAGGCCCGACTGCATCGGGCGCTCGACAACGATGAATTCGTGCTGCACTACCAACCCCAGATCGATACCCAGAGCGGCGCATTGATCGGCTGCGAGGCGCTGGTACGCTGGCTTTCGCCCGAGGAAGGGATGATCTCGCCCGCCCGTTTCATCCCGCTGGCGGAAGAGACCGGTCTGATTGTGCCCCTGGGCGAGTGGGTGCTGCGCACCGCCTGCGCGCAGGGCAGAGCCTGGCTGGATGCCGGCCTGCCGGAGCTGACGATCGCGGTCAACCTGTCCGGCCGACAGCTGCAGCAGCCAGGTCTGGCACGGCTCGTGGCCGACATCCTGGAGCAGACCGGGCTGCCGCCCGAGCGACTCAAGCTGGAACTGACCGAGAGCATGATCATGGGCCAGGGCGAGCAGGCGGAGGAACTGCTGCATGCCATCAAGGCACAGGGTCCGCGGCTGTCCATCGACGACTTCGGCACCGGCTACTCCTCGCTGGCCTATCTCAAGCGCTTTCCGATCGACGAACTCAAGATCGACCGGAGCTTTGTCCGCGACATCCCTGTCGACCAGAACGACATGGAGATCGCCGCGACCATCATTGCGATGGCCCGCAATCTGCACCTGAAGGTGATCGCCGAGGGCGTGGAAACGCCTGAGCAGCTTGATTTTTTGACGCGCCAGGGCTGCTACGCCTGCCAGGGTTATCTGCTCGGCCGACCGGTGTCCGCGGACGAATTCGTCCGGACCTTTTTGCGTTAAAGCGACCGGGTCCGCGCCGCCCGGTCGTCGTCCAGAACGTCGCCAATCCGAAACGTCGGACCTTCGTCGATGTCGTCGCGCGCGCGAATCAATGGCTCACGGCGCGATTCGACCCGCGACTGGAACGGATCGCGGTGCGCCGGACGCACTGGCACCGGCACTGGCCGCAGCGGCTGGCTGGGCGATTTGGTTCGCCGAACCGTTGCACGACCCGCAGGATCCTCGTCCTGATCGAGCATGACCGCGGACAGGCCGTGGAGCACGGCCGCGGCATCCTCCAGCGGAATCTCCGCATCCCCGGCCACGCCCCAGCGCGCCTGCATGGCCGCGAAGATCCGCTCTTCGATGTCCGCCACGGAATAGGCATCGCTCTCGCGAACGCGCACGAACGGCAGACCGGCGGCGGCGCAGATCCGATCGAGACGATCCCGGGGGAGTTGTTGGCGCAGCCGCGATCGCGGCACCAGATTGACGGCGCAGGCAATGGCCGTGGTGTCCGGGGCGCAGACCAGGAAGTCGAAGCAGCGCCCTTCCAGGCGATCCAGCGCCCGCTCACGTTCGCGCCGGGAGAGTCGCGGGCGCAGCCCGATCACATCGGCTACCCGGACCCTGCCATACACTCGATACTCCTTGCCGACGGCACGCTCCAGCACGGCCTTGAAGGCCCTCTGCGAGGCCGTCAACAGGGTCGCGTCCGCGACGTAGGGCAGGCGGAAACGGCTTTTCAGACTGCGCCGCACACTCAGGATGAAGGTAAGGAGCACGAGGGCGCCCAGCCCCAGTAAAAAATAAAGATGTTCCATTGTCTTGTACCTTGGCAGCGCCAGTGGCCGGATGGCAACGGCGTCGAGCGTGAACGGCGCGGTTGCAGCGGCTCCAGACTGGCCGCGGTTCCGTGTGACTGATGGTTATTCCAAGCGGATACCATGCCTGTGATACCAGGCCCGATCCAGGGACCAGACGACCGAGTCGACATCGGGCTGAGAGATCATCAGCTCGATCGCGCGCAGCTCCTGCCGCCAGAAACGCTCGCCGGCGGCGAGCATGGCGGGATCCTCTGACGATTTGTCCGCCAGGTCGGCATCGATGGCCTTCAGGAAGGGCTCGACGGGCGCGACCGAGGCATGTGGACTGGTCAGGGTCACGACCCCGTTGAGGAAGAGGACGGCGCGAAAATCGTACGGATAGCTCGCCAGCACGGGATCCTGTTCCAGAAGTTGGTTGAGCTGCCAGATGCGCGGGGTCATTCCGAGGCGGTTCCAGGCCAGCGAAAACACCAGCAGGGCGAGCAAAATGGCGGAGACGATGATGGCGTTACGCGTCAGGCGATCCATAGCGGGATGAAAACCTCTCAAGATGTCGTCAAAATAAGGCGGTGTCGAATGGCCCAACGACCGAACGTCGCAACTTTCCGGGCACCGCCGGATGCGACATGATGCTTGGCCTCATGGACCGGGCGCAAGCGACAGCCGCAGGCTGAATGCCGTTCGTCGGCGGCTTGCCGAAAGCCTAAACTTCTCACGCGTCATACGAGTCCGGTCAGGAGATTAAATCGATGGGAATGCGTTTGGATCTGTTCTCTCATGTCCCACGCTTGAATTTTCTCAGGCTCAGGCCCTACGGCGAGAACCTGGCAACCCCGGCCGTGACGGTCTGGCTGGGTTTCGCCTGGGTCGTCATCCTCTTGATGGCCAGTCTCGAAGGAATCGTCTGGGGGCTGATCGGCGCCTCCATCGTCCCCCAGGGGGCCGGCTGGCTGAGTCCGGTGGCGGGGCTTTTCCTGTTCGCGCTGATGTTCGCGATCATCTGGATCGTCGACGCCTCGCTGATTCTATCCGAGCGGCCCGCCCTGCGCTTGCGGCGCGGGAACCTTGGAACCAACCAAGGCATCGGTTCGCTCGCGCGCTGGATGTTCGGTTTGCTGGTGCGGGTCGCCATCGTCGCGATTTCGCTTTACGTGACCGCGCCCTTTCTCGCCAAGTTGATTCGGGCCGATGACATCGCCTCCTATCATCAGCGTCAAGTCGAACAGTATTTCGCCCAACGCGACGCGGCGTTGAAGCAACAGGTCAATGCGCGTGCCGCCCAGATCGATGCCTTGTATCGAGACCGCGCCCAGCCGCTGGAGGCGCAGATCGAGCGGCTCAACCAGTCGCTGACGCTGGAACGCGAACAACGCGCCCGGATCGAGGCCGAATATGCGCCCGAAATTGCGGTTCTGCGGCAGGATCTGGCCGCGGCGCAAGCGCGCGTCGGCGACGAGTTGATGGGTCGCGATGGCCGCCCCGAGGGCCGGGGGCCAGAGGCGCGCAAATGGGAGGCCAATGCCGATCGGCTAGCTGCGGTGCTGACCGCCAAGCAAGCGGAAATCGACCGCCGCCTGGCGACGGTCGCGCAACGCATCGGCGATCTTGAGCAGGCGCTGCGCACCGAATCGGAGGCGCTGCGGCTCCTGCGCCAGGAATGGCAGCAGCGCCTCGATCAGGCGACGGCAGAGGAGACCGCGCGGCAGGTGGAGGCGCAGCCGCCACGTCTGACGTTCGCCGCGCGCTCCAGGATCCTGCAAGCGCTGCGCGAGAGTCCCGACGAGCGCGGCGTGCCGCATTTCGAGACGGTGGAAGGGTTTTCACAGGCGGCGCTCGGCGTCCTGTTCTTCGCCTTGATCGCGCTCAAGCTCTTCGAGCCGCCCGCCGTGGGCGCCTATTTCAACGAGAGACTGCAATTGCAGTATTGCAAATATCTCGCGGGCGGCCTGGCCGAGATCCCCGGCTTCGAGCTGCCGGAGGATCCCGCGAAACGTCTGAATCCGGTCGAGTTCGCGCATCTTTGGCAGTCCTTCGAGACGGACCCTGACGCCTTCCATGCCCGTCGCCAGGGGTTGCTGGAAATCCGTCAGCCCTTACTGAAATACCAGGCCGAACAGTCCTTCGAGGAGGAACTGCTCGCCCGTCGCCGGGAGAATCTCGACCAGGAGCAGGCGTTCGCGCAACGCCGCCGCAACCTTGAGTTGACGGCCTACGATCAGGAGTTGCGCGCGCGGATTGCGCAAGTACAGGCGCAACTCGATCAAGAGACCAAGGCGCGCATGGACCATCGCCGAAGCGAACTGGCCAACGAGTTGCAACAGGCGCGCGAGGAATGGGAGCGACGCAAGGCCCAGGAAGAGGAAGACCTGCGCCAGCATCGGGAAGCGTTTGAGCAGTCGCAGGCCTTGACGCGGGAGGAGTTGCATCTGCGCGCGCGGGAGATCGAACGACTCCGCGATGAGCACCAGGCGGCGATCCGCCAGACCGACCTCGAATTTCAGCAGGCCGAGCAGCGGCTGATCGGCGAGCTGGACCTCAAGCGCAGGCGCGAAGCGCTCCAGGTGCGTCAGACCGGCATGCGCGAGGAACTCGACCGACTGCGTGGGCTGGAAGCGCGGCAGGTCGCGGACCGTAACGCGCTGCGCGAGAGCGGGCGCGCCGTGCGAGCAAGGATCGAGACCCTCCGCCAGCAAATCGCGACGGCGGAAACCGAGCTGGCCGCACGGCAGACGCAGGCCGCCGCTCTGACGCGCACCATCGCCGAAGCGACCGCGCCGTCCGCCGCAACGGACCGGCGGACCAAAAAAGGCTTCTGGTCGCGCGGGAATGCCGCCATCGATACCAAAACCCTGCGCGAGTCCACGCGGGAGCTGAAGGCGCTC
Organism: uncultured Thiocystis sp.; assembly: GCF_903866365.1. Classification (GTDB taxonomy): domain Bacteria; phylum Pseudomonadota; class Gammaproteobacteria; order Chromatiales; family Chromatiaceae; genus Chromatium. The sequence continues at coordinate 22,731 of NZ_CAIPNF010000384.1, forward strand.
GAAAAAGCCGAACGCCTGGAGCGCGAACGCCTCGCTCGCCTGCGCGAGGAATTACAGGCAGTGGACATCCGCAAACCGAACCAGGACAGCGAGCTGGATGAAGCGGAGACCCGTCTCTCGGCGCTTCAGGCACGCATCCTCTTTTACGAAGACAGTCTCGGCAACCTGCTCTGCTCGCGCCTCGACGAGGATGAAGGAACGACTGGCGCCGGCGATCAGGAGCTGCAACGCCGCTCTTGAACCGCGTCGACTCTAACGCCGGCCGGTTGCACCGCCCAAGCCGAGCGATCGCAACGAGGCATCCGTCTCCTGGGCGCGGTTTAACAGTTATGAACCATTCAAGATCGCGCGACAGGACGCAGGAGGAACGGGTGCGCTAGAACCCTGGCCGGGTTTTTTCTTGATGGGCCTGCGGGCCTCCTCGCTGAACCACCAGGTAAGCTCCTCGCCACAGCCATCTCCGGGCGGCAGTGCAGCCTGTCGATCGCATTGCGGGCTCCCCGGCGGACAGGCCAGACGCACATGGAAATGAGCGTCATGTCCCTTCCAGGGGCGTACCTTGCGCAGCCAGCCGCGCTCGGCAGTCGCGCTCCGGCACAATTCGCGTTTGATCGCCGGATTGACGAAGATGCGTTCCACCGAGCGGTGACGCGCGGCGGTTTCGATCAGAAAGCGCTGATCCTCGCCCCAGGCGTCGCTCACGGACAGACCGTCCGGGCGCACCATGCTCCGAGGATCGGGTTGCTGGTCCATCCGTCGTCTGGCGTCGGCGGGCGAGTCCGCCAGCGTGAACCAGATGTCCACGTCCAGACCATTCTGATGGCTGCGATGCGAGGACGACATGAGTCCGCCGCGCGGCTGGCTGAGATCGCCGACCATCATCGCAAGACCGCGCCGACGCTGCTGGGCACGCCCGACCTCCTCGATGAACCGGAGCAACTCGGGATGCCCGTAATAGCGGTTGCGATAGCGCCGGATGCTGACATAACCGGCGCCCGTTTCCGGCAGTGCATCCGCGCCGCCGATACAACCGTTGGACACGCCCCCGATGACCTGGATCGGCCCCTGGCTTGGGGATCTCACCTCCGCCCAGGGGGTGGCCAGTCCGTCCGACGCGGGAAGACACAGACAGAGCAGCGTGCCAAGCAGCACCGGCGCATACATGGTTCTGTCCGAACGATGGAAAACCTTGGCGTTGAACATCCGAATCTGCCTCACATCGGAAACCCGCCGGGCGGCATTCCACCCGGCGGCATTCCACCCGGCGGCAAGCCGCCGCCCGGCCCGAAGCCCGGCGGCATCCGGCCCTGCATCGACCGCATCATCTTGGCCATGCCGCCGCCCTTCATCTTTTTCATCATTTTTTGCATCTGCATGAACTGTTTCAGCAGTTGATTCACGTCCTGCACCTGAGTCCCCGAGCCGGCCGCGATCCGGCGCTTTCTGGAGCCCTTGATGACGGCCGGGAAACGGCGCTCGTTAAGGGTCATGGAGTTGATGATGGCGACCAGCTTGCCCATCTCCCGGTCGTTGGCGCGATTCTTGACATGTTCCGGAATCTGACCCATGCCGGGGAGTTTTTCCATCAGGCTCGCGATCCCGCCCATCTGGTTCATCTGCTCTAGCTGCTCCTTGAAGTCGGCCAGATCGAAGTCCTTTCCTTTCTTGAGCTTTTTGACCAGCTTTTCGGCCTTGTCCCGGTCGACCTTGGCCTGTACCTCCTCGACCAGCGAGACCACGTCGCCCATACCAAGGATGCGCGAGGCAACCCGGTCCGGATGAAAGGCTTCGAGCGCCGTGGTTTTTTCGCCCGTGCCGAGAAACTTGATCGGCTTGCCCGTGATCTGGCGGATCGAGAGCGCCGCGCCGCCGCGCGCATCGCCGTCGGTCTTGGTCAGGATCACGCCGGTCAGCGGCAGCGCCTCGTCGAACGCCTTGGCCGTGTTGGCCGCGTCCTGGCCGGTCATGGCGTCGACAACAAAGAGCGTCTCGATCGGATTCAAAGCGGCATGGATGGCCTTGATCTCGTCCATCATCGCCACGTCCACATGCAGACGACCGGCGGTATCGACGATCAGCACGTCTTTATAATGCTTGCGGGCGCTATCCAGCGCGCGCCTGGCGATCTCGACCGGATCCTGATCGCCACTGCTGGGATAGAACTCCGCACCCACCTCGGCGGCAACCGTCTTCAACTGTTCGATGGCGGCCGGACGGTACACGTCGCAACTGACCACCATGACCGATTTCTTTTGTTTTTCCTGGAGCCAGCGGGCGAGCTTGGCCACGCTGGTGGTCTTGCCCGAGCCCTGCAGGCCCGCCATCAGCACCACCGCCGGCGGCTGAGTCGTCAGGTCAAGCTGCTCATTGGCCTGACCCATGATGCTGACCAGTTCGTCATTGACGATCTTGATCAGCACCTGACCGGGGGTCAGGCTGCGGGTCACCGCCTCGCCGAGCGCCTTCTCGCGGATCTCCTCGACGAACCGGCGCACCACCGGCAGCGCCACATCCGCCTCCAGCAGGGCCATGCGCACCTCGCGCAGGGTGTCCTTGATGTTGTCCTCGGTCAGGCGGCCCTGTCCGCGCAGATTGGTCAGGACGCCTTCAAAACGGTCCTGGAGATTCTCGAACATGATCCGACCTCGAAAAGAGAGCTGTCAGCGATAAAATAGACTGTCAGCGATGTAGCGTATAACTTGCGAGTATAATATGACGCACGCAATGCCCCGCGTCGTTTTCAGTCCCACTTTACTTGCACCATGCTGTCGAGCTTATGACTCATACCCTCCTTGCCACCGTCGCCACCCTCTGCTACCTGGCCGCCGCCGCCTTGATCGGTCTGCGCCTGTTTCGCAAGGAGGGATGGATCCCCGAGCGCAATCTCGCCATCTTCGTCGGCTTTGCTGGCCTGGCCCTGCATAGCTGGCTCTTGTGGGATAGCATCTTCAGCAGTGCCGGCCTCAATCTGGGCTTCTATCATGCCCTGGCTCTGACCTCCTGGACGATCATTGCGCTGCTACTCGTCTCCAGTCTGACCAAACCGGTCGACAATCTCGGTCTGATCCTGCTGCCGGCCGCCGCGCTGAGCCTGATTCTGGAGGCCAATTTTGCCGAGGTTAGTTTTCTGCGACCCACGGCGAGCTGGTCGCTGAAAATTCATGTCCTGCTGTCGATGCTCGCCTACAGCCTGCTGACGCTGGCCTCGGGCCAGGCAATCCTGCTCGCGGTGCAGGACCGCCATCTGCGGCGCCGTCGGGTCGGCGGTTTCATCCGCACCCTGCCGCCGCTTCAGACCATGGAAAGCCTGCTGTTCGAGATGATCACCGCCGGCTTCGTGCTGCTCACGCTGGCACTGCTAAGCGGCTTCGCCTTTCTGGAGAACATGTTCGCCCAGCATCTGGTGCACAAAACCGTCCTTTCGGTGCTCGCCTGGCTGGTGTTCGGCGGTCTGCTGATCGGCCGCTTCCGCAAGGGCTGGCGCGGCCGCACCGCGATTATCTGGACACTCGGCGGCTTCGTTATCCTGATCCTCGCCTATTTCGGCACCAAGGCGGTTCTGGAATTTGTTCTGAAAACGTAATTCCATTCAAACTTGGCCTTGTATCCAAGCGCCGAATAGATGCAGAATTGACCGGTCGCGAAGGCGACCGGTTTCGTGGATCGCCAGTCGATCCAGGAACCGGATTTTCAATCCTGGGGCCGTAGCTCAGCTGGGAGAGCGCCGCGTTCGCAATGCGGAGGTCAGGGGTTCGATCCCCCTCGGCTCCACCATATAAATCAAGCCTTTACCCTGTGGTCGTGACCACCTTCAATTTCCCGACGTGACTTAAACGTGACTCGTCGCTCTCGATCATCGCGACGGCTGCGCGCACATTCTCCGGTGCAAGATGCGCGTATCTTTCGGTCATCTTGACAGTCGTATGCCCCAACAGATCGCGAACAGCGGTCAGTGGCACCCCCGCCGAGACTAACCAAGCGGCGCAGGTGTGCCTCAGATCATGCACCCTGAAATCCTCGATACCGGCTCGCTTCCGGGCGGTGGTGAAACTCCGCTTCAGGTCCAACACCCTCGACCCGTCCTCATGACAGAACACCCATGGACTCAATGGGCAATGTCGCGCTCTAAATCGCGACCGTGATAGGATCGCTTCGCGGGCATCCGCATTGATTGGTACGCTTCTTCTCTTGAGTGTTTTGGTGTGGTCGGCTTCCAGGAGGATCAGCCCCGCCTGGAGATCGACCCGCTTCCATTCCAACCCGAGCAATTCGCCTTTCCGACAACCCGTGTTGAGCGCCAGTCGAATGAAGTCGGTCAGGTGCGGTGCCTGGGGTTCGCGGCTCGCCTCATCCAATAAACGTACCGATTCTTCGCGGGTCATCCAGCGTACCCGCCCTTCCGGTGTCCTCAATTTGCGTCCAGGAACGGGGTTCGGTATATCCCACTCCCATTCGCGGCGAGCGTAATTAATCGCCGACGAGAGGACGCAAAGTTCTCGATTAACCGTTCCGTTTGCGACCACTGTTCGACGGTGATCGACATAAAGCCGAATCAGCAACGGTGACAATGCGGACAATTCTGTTCCCCCAAAATGCTGTCGGAGGTTGCGGACGATTTCCTTATCTCGCTGGAACCCCGATGGCCGCTTGTCCGCTTCGCTCGCCTTCAGGTAGCCAACCATCAGTTCATCAAAGGTCCGGCTCGGCTGCTCGCCCCATTGCTTTGCGCTGTGGGCTTCTGCCTGCTCGATGGCACTTACATCGATGAGCATCTGCGCGACACCCGGAGCGACCGGCTCTATCAGGTCAGACTCACCGGCGGCAAGCCGGCGCTACTCTATGTGCTGCTCGAACACAAAAGCGCGCCCGACCCCGGCACCCCGCTGCAACTACTCGGTTATCTGGTGCGGATCTGGACCCGCTATGCCGAAGGCCGGGCATCGCGCTTGCGTCGCCTGCCGCCGATCCTGCCCCTGGTGCTCTATCATGGCCGCCAGCCCTGGAGCGTCCCGACCTCGATTCTGGAGTGTCTGGACACCGATGACGAGGTGCGGGAGTGGCTGCGCGATCTGCGCTATCAGGTGCGCGAGCTGGGGCCGATGCCCTATCCCGACCGTTCCGCCGATCCCGCCGTGCGCGCCGCGCTCGGTGCCCTGTGCGCCGTCTTCGTGCGCGATCTCGCGCCGGCTGACCTCGCTCGCATTCTGCGCGACCTCCCCGACGGCGAGGCACTGGAACGGCAGGTTTTGGTCTATATTGTGCGCCACTACGCCATCACCGAAACCCAATTCCGCGCCGCGCTGGCCGAAGCCAAGCCCGAACGCGAGGAGAGTTTGCACATGACCGTTGCTCAAGAATGGATCGAACGCGGGATCGAAAAAGGGATTCAGCAGGGGATCCAGCAGGGGATCCAGCAGGGGATCCAGCAGGGCATTCAGCAGGGACTGCGGCAAGGCATGGACTGCGGTCGCATGGAGGCGCTGGTCGAAACGCTGATCGAGATCCTGGAAGCGCGTTTCGGTCAGGTTGATGACCACCTGCGTCAGCGCCTC
>NZ_CAIPNF010000385.1 GCF_903866365.1 uncultured Thiocystis sp.
AACTGCAATATTCGCTTTGGTCGCCCGCGATGGCGACGGTTACGGCGCGGCATCGCCGGCTCATTTTAAATGAGTAGCGGAATATGGTTACACGTATTTTTTAGATCATAAAATGCGGCGTTTGTCAATGCGTAAGTCCTGGATCCTTTTACGAGCACATAGCGGTTTGACGTTAAATCGACACGCTGATGCCTCGCGCGCGTCGCACGACAACAGGACGACGCCCTATCGGTTGATCTTTGGCCGCGCATGGCGGAGCATCGGGCATAGGAGCCTCTGCTGTCCTGTCGTCTCGCGCGCAGACACCCTGGCCTGAATGACTCAAGTGCTTTCCTGCACGGGATGTGCTTGAAGACTTGAAACCATCACCAGCAAGAAGACTCATGACGATCAAGGACATCGAATCGCGTTTATGGAGCGCCGCTGACCAGCTCTGGGCCAACACCGGGCTGCGTCCCTCGCAGTTCTCGACACCCGTTCTGGGCCTCATTTTCCTGCGCCATGCTGAACAGCGCTTCGTCGATGCACAGGCACAGCTTCAGCAAGAGGGCGTGTCGCCAGCGGAAGCCGACAAGTACGACTACCAGGAACAGGGCACCCTCTATCTACCGGACAAGGCACGTTTCTCGCATCTACTGGCGCTGCCGGAAGGCGAGAATGTCGGTCGTGCCGTCAACGACGCCATGGCCGCCATCGAGAGCGAGAACGAGAACGAGGAGCTGCGCGGCGTCCTGCCACGCAATTACACCCTGCTCTCGAACCCCACGCTGATTGAGTTGCTGCGTCTGCTGGCACCGCTCAATCAAGCGGGTGATGCGTTCGGTGTCATCTACGAATACTTCTTGGGCGCTTTCGCGCTGGCGGAAGGGCAGAAAGGCGGGGTGTTCTTCACGCCGAAGTCCCTGGTCGAACTCATCGTTGAGATCATGGAGCCCTACCACGGACGCATCTTTGATCCCGCCAGCGGCTCCGCTGGCATGTTCGTGCAGAGTGCCGCCTTCGGCAAACGTCACCAGCGCAACGTCGCCTCCGAGATCAGCGTCTTCGGCACCGAGAAGGACGCCGAAACCGTCAAGCTCGCCAAGATGAACCTCGCCGTACATGGTCTCTCGGGGGATATTCGCGTGGCGAATACCTACTACGAGAACCCGCACGACGCACTGGGTCGTTTCGACTTCGTGATGGCGAATCCGCCGTTCAATGTGAGCGGCGTGGATAAGGAGCGCCTGAAAGGCGACAAGCGGTTTCCCTTCGGCATTCCAACCACCGACAACGCCAACTATCTCTGGATTCAGCTTTTCTACAGTGCACTCAACCCCATCGGACGCGCGGGCTTCGTCATGGCGAACTCCGCCAGCGATGCGCGCGGGGCTGAACAGGAGATTCGTCGCAAGCTCCTGGACGACAACGCCGTCGATGTCATGGTCGCGGTCGGTTCCAATATGTTCTACACCGTCACCTTGCCCTGTACGCTCTGGTTTCTGGACAAAAAGAAATTTCAGACGGCGCGTGCTGACCAGGTGCTATTCATCGATGCCCGCCATCTCTACCGACAGGTCAACCGGGCACTGCGCAAGTGGAGTCCCCGGCAGATCGAGTATCTCGCCAACATTGCCCGGCTCTATCGTGGCGAAGCGCCCGAGTTCATGGCCGGTCCCGATGAAGATTATCCCGGCACCGATCCCGATCTGCGCGAAACCTTCCCGGATCTTGTCTATCAGGATGTCCCCGGACTCTGCAAAGTCGCTACGCTCGACGAGATTGCCGCTCAGGGCTGGTCGCTCAACCCAGGCCGCTACGTTGGCGTGGTGGCGGGTGAGTCCGTCAGTGACGAGGACTTCAAGGCACAGTTTGAGGCATGGAACGAGGAGTTGGAGGCGTTGAATGCGCAAGCACTGGAACTGCAAACCCGCATTGCCGAGAATGCGGCATTCTTACTTGATTGAGCCGAGGCATCCAGGATGAATACCCTGATCGAAACGGCGTTACTCGACCGGCTGCGGACCCTCGATGAAGGCCATCAAGCCGAAGTTCTGGACTTCGTGGAGTTCATCGCCACGCGCCAAGCCCATGCACAGCGGACGCTGATCGACCCCGCCCGTGATTTTCCCCGATTTGCCGGTACTGAGCCGATCACCGAGGAGAGCGTCGCGTTTCAGCGGCAGATTCGGGATACGGAATGGCGATGAACTATCTCCTCGATACCAATATCCTGATTGACATTCACGCCGGCAAAGCGATGGTTGGGATCGAGGCGGGTTATTACGCTTACTCGGTGATCAGCGAAATCGAACTACTGTCCTGGTCGAACATCACACCGACCCAGGAACGAGAGTTACGATGGCTGTTGAACCAATTTCAGCGTGTGGATCTGAACGCCGCCGTGTGCGAAGCGGCCATCCGCTTGCGTCGAGACTGTCAGTTGAAAGTCCCCGATGCCATCATCGCCGCCAGTGCGGCCACACAGAATGCAGTCTTGCTGACCAACGACCGGCAATTGTTGGGCGTTGCTGGGTTACGCAGTCAGGCGGTGGAAATTCAGCATGGATAAACGGGACGCTATCGCGTGGGATGTTGTGGAGATTGTGGAAGCATGAATGAAATCTCGTTATTGGAAACACTTGATCACAGTTTATATATGACTACTTTGACGAAAAAAACGCTGGGAGATATTGTAGAAAGGGGGTGGACGGTTAGCTCCGCCTCAAACTACATCTTGTGGGGCTGCCAATGGTGACCATCGATGAGTCGGCTCTCGGGGACAGGATCTGTCACGACGAGTTGCTCAAGCAACCGGCGGAAGAGAAGTCTGCGGGA
>NZ_CAIPNF010000386.1 GCF_903866365.1 uncultured Thiocystis sp.
AACTGCAATATTCGCTTTGGTCGCCCGCGATGGCGACGGTTACGGCGCGGCATCGCCGGCTCATTTTAAATGAGTAGCGGAATATGGTTACACGTATTTTTTAGATCATAAAATGCGGCGTTTGTCAATGCGTAAGTCCTGAGATAGGCGTCGATCTCGTCCTGGGTTTCCAGGTACGTCCCCGACATAAAGGCGGTGGCTTTGACGACCCGGCGCGGTTTCACATAGACCGGCGGGGCATCCTGATCGCCGATTTTTGGGGGCTTTCCTGGTGGCTTCTTCAGCGCCGCCTCGATCCTGTCAAGTGCCGCATCGCCCATTTCGACCGCCTGCTGTGCCGCTTGGCCGATATGCGCGAGGCTGCTCTGGCTCTCGACCTGACCCTTGAGCTGCTGCAAGGGATAGAGACACTGGTTGCGCAGATCGCCGCTGGCCTTGGCGGCGTCCAGTTCCACCTGGATCTTGGCGAGTTGCGTGTCGATGCCGGGCAGGATCTGGTCGCGGCGCTGGGCCACCAAGGCGTCGTTAACCCGTTCGACGGTCTGGATCAGGGCCTCGGCCTCTTTGATCAGGCCATAGGGCGCCGCATTCCCCAGAATCGCTTTGATCCGGGCGAGGGCCTTGGCGGCGGTGTCGTCCCGATCCAGCCAGTCGCGGTTGGGCTGGAAGCGGGTTTGGGCCAGGCGCAGCTTGTCCCAGGCGGGGCGCTGGGTGGTGTAGAAATTGGTGAGTTCGTGGACCTCGTCGGAAAGGTCGTGCAGGTCGGCCTTCCGTTCCAGGAACCGGCCGATGAGCCCCACGCTCGCGGTCTCTGCCAGGAGTTTGTTGATGACGCCCAGGGCATCGGCAATCTCCTGACCGCCGGGATAGGTGCCGGTGTCGGCCAGGGTCTTGTACTGGCTGAGGTTGGTTCGCCAACCGCCCAGTTGTAGGCGTAGGTGGGCATCAAGGGCCTCTTCGCCGTCCGGGGCGAGGTTGCCGAAGACCTCTTTGGCCAGATGGCGCGCGGCCTGGAGTTGCCCCTGATCGACGCTCTGGCGTTTGACCACCAGCAGGCGCTTCCATTTGCTGGGGGCGATGACGGCCTCATGGAGCTTGTCGAGGGGCAGGGTCGCGCCGTCGCTCGCCAGGCTGATCTCGCCCTTCCTGACCAGACGCACGATCAGTAGCACCACTTCCCATTCGGGCCAACCATAGGGGCGCAGACCGAAGCGCGTCTCCACCAAGTCTTCCAGGATCACCGGTTTATTGGCGCTGGCCATGAGCTGGATGTAGCTCTGGACTTCATCGAGGGCTTGTTGGTTGCCCTGCCCCGCCTCCAGCGAAAACCCCAGATCGTCCACGTCGGTGGCACTGAGCACCGCCTTGATCTCGGCCTGCGGATTGGCGGAGAGGTGCGCGAGATAGCCGAGCTTGTTGAAGCTGTTGCGGATCAGATAGTTCAGGGCATCGGTCAGGGCCGAGGCGGCGGTGCCGCCCTTGGGCTGGGTGGGCTGACCGGCGGCGTAATAGCCGCCCTCCCGGCACAACTGCTCCAGTTGCAGGACCAGGCGCTGGCGGCGCTCGCGGTTTTCTTCCTGGCGCTCGCGCAGGATCTTGACCGTGGTCGTGGACGCGGTGCCGTCGTTCTTGCGACCCATGTATTTGTCGGTTTGCAGGTAGGTACGCAGTTCCCGCCCCAGGGTCTTGTCGTCGTCGAGTCGGAGGATGAGCTG
>NZ_CAIPNF010000387.1 GCF_903866365.1 uncultured Thiocystis sp.
GCCATCGATGAGCAGGTGCAGCGCTTCTTCGTTCAGGCACTGCAACTCGATGAGTTCACCCTCCAATTGGAGGGCGCAGAGACTGATTCTATGGAGGTCTGAGACGATCGCCATGGCGAACTTCAACTCCGAAACGTGAGTCATGAAAACCCATCAGCATGAGCTATTCCATTTTCATTGCGATGTGTTGCGTCAACTCTTGGGCGGCCAATACCATCGGTTGCACGAGGAAGCCCTGGCAGTTGCCTGGTCACGGCTGAAGATCATCGAACAGCCGTGGAACTCAAGGATCGGGCGCATGAATCGGGTTTTCTATCATCAACTCCTGGATGCCGCCTTTGCCTACCGTTCGCCTGGCTACCGCGATTGGGTGCTATTACCCGATGCAACGCGCTTCAGCCCGCGCTACTGGACTATCTCGCGACACCTCCTGGCGTTGCGCGTCTTCACGCTAACGGGGTGTCGAACCTGCCGGACCTGCTGTTTGGGTTGATCGGGAAAGTGGCTGGCGGGTATGTAGAAGATGTGGCTTAGTCTAGGGCGTGTCATCAATTGGATTCGTGTGGCCAGTTGGCCCAATCATCGCGAAGCTGTGAGGGCGAATCCAGATCGGATATGCGGCGAACAAGAGCAATGCGTTAGGATAGCAGGGTTATCTCCTCCCTCTTTATTCGTGATCGGACAAAACAAAATGGCGGAACAAAAATTGGGTAACCCGGCCGTCGTCGGTCTGGCTGGTTTCGGTCTCACGACCATGGTGCTGCAATTCCATAATGTGGGCTGGATGTCCAGCATCGGACCGGTGGTTTGGCTCGGGCTGATCTTCGGCGGCGCAGCCCAACTCATCGCCGGGCTTCAGGAGCAGAAGACCGGCAATCACTTCGGGTATTGCGCCTTTACCTCCTATGGCGCTTTCTGGATTGCGCTGGCGTTGATGCTGATCGCGAACAACTACGACCTCTTTAAAGCCAGCACGCAAGATGTTGGTTGGTTCCTGGTCGCCTGGACCCTGTTCACGGCGATCCTCTGGGTCGGTTCTCTGCGCATCCACGGCGCCATGGCCATCACCTTCACCCTGCTGCTGCTAGGTTTCATCCTGTTAGATCTCGCGCACTTCGGTTATCCGGCGATGACGGTCGTTGCTGGTTACGTCCTGATGGCCTGCGCCCTCACGGCTTGGTACATGATGGCTCGGATCATCCTCAACGAGGTTTACGAGCGGGAACTCTTGCCCGCAGGCAAGCCCTGGGTTAAGTAACCGCCCACCGTTCCGCTCGTAGCTTTCCTTTCCGCGCAGTCTGACTCAAGAGAATTCGACGATGAGAAAAATGACGTTTGTTCTGGCGGCCCTCGCGGCGAACCTGGGTACTGCCACGACGATCGCGTGGGCCGCCGATCCTGCTCCTGCCACGGCCAAGGAAGTGGTATTAAAGGTGCATGAGGCTGTCCAATATCTGAACGAGAAGGGCTTGGCCGGTTTTTCGGATTTCAACAACAACAAGGATGCTCGCTGGGTGTGGAAAGACAGCTATGTGTTCGTGTATAGCTGTCGCGAGGATGTCATGATCGCTCACCCTCTGCGCCCCGACTTGGTGGGCAAACCTATCCTGCGGATGCGTGACGACAAAGACCAACCGCTGTTTCAGCATCTCTGCCAAGCGAGCGCCAACCAGGACGGTGGCTGGGTCGAGTATTGGTGGCCGAAGCCGGGCGAAGCCAAGGCGTCGCGCAAGATTTCCTATACCCAAAGCGCCGCGGTCTCGTTCAAGTCGGACATCCGAGTTGGGGCGGGGATCTATGATGATCAGCTCACGCCTGCCGATCTGAGCAACATCCTTGAGGAATCAACGCAGAAGTCCCCGAAAGCCGTGCCCTGAATCCCGCCTGCCTGGAGCCCTAGAAGGGGGCACATGGAGTCTGACGATCGCTGATTGATCGTCAGACCCCTTGGTGGGCGATGGCGGACTGTCACGCGAGCGCACGCGCTCCTTGCCTTCAGGATCCCCGCTGCATCCAGGAAGCCCGCCGCTGACCCCTTCCCACCGACCTCCCGCCACCGCCACCGCCACCGCCACCGCTGGCGCGGCTGGCTGCTCAACCTTGCCCTGATCGTTGCCGGGGTCCAATGGTGGAAGGCCCGACCGCTGGCCAGCGGCGCGGCGCCGCCCCTCGCGCGGGTCACGCTGGACGGTCGACCCTTCGACCTCGCGGCAGCGCGGGACCGGCCGGTGCTGGTCTATTTCTGGGCGACCTGGTGTCCGGTGTGCCGGGTCATGGGGGGCACGATCGATGGCATCGCCCGGGTTGCTCCGCCGGAAACCGCTCACGGTTCTACGAAGGATCTCGTCGGCGCTTTGCGGGGGGAGGGCTTGGCCCACGACAATGGCCTCCACGACCTTATCGCTGAGCCAGCGGGACATGTCCATGGGCACTTGTACGGGTGCCTTTATTTGGCGCAATCGGCCTCGCGCTTATTGGCTTATGGCCCGAAAATGAAGGAATCGTTGTCGTACCCC
>NZ_CAIPNF010000388.1 GCF_903866365.1 uncultured Thiocystis sp.
AGCAGGGGGATGTCATCAACCCGTTCGATGCGTGTAACTGTGGGTGGTGTTTCCATCGTGTGCATGATTCAAAGACAGCAAGTCCCTGTAGCTTGCCGTCATTTCATGAACCGAGGGGTAAAATTGAGCGAACCATCAGTGGGTTCTTCACCTTTCTGCGGAACGAGAAGGGTCTACGCCCAACCACGCTGCTGGACTACAGGTACACGCTGCGCCCATTCGAGGCATATCTGGCCCGAACTGACATCGCCCTGGCTGACCTGACGCCGGCCTGCATCACCGAGTTCCTCAACGAGCGGGCCAAGGTCCTCCACAAGGCTGGCATGGTCAATAGCGCGTCCGCCTTGCGCGTCTTTCTCCGCTACGTGCACCGCGAGGGCATCGTACCCGTGGATCTCGTGCGCAGTGTGCCGCGCGGCCGCACCTATCGGCAGGCATCCATTCCTCGGGCCATCGGCTGGGAGGATGTCGAGCGGTTGCTGGCCAGCATCGATCGACGCTCCGAGCTGGGCAAGCGCGATTACGCCATTCTGATGCTGCTGGCCAGCTACGGATTGCGCACGCGGGAAATCGCCGCGCTCTGCCTGGGGGACTTCGATTGGCCGCATGCGCAGATCAGCATCCCGATGCGCAAGGGTGGCCACTCGACCCGCTACCCTCTCTCGGCAACGGCCGGTGATGCCGTCATCGAGTATTTGCAGGTTCGTCGAACGGATGTGGCGCACCGTCAGGTCTTTCTCACCGCCAGGTCGCCCTACGCTCCCATGCCGCACGCGACGGTTTCCGCCATGGTCAGTGGCCGGATGCGCCGTGCCGACATCCCTGTGACGCGGCCCGGATCCCACACCCTGCGCCACGCCTGCGTGCAGCACCTCGTCGAAGCCGATGTGCCCTTCAAGGTCATCGGCGACTACGTGGGCCATCGTGCTCCTGCCTCCACGCTGATCTACGCCAAGGTGGCGGTGCATAAGCTGCGTGAGCTCGTCATTGGAGAGGCGGAGGACATGCTATGACCGCCCACTGGAACGGCTTTCACAGCACCCTTGCGCCTCACATCGAGCAGTACCTGCGGGTCAAGCGGGCCATGGGGTGCAAGTTCGCCAACGAAGATCGCCAACTGCGATTGCTCGACCGCTTTCTCGATGAGCAAGGCATCGACGGCCTCGAAGCGATTGACCCTGGGTGCCTGCAGGCCTTCCTGGCCTCCCGCCAGCGCACCAACCCACGCAGTTACAACACTTTGCTGGGCCATGTCCGGGGGTTGTTCGATTGGATCGTCAGCCAGCAGATCCTCTCGGCGTCGCCGTTACAAGCCAAAGCGCAGCCGCAGACGGCGCGTCGGCTTCCCTTCCTGTTTTCGCCCGAGACCATCCGGCAACTGCTGGCCCTGTCCAAGGCGTTGGAGGATAACCCGCGCGCACCGCGACGAGGCGCCACCGACGAGATGATCTTTGCCTTGCTGGCCGGCTTGGGCCTGCGGGTTGGCGAGGTCGCCCGCCTGCAATGGGGCGATGTCGACCTGGAGCGCGAGGTCTTGGAGATCCGCAACACGAAGTTCGGCAAGGACCGGCTGGTGCCATTCGGTCCCAAGCTGGCCGACAGACTGCGCGGCTACCTGGACCGGCGTCAGGCACAGGGCGATGCCTGCACGGGCTCGAGCTTTCTGTTCTCCTGGAACGGCCACACGCCGATCAGCACGAACAGCATCCGCAATACGTTCCGGGACGATCTGTTGCCACAACTGGCCCTGGAGGTCCCCCCCGGCGTCTTCGGTCCGCACGTCCACGGCCTTCGTCATTCGTTTGCCGTGCGCACGCTGTTGAACTGGTATCGCCAGGGGCTCACGCCAGCCGATCGTCTGCATTACCTGTCGACCATCTTGGGGCACGTCAATCCGGCCAGTACGGCGGTGTACCTCACCATGAGCAACGCGCTTCTCGAGGCGGCCAATCAGCGCTTCGAGGCCTTTGCCCCGGTCCTTACCGAAGAGGTGGCGCCATGACGCATCCGAGCCTTGCATCGGTCATTCAGAGCTACTTCCTGAACTACCTGTCTCAGGATAAGGGCTTGCAGTCCAGTACCATTCGCAGCTATCGGGACAGCTTGCGGCTGTTCCTAATCTTTGTGGCCGGCGTGAACCGGCGGGGCGTGAGCAAACTGGACCTAGAGCACCTGGACTACCCAGCGGTACAGGCTTTCCTGCACAACATGGAAGCCGAACGTGGCAACGCCATCAGCACGCGCAACCAGCGTCTGGCCGCGCTGCACGTGTTCTACGAATACCTTGGCCGCACGGTCCCCGAAATGCTGCCGTCCTGTGCGAAGGTTGCGGCCATTCCGATGAAGCGCTGTCCGCTTCCGGAGATGACGTTCCTCGCCCGCGATGAGCTCGAAGCCTTGTTCGCCTGCATCGACCCTCAGGACCGGCTTGCCCGGCGGGATCGCGCGCTCTTGATGCTGCTGTACAACACGGGCGCACGCGTCTCGGAAGTCGCCCAACTGACGATGGGGCAACTCGATTTGCGCTCGCCGGCTCAGGTTCGGCTGCTGGGCAAAGGCTCGAAGTGGCGAACCTGTCCCCTGTGGAGCCAGACCGTGAGGACCTTGCAGGCCATGCTGGACGAACGAGCCCCCGACTTGCCGCCAGATACCCCGGTGTTCGTCGGAACGGGCCAACTGCCGATGACGCGCTTTGGCATCTACAAGCGCATCCGCCACTACGCTCAGATCTGGGAGACTTCGGCCAAACCTACTTCGCAGGTTCGGGTGACCCCGCATGTCTTTCGGCACACGGCCGCCGTCCACCTGCTCGAAGCCGGCGCGGAGGTCAATGTCATCCGCGGCTGGCTGGGACACGCCAACCTGGAGACGACCAACCGGTATGCCGAGATCACCGTCCGCATGAAGGCCGATGCCCTGAACCTGTGCGAACCTGTGGCGGCAAGTCCGGGGCGCTCCCGTAAACCCACATGGCAGGACGATGCCACGATGCTGGCCTGGTTGTCGTCCCTTTAGCGTGCTGAGCACGGGGTTGGGCGGGCGGCCTTCGCCCCCAAGACAATCATCCCTCTTCCGATCCGGGGCAGAGTCTTCGCCCCGGCTGGATTGCCATTATGTGCCCACGCATCGGTCGACAACCCTTCATCTGCGCCGAGATCACCTCTTTCAGGCACATAAGAAAACACGCCACATAATTTTCACAACCATCCCTCTGGCCACGCGGATCCCAGTGCGGCGGATCTCTCGATCACGACGAAGTTGAAAAACGCGCTGGGTGTGATCGAGGTCCGCGTTCTCGATCACATTGTGGTCGCCGAATCCTGCACCTCCATGGCCGAACGCAACCTGCTTTAAACGTCCCTGCATCGCGGCATTTCCGGCCGATTCTCATCATCGAGTCAGCATCCTGCTGGCATGACCCCCTGGGGAGACTCATCTTCCCCTTGGGAATCATGCGTCTCCTCGTTTCTTCGGAGAAAACGCATGAACAATTTCTATGTCATCCAGGTGACCGGCGGTTCCTCAACCATCGGGCATCACGTTGCTGAACGCCGGCGGCGGCAGGTGCTCGACTGGTTAGGTCTGCCCTGTGCCGATTTGCCGTTGGGCAGCGACGAACTTCTGAAGGCTTACCACGCGGCCATGCGCCTCGGGGAAGCGCACCACCAACGCACCGGCAAACGCTGTCCGGCATTGCTCACCCCGGAACTGATTGGGCTTGAAAAGACCCGCGTGGCGATCCTCGACCCCAAAGGTCGGGAAACCCGCCGTTTTTGGGTCGGCAAATCGACCGGCTGGATGCCCGTTCACCTGTCGCTTCCGCGCATCAACACGCGCGGCGGCTTCCCGGTGGATCTCGACCCTGGCGATCAGGTTCGGATCGTGCGCCGCCAGCGGATCTAGCCGTTGACCGCCGCTCGGCTCCTGGGATGTCGCGTTGACATCCTCGCCGGCCCTCACCATCACAGGACGCGTCTTCCCAAACGGGGAGGCGCTTTCTCACCACTTGGAAAACACCATGAAAGCCAATTCGTCGCTCGCCATCCTGTTTTACGAGGATGCCATGCACTCCTCCTATTGGTGGGTCGAAGGAAACGAGGATCAGGCGCGTCAGATCCTGGAAAAACTGGAAGCGATCCAGGAGGCGACCTGCAAACCGAGACTTTGGGACGGATTTCCCGAACCGGGATTGACGGTGATCGATGTCCTCCCGCGCGACGTCCTACAAGACATCGCCAACGGCGAGGGCGTCGATCTCATCGCCAACGAGCAGTTAAACGACTTTCTGATCGCGGCAGGGGCGTCCGCCTATGCCGAACTGCTCGAAAACGTGCTCGTGAAGGCGCGGGAATCGCTCCTCCCGACCAGTCCCGTGAGCGATGGAATCTACGCCGATTGGCTGGAAAATCTCATCATCAATCAACCGGATGCACTCGATGCGCTCGCGAGCGCAACGCCGAAGAACGCTCCCGGCCCGATCGTCTGGGTCGAAGCAGACAAACGCCGCTTCAGCTTTATGCCCTCGGACGCCTTGTTCCGCCTCGTGCTGTTGGCTCGGGCGGCCGGCTTGTCGACACCGGAGACCGAGGAGGCGCAAGCCTTCTGTGCACGGCATGGAAACAAGCTGGATGCGTTGTTGACGACGGTTCAGGTCAGCGATAGCCGCCTTTCCAATCGGTAAGGCCGACACTTTTCACCCTCACGGGAAGCGTATTCCCGCGAGGGGTACGTCTTCCTTTTCCCAATATTGAAGAATCGGAAGTCGTATGACATTAAACGCCACGTTGGTTAGAACGCACGCGCAGGGCCGCTGGATTGGCATCCTGCATCATTGGGTTCCGGCGTTGGAACCCGCCCTGAAGCGTCCGGGGCGACATGGCGCATGCCCCATGCATGGCGGCAGCGATGGGTTTCGCCTTTTTCGGGATGTCGCCCACACGGGCGGCGGTATCTGCAATTCCTGCGGGGCCTTCCCGGATGGGTTCGCGCTGTTGAGGTGGCTCACCGGCTGGACCTTTCCCGCCGCACTGGAGGCCGTTGGCGCGTCATTGGGATTGACCGAGCACGCTGACCGCCAGCCCATCCGGCCAATGGGTGTGCATCCGATGATGAACACCGAGAGGTCGGTCGATGTGTGCCGACAGGCGTTACGTTCCACCTGGGGCGAGTCGCTTGCCCCCACCGATCCAGCGGCTTGGCCACTGTGGCGTTATTTAGAGCATCGTGGTGTCGGTCCCTCCCTGGCGTGGCTGGACCCGCGGGTGGTGCGGTTTCATCCGCATCTCGCTTACTACGAGAACGGGCGCGCGACCGGCCATTATCCGGCCATGCTGGCACGGGTGAGCGATCCGCACGGGAAAGCGGTGACGCTGCATCGGACCTACCTGCACCGCAACGGTGCCTGGAAAGCCACGGTACCCAGCCCGAAAAAACTGATGCCGCCAGTGGCATCGATGACGGGCGGAGCGATCCATCTCGCGTCGGTTGACGCGGAGATGGGCGTGGCCGAGGGCATCGAAACCGCATTGGCGGCGCGCTGTCTCTCCGGGCAACCCGTTTGGGCCGCGGTCAGTGCGACGCTACTGGAAACGTTTGAACCGCCCGCCGGGGTGCGTCAGGTGACGATCTGGGCCGATCTGGATCGCAGCGAAACCGGCGAGAAAGCCGCTGCCGCCTTACGGCAACGCTTGGTTCAAGCCGGTATCGAGACCCTGGTCAGGATGCCAAGTGGGCCGATTCCGATGGATGAGAAAGGGGTGGATTGGGCCGATGTCGTCCATTCCCTTCAGCACCGACGCGCGGCGGCTTGAGCCGTCTCAGGAGACCCGCCGCCAGTTCCTTATCGAGGAGCTGGCGGCGTTTTTATACGGCAAGTCCTGATCGATATTGTCAGGCAGTATCACATCACAAAAACCCTGTTCCGAGCGGCGCTGATCCAAGCCAAGCCGGAGCGCGAGGAGGCATTGCACATGACGGTGGCGCAAGAGTGGATCAACAAAGGCATTGAGCAGGGGCAAGCCAGTCGGTTGGCGTCAACGCCGCCCCCGTACACCCAACACCTCGCCTCCGTCTCGGATCCGTCAGGAGGCCCCATTCCGCGCGGCGATTCGTCTCTGTGCGGCGACGGTCCACGCCAGACCAGATCGCGCCCTCGGCAAGCGCGCGCAGTGATACGCTTCACACCCGCCGCCATCCGAGATTCATTGCCCCATGACCCCCGAGCAGTTCGTTGCCAAATGGAAGGATGTTACTCGATCTTCGAGTTTTTAAGGTTTGACTTTATCGATCGATCTGCGCTACGCGCCGCAGGCGCCGACCTCCGCCGCACGATAGCGCAACGCGGGTGTGGGTTCTTGTCGGCCCAGGTCACGACCACTCATGTGCTTGCTG
>NZ_CAIPNF010000389.1 GCF_903866365.1 uncultured Thiocystis sp.
AGTTTTCTCAGTCCCCGTTGAAACCAGGAGAGACAGGAGCGGGCGAGCTTGCGAAAGATCCAGTGGTCAGGATCGGTCTGTTCAGCCGCCTTTTGTTCCAGCGGCGTCGGTGATTCCAAGGCATCGCGACGCCCGGTGTCGGTGTACCAATGCATTGCCAGGCTCAAGATCAGCCCCAAATGGTCGACGCGGTCCGGGCAACGCAATTGGGTGTCTTCCCGCCCGAAGCCGCGCGTGTTGAAATCGGAAAACCTCGGTTCAATACCCAACGCAAGCCGTCATCACGGGTCGTGGCCGCCGTGGGCGGGCAATCCATGGCCATGATCCACGCCTGCTCATGTCCGGTTTCGTGCCAAATGCCAATGTTGGTCTCGATGCCGTCCTGCAACAGGCGCACCCCCGGCGCGAAACCCAACGCGACGCCCTTGGTCAAATCGGCGGTGCCGGTGATGTCCGCGCGCCCGACATCGACTACAGGATGGCCCTTCAACCGCAACCGATACCCCTAACCGTGGGTCTGCAACCACTCAAACAACGCGCCCGAGGGAGAGACGCGATCAGCCGCGAGCAGAACCGGCGCACCCGCGGGCAACCAACCGGCCACGCCGTCCAGGATCTCGCGTTGCGCCTCGAAGCCCAGATTGGCGGCACCGGCCTCCACTTTCCAGCACCGCGGCAAGGGCTCCAGGATCACCCGACAGTCCAACCACGGATTGGCCAACAGGCGGGCAATCCACTGCAAGCGCATGTCCGCCCGCTCGGTCTCGATCGGCAGGAGCGTGGCCCACTGGGCGGTGTTGGCCGTCTGGGTCTGAATCGCCGCGGCGATGGTGGGCGCGAGTTTCTTCGCGAGCGTTTTTCGCAGCCCAGGATGCCTCTGCCGAAGACCGCGCTCGATCTCACGCGCAAGAGAAGCGACTGTTCCCAATGTGTGTCAATCTCATCTGTCAATGTCGATAGACAAATTGTCTACATAAAACTGATAGGTGGCAAGCACGCCCGACCTGGACCCTGGCGGCCTGGGACGATTATCAGTATTGGCAGGGTCAGGATCGCAAGACGCTCAGACGGATCAACACTCTCATTCAGTCCTGTCTGCGCGAGCCGTTCGACGGCATTGGTAAGCCCGAACCCTTGAAGGAAAACCTCTCGGGCTTCTGGTCGCGCCGTATCGACGAATCCAATCGTCTCGTTTACGGGGTCGATGGCAATGAGTTGGTCATCATTTCCTGTCGCTACCATTACGACTGAAAAAGCCCGCGGATGCGGGCTTTGATCTTTAAGATGGTCGGCAGCAATCGTAGTCGAGCTACTTCCCCACAATCGCCTACAGCATCTTGGCCGGAATCACCTGTCCATTGATCGCGGCATCCTTGGCCGAGCGCCCATAGACGACCGCCATCAGGGTCGAGCAATAGGCCACCGGCATCTTGAACTGGGTGCCGTAGGTCTGGTTGATCCGATCCTGATAAACCTCGACGTTCATCTGACAGACCGGACAGGGGGTGACGATGAGGTCGGCGCCGTGGTCATAGGCCGCTTCGATGATGCCCTTGACTATTTCCTGGGATTTCTCCGGTTCGGAGAAGGCGAGCGCGCCGCCGCCGCATTGGACCTTTTTCTCGTAGTCGGGGATCGACTCGCTGCCCAGGGTCTCGACCAGGTGGTCGAGATATTTGGGGTTCTCGAAGGATTCGCCGGCGATGCCGAAGGGGCGGTTGGTCTGACAGCCGACATAGCCGGCGATCTTGATCCCTTCCAGCGGACGCTTGACCTTGCTGCCCAGTTCCGCGTAGCCGATGTCCTCGATCAGGACCTCGGCCATGTGCTTGATCGGCATTTCCTTGGTGAGCTTGAGTCCGGCCTCGGCGAGCGCCGTGTTGGCTTCGGCGAGCAGGAACCGGTCCTCGTGCAGCCGTTCCTGGGCCTCACGGGTGGAGAGCCAGCAAGCGGCGCAGGTGGCAACGACATCCTGAACGATTGCAATAGTCCCATCTTGGGACTACCATGCTCGCATGAGAATCGTGGCCACGAAAATGTTACGTGACTATTGGATGCGCAACCCCGGCGCCAAGGCGCATCTCGAGGCCTGGGTCGACGAAGCGCGTAATGCGGACTGGAAGCAACCGGCAGATATCAAGGCGCAGTTTCGCAACGCGAGCATCCTCAAGAACCGACGTGTCGTATTCAACATCAGCGGCAACAATCACCGACTCATCGTCGCAGTGGCTTACCGGTACGGTGCGCTCTACGTCAAGTTCGTCGGCACCCATGCGGAATACGATGCGATCGATGTAGAAACCATCGAAATGGAGTTGTGACATGTTCATTCGACCGATCCGCACGGAAGACGACTACCGCGCCACCATGCGCGAGATCTCCGTCTTCTTCGACCAGGAGCCAGAGCCAACGACACCCGAAGGCGAGCGTTTCGAAATCCTGTTGACGCTCGCCGAAGCCTATGAAGCGAAACGCTTCCCGATGGATCTGCCCGACCCCGTGGAGGCCATCAAATTCCGCATGGAACAGGCGGGTCTCACGCCCAAGGACTTGGAGTCCATGATCGGGCGATCCAATCGGGTGTATGAGATCCTCAACCGTAAACGTCCATTGACGCTCAACATGATCCGCAAGCTCCATGCTGGACTGGGCATTCCGGCGGAGAGTTTGATCCGATCGCCGCAGGACGCTGGGGCGCGTTGAAGCAGAAACATGCCACCGGCCTCGATGCTCAACGGCGGCTTTCGATCGGTCAGCAGACCGCCCAATCCTTGAATACCTCGTCGAGCTGCGGATTGGACGTCACCACCTTCATCTTCTTGCGGACCGCCTCGCTGTTGAGTTCCAACCGGACATAGCAGTCGCCACCCGCCTTGGACGGTTGTTTGCGGATGAGCTGGATGCGCCCGAACAGATGGCCGTGCTTCTCGGCGAAGCGGGCGAGGCCAATGGCCTTCTCGAAGTTATCGGCGCGACTCGGATCGTGCGGCTCCAGAATGTCGAACGCATAGCCCTCGCCCGCCCGGCACACCACGAGCAGGTCCGGGAACATTGGCCGCACCTCGCCCCCGCTCTCGTAAGGGATCTCCAGCGACCAGGGCTTGCGGTCCAGATTGCGCAGCCAACCGACGACCTGCGGATTGGTCAGCTCCTCGGCCAGTAGCTCCGCCTCCCAGGTCCCGAGATCGGTTCGGAAACCGCCGTCGTCCTCCAGATAGAGGTGACGTTCATAGCTCGGCGCCTGCTCCGTCCGCCGGAACTGGATCCGCTCCGGCAGCCGCCATTCCAACTCCACCGGCTTGGCGGTCGCCAGGCGCAGACGCTCGTAGCGGACGCGCTCCTTTTCCTTGAGCTGACCGATGGCTTGCTTGTGCTGGTCGTAGACGGCGTCGAAGGCGCTCTCCGCCTTGGTCTCCAGCCGAGCCATGACCTCGTGGCTTCGCGTCAGAACGATCATCTCGGCCTTTACCTCCAGTCCGTCGCGGTCGGCGTTCGCGTCCCAGTAGGTTTTATGAAGGCCGTTGGTCAGACGCATCCCGGCCTCGGCGAACTGGCGCTCGATGTCGGCGTCCGACGCCTCGATTTCGTACTCGCGGACCTTGGAGGCAAACTCGCCGTCCTCGCCGCCATCGCTTCGGACCGTGGTGGTCCTGATACTGACCCTGGTAAGCCCGGCGACCAGCTTGTCGAAAGTCCCGGCGGCCTTGAGCCCCGCCAGCTCGGTTCCGAGCCAATCCACCACCTGATTCTTGACCGCGCCCCATGCCTCGGGCGCGATCTCGTCCAGATTCAGCCGCCGCGCCAATCCCAGAAAACGGCGCAGATGGCTCTGGGTGCGGGCCGCGTTGACCCGGTAGGTGACCAGGTCAGTCATGGCCGCGAAGATGTCGGCGGTGTCCGGGCGCCGGGTCAGAGTGACCAGTTCCCGGCTGGAGCCCGTCTCCGTCGGCGGCGCGTGCTCGACGTCCTTCAGATCCTCGACCACGGACTTGACCGCGGCCGCGTCGAAATAAGGCACGAAGAGATGCACGTCGTTCAGGGCCGCGTCCCGCTCGATGCGTCGCGCCAGCGGGGTGCGGACCATACGTCCCAGAAGCTGGGCGATGTAGGTGTGATCCTCGGCCCGACGGAAGGACATCATGACCTCGGCGCGCGGGCAGTCCCAGCCGGTCGAGAGGCTGGTCTTGAAGAAGACCACTCCGATACCCTTATCCTCGTCGATGCGCGAGGCATCCACCCGGCGCACCTTGCGCCCGCCAAGATCCATGTCGCCGCAGTCGTGCAGCGCATGCACCGTCTCGCCTTCCATCAAGGCTCGGCCGATCGCCTGCTCGATCACGTCCAGCGCCACGCCCAGATCGGTCCGCGACACCTGTTGCTCGGTCCCGTTCTCCATCTGCACGACCAGGATGGGCCAGACCTGCCGCTCCTGTTCGGCAGCGCAATAGGCATCCCAGGCCCGAGTGATCCGCACCCAGGTCCGCGCGGCCTCCTCCAGCAGTGACATCTCGGAATGTCCGCTGACCTTGGGGTGATGGATCGGGATGCGGTCCTTCAGCAGACCGGATGCCCGCATGGCGTCCACTGGCACGGATACCTTGTGCAGCGTGTGCGGCGCATGCTCCAGGAGATCGGTAAACCGCTTCGGCGTCGCGGACACGCCGATCACCAGCGGCATCGGAATCAGACCGGTCTCGGCATGACCCAGCAGAAAACGCTGAACCAGGGTCTGGGCCTCCTTGGCGAGCCTGCCGCCGGTCATGCCCCGATGGGCCTCGTCGATGACCAGATAGAAGCGGTCCGGGATCGCCCTGGCGGTGTTGGACAAGGTCTGCCAGATCGGCCAGGTCCGACCGTCGCCCTGCCGGGTCAGCAGATAGTCAGGATCAAGGGGCGCGGGTTGCCTGATCTCTGCGCTACCCGTTTTCCGCTGTTTTGCCTCGTGCTATTCCCCGAAGCGAAACTTGCTTGCTTCGAGATATTCCTCAATTAAATCAATTGCGATCCATCGCCGCCCCAATCGCTCCGCGACCGCGCCCGCCGTGTTCGAGCCAGCGAACGGATCGACAACAAGATCGCCTTCGTCCGTCAGCAATTTCGTGAAAAACTCCGGGAGTGTCGCTGGGAAGCGGGCCGGGTGAATCTTCATACCTGACGCTTTGCAGCGTTTCGTGTAGCCATCGTTAGCCGCGTTGTTGCCCGCGATGAGCATGTCATTCGCAAGCTGATCTTCCACCACGTTCGAGGGGATTGAACCACCCGATTCGATTTTGTCGAATGAAGAATTGATGTTGTGCCCCGATGGACGCAACGTTGTCTTCACGCCCTTCTTGGCCAGCCGGAGCATGTCCGCACTGTATGGGCGCAGCACCTTCCGATTGTCAGCCTTTGGGTGCGGCGTCTTCGATAGCCACCAAACGTGCTCGACCGAATCCTTGATCCGAATCCTTCGCACCGTGACCCACTCGGCAGGCACGGGCATTTTTGCCGGGTTGTACCAGTAGCACTCTTGGGCGAGGTGAAAGCCCAGTTCCTCGACAAGCGCAATCATCAGCTTGTAGTGGTACAGCGAGCGCGTAGGAAATCCAGGATTCCAGCTCCCACCGATGTTCAGCACAAAGCTGCCATCCTCGTTGAGGACGCGGCGAATCTCCTGCGCAAACGGCAAGAACCACTCGACGTAGTCAGCCTTGCTGACGTTTCCGTACTCCTTCTTGAAATGCAACGCATACGGCGGAGACGTGAACACGAGATTTACCGAGTTGTCAGGCATCATCTTCAATATGTCGCGCGAATCTCCCAGATAGGCCGCCCCCGAAATCGTGCGATAGAACGGCTCCAACGTCTTCAAAAGTTGGGCCGGGTGTTCTTGTTCAGGCACGAAAAGCTCGGATTGACGAGCTTCGATGATCGTATTTGTCTTGGGCATCGTAAAGGCCATTGGTAACATGCTCTCGTTCTCATGAAGTATACCAAGAAATACATTGACAACGTCAACCGATAAATCACCCGTCGCCATCGACCCCTCCGATTGGATCACCCAAGCGGAAGCTGCGCGGCTCCGAAACGTCACCCGGCAAGCCATTGCGCGCTTGGTCGGAAACGGACGCCTGCGCACACTGGACATCGGTGGGCGATCCTTCGTCAAGCGTTCGGATGTGCTGGCGTTCGAGCCCAACCCGCCGGGACGGCCCAAGGGAGGGAACCATGAGTGACGCGAACCTTGCCGCCATCCGCGAGCTGCTATCGCAGTGCTCACCGGAAGAACAGAAAATTTTGTTCGATGAGCTGCGGCAGCGCCACCTGATCCACGAGTTTGAGCGGGTCATCGATGCCCCTGCGGAAATGATCCTTGAGGCTGTCCATCGCGCTCCGGAACTGACCCGCCGGATGCTTCGTGGCGTAATCGCTGACGCGGCTTTCCGAACCTTTGTGGTTCCGGCAATGGCGCCGCTGGGCTGGCGCGATGTCACGCCGGAGGGCAACTTTGCCTACGACTACCTGATGGAAGATGCGCAAGGCCGCATTTCCGTGCAGGTCAAGCTACAGCGCAGCGAGAGAGGGGCGCCGGTCGTGAGAGGTGGGGCGCGTTTCGGCTTCGAGGGCGATGTGTACATGACTGAGACACAGAAAACGCGGACCGGCAACGACGGCCAGGGGAAAACCCGCCCATACCGTTACGGGGAATTTGACGTGCTCGCGGTGTCGATGCAGCCCTCTACGCGCAAGTGGAACCGCTATCTGTATACGCTTGGGCGTTGGCTGCTGCCTGGGAAAAGCGAGAATGAGATGGCGACGTTGCAGCCTGTGTCCAAGGAGCCCAGTGGCTTCTGGACCGATGACTTCGTCACCGCCGCCGCTTGGTTCCGAGCGGACGATGGCGGCAAGCGCATGTCGCTTGTTGGTAGACCGAAGAAGCCCGAGTAGGGGGAATTCCAAGAGGTGGGGCTTCTCCAACTCCAGCGACTCGCTTTGGAGTTGTGCTTCACGGTCCCGCGCGCCCGTGTTGTAGGGCGGATCGATGTAGATGCAGTCCACCGTGCCGGCGTAGAGATATTCCAGCAGTTGCAGCGCATGGTAATTGTCGGCCTCGATCAGACAGTGCCAGGGCGCCTCGTCCGGGCCGTTCTGGACCTGATCGACCGGCACCAGGGCGGGAAAGATCGGCTCGCCGAACTGGCGCACCACCAGCAG
>NZ_CAIPNF010000390.1 GCF_903866365.1 uncultured Thiocystis sp.
GAGACGCCAGGTGGGCGACCGGGGCGGCGAGGCGACCACGCTCAACAACCTCGGCGGGGTCCATTCCGACCTGGGCGACAAGCGCAAGGCGCTGGACTTCTTCGAGCAGGCGCTGCCGCTGCTGCGCCAGGTGGGCGACCGGGGCGGCGAGGCGACCACGCTCAACAACATCGGCGGGGTCCATTTCGACCTAGGCGACAAGCGCAAGGCGCTCGACTTCTACGAGCAGGCGCTGCCGCTGAGGCGCCAAGTGGGCGACCGGGGCGGCGAGGCGACCACGCTCAACAACCTCGGCGGGGTCTATGACGACCTAGGCGACAAGCGCAAGGCGCTCGACTTCTACGAGCAGGCCCTGCCGCTGAGACGCCAGGTGGGCGACCGGGGCGGCGAGGCGACCACCCTCAACAACATCGGCAGGGTCCATGACGCCCTGGGCGACAAGCGCAAGGCGCTCGACTTCTACGAGCAGGCCCTGCCGCTGCTGCGCCAGGTGGGCGACCGGGGCGGCGAGGCGACCACGCTCAACAATATTGGAGCGGTCTACGACGCCCTGGGCGACAAGCGCAAGGCGCTCGACTTCTACGAGCAGGCGCTGCCGCTTCTGCGCCAGGTGGGCGACCGATGGGGAGAAAGCATTACGCGCTATAACATGGCGATGGTTTATGAGGATATGGGCGATTTAGCCAGGGCCGAGGAGGAACTGAAGATCGTCGTCGCGCTGGATGCGGCCATCGAACATCCCGATCTCGCCAGCGATCGCGCGGCGCTGGAACGGGTCCGGGCAAAACGTGCGGGGCTCAAAGCTGCAAAGTGATGCGAAGCGTCTGCGCCAGAAGCGCGAAGCTCACGAAGGACAAAGTACATCGAGACACGACGCCAGTCCTCTCAAGCATCGCAGCGAGTTCCATTTACAAAGCCAACCACTCCTCCACGGAGACGCCAGCCTGCTTAATGATCGCGGCCAATGTCCCCACCGGAATATCGCGGCCGCCGTGAGCAGGTACGGATATTTTGGCCCTCGTCCCCGGGTGACGCATGAAGACGTGGCGTCCGCCGCCGAAAGGGCCTTCGTAGCCGAGCCGCCGCAATTTCTGAGTGACGACGAGCGGCTTCTCAGGGCTCAACTTAGGCATACGCCAACTCCGCCCCCGCGGGGACATCGATCGAGTAGCCCAAAGCATTCCCATCGATCACCGGTATCTCGTCGCCGAAACGCAACGCGGTGACCAGCCATCCCTGCACGGCATCTTCCGCCATCACGGCCGCTTCGGCGCGGGTTGCTCCCCAGGTCACGCAGCCGGGCAGCACTGACACCTCGACCGTCCAGCTACCATCTTCGTTCCGGCTGAACACACCATAGCTCAGCGCAAGCCTTACGTAGTCATTCCAGGTCAGATATCGCATCGGGTCTCCTCTCCTTCAATTCAGCCGCCAAGCCTGTCAACAGCTTCGCCTCACCTACCCATTCGACATATTCCATATCACCGCCGGCCAGATCCTCAGCCGTCATCTCGCGCAGAAAACGCGCCGTGTCCACACCATAGCGCGTTTCAAAGGACGCCAGACGGCGCTTTGTGCGCTCGATGCCGGCGCGCCGGCGGACCTTATACCCATCGAGCGCCTGCACAATCGTCTCCGCACCCTGACGATTCTGCACCTCGATCACCATTTGAACCGTCATGCCATCCTCCTGACCCGAAAACCAGTCGCTTCTATGTACGCATCATACTCCAA
>NZ_CAIPNF010000391.1 GCF_903866365.1 uncultured Thiocystis sp.
CGCGACGCCGGCGCTTCCCTGAACCGCCCGTAGCTCCAGTAGGCCGCGCAGGCGCCTTCGGACGAGACCATGCAGGAACCCATGGGATTGTCCGGAATGCAGACCGTGCCGAAGAGTTTGCAGTCGGTGGGCTGCTTGACGCCGCGCAGGATGGCGGGACATTCGCAACCCTTGACCTCGCGGGATTCGCCGAGCGTGACCGGAAAGCGCCGTTCCGCGTCCAGATCGGCATAGTCGTCGGCTAGTTCCAGCGCGCTCTGGGGCAGAAAACCGAGCCCGCGCCATTCAAAGCGCTCGCGCGTCTTGAAGACCTCCGCCATCAGCGCCTGCGCTTTCCGGTTTCCTTCCGCGGAGACTGCGCGGGTGTATTGGTTTTCCACCTCGCGGCGGCCGCTGTTGAGCTGACGCACCAGCATCAAGGCCGACTGCATGACATCCAGCGGCTCGAAGCCGGCAATCACCACCGGCAGACCGTATTCGCGAGGCACGAATTCATAGGGTCGGCTGCCGATCAGGGTACTGACATGAGACGGACCCAGGATGCCATCGAGTTGCACCCCATCCGGGCCGGCCGTGGCCAGGATGGTGCGCAGCGCCGAAGGGGTGAGGACGTGATTGCAGAAGACCGAGAAATTCCGGAGCCCCTCGGCCCGCGCGACCTTGATGGCGACCGCGGTCGGCGGCGTGGTGGTCTCGAAGCCGATCGCGAAAAAGACGACCTGGCGCGTCGGGTTGTCGCGCGCGATGCGCAGGACATCCTGGGTGGAATAGACCATGCGGATGTCCGCGCCCTCCGCCTTGGTCTTGAGCAGACTCCGGCGCTCGCTGGCCGGGACGCGCATCAGATCGCCATAGGTGCAGAGGATCACGCCATGCTGGACCGCCAGCGCGATGGCATGGTCGATGCGACTCATCGGCAGCACGCAGACCGGACAGCCAGGCCCATGGATGAAGCGCAAGTTGGGCGGCATCAGGTGCTGGACGCCATAGCGGAAGATGGCGTGCGTGTGTCCGCCACAGAACTCCATCAGCCGATACTCGCGGGAGGGATCGGCCTCGGCGGCGATGGCGGACGCCAGTCGGCGCGCCAATCCAGGGTCGCGGAATTCGTCGATGTATTTCATGCCTGATGCCCCGTGGGAGGCTCGCTCGCCAGGGTTGCTGCGTCCTGCATCTCATCGAACAGGCCGATCTCCTCAAGCAGCTTCAGGGTGTATTCCGCCTCCTCCTCGCTGAGTTTGTTCAGGGCATAGCCTACATGCACCAATACGTAATCGCCGATGGCCGCGTCATCGATCAAGGCCAGCGAAATTTCCTTGGTGACGGCGCCGATGGCGACCAGCGCGTTCTCCCCTACCGCGTCGATCTGGGTAATTCTGGCTGGAATGGCTAGGCACATGGGACAAACCTCGGAATGGATTGAGCGGTAGAGTGTGAAGGTGATTTCCTGAAAACAATCGACCACAGAGAAGCTGTTAATGGACAGGATTAACACGATTTCGCAGGATGAACAGGATAGAAGCCATTGTTTTTAATCCTGTCAATCTTGAAAAATCCTGTGAATCCTGTCCATTTGAGCATTGATTCTGGTAGAGACGTTCCCGGAAATCGCCTAAAGAGGTGCGGGCGATCCGCGCGAAACCCGACCCCGATTGCGCCATTCTTCCGCGTCAGGCACGGGGTCCGGACAGCGCCAGAGCGAACGCGACGCAGGGATCGGTGGCCATGATCAGGAGTTCGGCCTGCCGTCTCAAGACGTCGTCCGCGGCATCCGGCAAGGCCGCGAGACTGAGCGCCAGGATGCCCCGCGGATGAAAATTCCATTCCGTCGGCGCCAGGATGCGGTACGACGTCACCCGCTCCCGCTCCACTCGCGCCAGATGCACCAGGAGCCCGCGGGCCGCGTCGGCACGGCCGATTCCGATCCCCGCCGCCGCCATCATCGGTGCGGGCGGGAGGATCGGCTCAGGTGTCTCAGTCGCCAGTTCACGGCGGGCCTCCGCGAGCAGCAGCGCGACTTCCAGAAGTTGCGCCGCCAGACGCGACAGCAGCCCGCGACCATGGCGGTCGGTCAGATCCCGAATCAGCCCGCAACCGGCGCGACGGGTAAAGGGGCTGGTCTCCCGAGCGCCGCCCTCCCAGGTGGGACGGGCGAGAAAATCCGCGCCCTCGGGAGCGTCGATCAGGGCGATCAGATCCGCGTCCCGGAGTTCCGGCAAGCCGGTCACGTCCGCCTGACCGAGCGCCGCTTCGTCGGCGTCGATCAGCCCGCGCAGCAATCGGGCCGCGCAGGTGTCGACCGTCTCCAGCCAGCGGTCGAAACCCCCGCCATCGTGCACCTCGTCCAGCCAGCGGGCGGGGTGCGCTCCGAACACCTGCCGCGCGAGCAGGTCGTCGAGGTCGGCCAGCACGCGCGCCGCGCCGCGCCGATCCAGGGCGGCAGAACTGGCGCCGGGGCGAAACAGATCGCCCTCTGGATCGGACAGCCGGAACAGATCCTTGACCAGGGAGAGAATCTTCGCCATGGTCGCGCGATCCGGTGCCTCACCCAGCAAGCGCGGCCAATCGAGCAGGATGCGCCACAGATGTTCGCGGATGGTCTCGACCGACACCATTCGCTGGCGGCGCGCCACGACCGCTGGCGCGGGAAGCAGACCGCAGGCCCCCTCCAGCGACGCGACACAGGCAAACGCCTGGGCCTTGGCGCAAATGGAGTACAGCAGGGGCAAGAGGGCGGCGGTCGCCGCGGGCGCGCGACCGGCGAACCGATCCGCCGCCGTGACCGGTCGGGTCGAGGCGATCCGACAGGTCAGACCCCGCGAGGTCCGTTCCAACTGAATGTTGAGCGTGCCGGCCGGATCGGACATGCTGTACGCGAGGATTCTCTTCGGTGCGCGACGAACCGCCAGTGTAACCGATCGATCTCGCCTCAAACCCCAGACTTCGTCGGCTCATACGGCGGTCCCAACCTAACTCAAGACGTCTCGCAAGCACCCCTCAACCATGCTCACCTCCGAACAACTCGCCGGCCTGCGCCGGGACATTCAATTCAGCGCCGAACTGGGCGGACGCACCCTGACGCTTCAGAGTACCTGGGGGCTGTTTTCGCCCCGCGAACTCGATGAAGGGACGCGGCTGCTGCTGAGTCATCTACACGTCGAACCCAGCGACGACTGTCTGGATCTCGGCTGCGGCTATGGTCCGATCGGTCTGGCCCTAGCCACCCTGGCGCCCCAGGGTCGCACCCTGATGGTCGACAAGGATTTCGTCGCGGTCGATTACGCCCAGCGCAACGTCCGGCTCAACGGAATCGGCAATGCCGAGGCCCAGCTCAGCAACGGCTTCGACCAGATCGCGCCGGGGCGGGAGTTCGATCTGATCGCGAGCAACGTCCCGGCCAAGGTCGGCAAGGAGTTGCTGGCGATCCTGCTCCATGACGCCCAGGCCCGACTGCGGCCCGGCGGGCGACTCTATCTCGTCACCATCAACGGGCTGCGCCAGTACATGAAACGCAACCTGACCGAGGTCTTCGGCAATTACGACAAGCTCAAACAGGGGGCGCATTACACGGTCGCGCTCGCGCAGCGAGCGACAGACCGCGCTTGACCGATCGGCGGCTCTGCATCACTGCGTGGCCAGAATCTCCAGGAGCCGCACGGCCTCCTTCCCGATCTCGCTGTTGGGATCGAGGTCGCGGGCACGCTCCAGCGCCTCTTGTGCCTCGGCCCGGTTGCCGGTTTGCAGATTGACAAACCCGAACGTCAGCCAGGGCCGCTGCAGCGTGGGATCCTTGGTCACCGCCGCCCTCAAACTCGCGATTGCGCCCGCTTGATCGCCGGTGTATAGGAGAGCCAGACCGAGATCGTTGTGGGCCTCCGCGTCCTGGGGACTCAATTCGAGGATCCGCCGATACACCGCCACGGCCTCCGCGTAACGCTGTTCGACGAACAGCCGATCCGCCTGCTGGTGCAGAAGCGCAGGGCTGGTCTCGGCGATCGACGCCGGAATGGCGCTGCCGCCGACTTGCGAGCGCGCGCCGGGGGTTGCAGCGGGGCTGGACGGGCTTTGGGCCGCGACCGGGCGCGTGGGGTGACGTAAATAGTAATCGCGGGTCAGGGCGAAGACCGTAAAGCCGTAGAAAAACAGGAAGGCCGCGAACGCCAACCAGTACAGGGGGGAGAGTTTTGGCATGGGAGGAACGAGAAACGTGAAAAGTCGCTCGATCCTAGAAACCTGACCGGCCACTGTCAAACGCCAAACCGCATCCGGCATGGCAGGCATGGCGCCTCCCTCAACCGAGCTTGCCGTGCTGGCAAGCGATGGAGCATGAATCGATGAAGGACGGGGCAGGCGTCGCGGCGGATCTAAAAAATGGCCGCAACGGCAGGGTGTGTGGCTGCCGCGGCGACCCAATTGGCTTGCTGCCGAAAAAGGATGGCGTTGTTTCAATCCGCGCCCGGTTTGGCCGAACGACGCGGCACGGCAGAGGTGACCCCGCTCCCGTGGGCATGCTCCGGATGTTTCAACCGAAGGATGGCGTTAAGTGCGCCGAATCGGCCGCACTGTCATGAGGTTAGCCGGCGTATCGAGCGCCGGGTTAGCGCCTGGAAGAGCGGGCTCCACCGTTGCGGTTCACTAATGCGACCAGAAAGCCACCACAAAGGATGGCCACCGAGATACCGGTGATTGTCAGTGCGTCGAAGCTCATGCGTTCGTCTCCAGAGTCAATGGGTTATAAAAAAAGCTCCATGACCTACCGAGCGCCAGAACCTTCCCAGCAGTTTGGTCAAAGGTTACGGCCTGCAGGCATGAAATCTTGATTAAGCTTATCGGATCGGTATTAACAGAGTATTTCGGTATCTGCTAATATTGTATCAAATTGTTTCGGTCCAACCTAAACCCCACCCAGCGCGATCCGCGTCGTCTCGAACGCTTGTCTGGGCTGACAAAAACTCATGACCGCCGAAGCAGACGCGGTTTATCGCCTGTGCGGAGCGCTGTTTCGACATGCCTGAACACCCGATGCGAATCCTGGTCGTCGACGATGACGCCGGCTTGCGCGCCCTGTTGACCGATTATCTGGCCCGCGAAGGCTTCAGCGTTGGCGGTGCCGAGGATGGTCGCGCCATGGACGCCTGGCTGGCCGAGCACGAGACGGACCTGATCATTCTGGACTTGATGCTGCCCGGCGAGGACGGGCTGGCGATCGCCCGGCGTCTGCGCACCCAGGCCGATCTGCCGATCATCATGCTGTCGGCGCGCGGGGATGACGTGGATCGGATTGTCGGCCTGGAGGTTGGCGCCGACGACTATCTGGCCAAGCCATTCAATCCTCGGGAGTTGCTGGCGCGCATCCGCGCCGTCATGCGCCGCCGCGGACCGAGCGCGCCAGAGGAAGGCCCGGAAAGAGACGGCATCACCCACTTTGGCCCCTACCGGCTCGATCCGCTCCAGCATGAACTGCTTTGCCACCATCAGCCGGTCAGCCTGACCAGCGGCGAGTTCGATTTGTTGCTGGTTCTCGCCGAACATCCGGACCGGGTGTTGAGCCGCGATCGGTTATTGGATCTGTTGAAAGGTAACGAACGGGCGCCTTTCGACCGCAGCATCGATGTGCAAATTGCCCGGTTGCGGGCCAAGATCGAACCCGAGATCAAACAACCGCGCTACATCCGCACCATCTGGGGCAAGGGCTATATGTTTACGCCGATGGGAGACGCATGATCCGGCGGGGACGGCTCGTCCCGGCGACGCTCTTCGGGCGCGCGCTGCTCACGCTGATCCTGACCTTCGGGCTGTTCGCGCTGGTGACCTTTGGCGCGATCGTCTTTTACGCATTGACCCCCGTCGCCCAGCGTTCCGCCGCCGATCTGGCCAGCATCATGGTGCTGTCAGCCAGAACCTTACAACAGCTCCCGCCGAACCTGCAGGAGGATTACCGCACGCGCCTCGCCCGCGAATACCAGATCCGGCTCGCCGAGGAACGCCCCCTCGCGGACCAAACGCGCTATTTCTTTCCCTATCTGAGTCAGTTCAAGCGAGCACTTGCAGACCGCATCGGTCGACCGATCGAGGTCGTCACCAGCGTCGCCAACGGAGAACGCTGGTTCTGGGTGGCGCTGGACGTGGACGACGGCACGCTCTGGACCGGCTTCCCGCGCAGCCGCCTGGG
The DNA here is from genome assembly GCF_903866365.1 of uncultured Thiocystis sp. Classification (GTDB taxonomy): domain Bacteria; phylum Pseudomonadota; class Gammaproteobacteria; order Chromatiales; family Chromatiaceae; genus Chromatium. The sequence goes on from NZ_CAIPNF010000391.1 coordinate 6,173, forward strand.
CACCCGCCCATTGCAGGCGCTGACGATCGTCTTTGGCGCCGCGGTCCTCCTGATCCTCGGCACGGCGGCGATCCTGGCGGGACGCATCACCCAGCCGCTGCAACGGCTCTCCAAGGCCGCCGAACAGGTCGCGCAGGGATTTTCGCCCCATGCGCTGCCGGAGACGGGCCCTGCGGAACTGGCGAATCTAGCCCGTCAGTTCAACGAAACCAGCCGTCAGATCCGCGAACTGCTGGCCAATCGCACCCTGCTCCTGACCGGGGTCTCGCACGATCTGCGCACCCCTCTGACGCGCCTGCGACTGGCGGTCGAGATGCTGCCCGCCGGGGTCGCGCAGACACTGATTGCCCGCATGGAGCGCGACATCGAGGAGATGAACGCACTCATTACCCAGACCATCGAATTCGGCAAAAGCCTCGGGGCCGGACGACGCGAGGATGTCGACCTGGCCGCGCTGATCGAGGATCTGGTCGTCGGCCGACCCCGCATCGTCTGGCAGCGCGGCCCCGGCTGTCCCTATCATGTGGACGCGCTGGCCTTGCGGCGCATCCTTGGCAATCTGCTTGAAAATGCGCTCCGCTACAGCCATGAACGGGTGGAAGTCTTTCTGGACTGCCAAACGCCCCAACCCACGATCTTCGTTCTGGACCGCGGCCCCGGGATTCCGGACGCCGAGCGTGACGCGGTGCTCATGCCCTATTACCGCCTGGAAGCCTCGCGGAATCGCCAGACCGGCGGCAGCGGATTGGGTCTGGCGGTCGCGCATCAGTTGGCGCTGGCCAACCAAATGGAGTTGCGTTTGGGCGTGCGTCGCGGCGGCGGAACCATCGCGACGGTGAAACTGCCCGCCATCGACATGGGCGCGAACGCCGAGGCCAACGCCAAGGGAGTTGACGGCCAGGCCAGGGGTGCCTACATTCGCGTTCGACCACCCTTACCACCGGAGCATTCGACGATGCTGCACGCAGGCGACCAGGCCCCTCTCTTCGCATTACCCAATGCGGATATGGAGCGGGTCAACCTTGAGGATCTGATCGGCCGCCGACACGCCGTCCTCTATTTTTATCCTAAGGACGATACCCCTGGCTGCACCATGGAGGCGCTGGAATTCACGGATCTGCAAACGGAATTCGACCAGGCCGAGACCGAGGTCATCGGAATCAGCCGCGATTCCTGTACCAGTCACGGCGCCTTCCGGGACCAATACGGGCTGACCGTGCATCTGCTCTCCGACACCGATGGCGAGGCGTGCGAAGCCTATGGGGTCTGGCGCGAAAAAGAAGCCCACGGCGAAAAGCGCATGGGCATCGTGCGCTCGACCTTCATCGTCGACAAACAGGGCCTGATCCGTCATGCGCTCTACGATGTCAAGCCCAAGGGGCATGCCGCCGAGATCCTCCAACTCGCCCGGGCCTTGTCGGATGGATAGCGCGCCTCGCCATGCGTCGAGCCACCCCAACGCGTGAAGCTGCGCGCCTACATCCTGCTCTTCCTGCTCGTCTTCGGTCTGACGCCGCTGATTCTGGCGCTCCTGATCAATCTGCCGCTGGTGCTCGACCGCACCACGCTATTTTATCAACGGGCCTATCTCCAGAATCTGCGTGCCGATTTCCGCGACCTGGACCAGCATCTGGCCAGTCGACATGAAATGATCCGGCTGCTCTCCAAGCTGCCCGAGCCGGGGCTGATCCTGGGCGAGCAGGGCGACGCGGATCAGATCGACCTCTCGCGCGCGCGTTACACCACCTGGATCAATCAAATCTTTGCCGATCAGCGCGACGTCATCCAGATTCTCTTCGTCGGCGACGACGCGCAGGAGCGTTTCTGGTTGGTGCGCGACTCCCGAACTCAGGAATGGCGCCCGACCGCCAAGACGCCCCAGGCACCGAACCGGCAATTTCTCGCCGCCGGGCTGGAACTTCAGCCCGGCGGCGTGCTCGTCAGTCGCATCCGCATCGACCCGGCGGCCGGCGCGGACGACCCGCGCCAGCTCATGACCCTGAATCTGGTCAGTCCGATCGGCGGCGCGAAGGCCAAGGACGCGCGCGGCGCGGTCACGCTGACCCTCGATGTGGGCGGATTGGCCCAGTTTTACCGGGACACCCTCTGGGTCAACCAGGACGGCAGTTATCTGCGCCCCAACCAGCCCGCCAGCGGACAACCGGAGGCGTTCGAGACCTTTCCCGGACTGGCGAACATTTTCGCCGACGGCAAGCTCGCGCTCTGGAAAGGTTCGCAGGGTCGCCAGATGCTCTGGCTGCCCATGTTCCTGACCGAGGACGGACGGCCGCTCTGGGTCGGGCGGGAGGTCGATCCCTCGCCCATCGACGCCTTCCGGAACGAGCTGATGATCCGGGTGCTCTCGATCATCTTCCTGCTGGTGGTCGCTGTCCTGGTGCTGGCGCGCTGGATCGCCAGGCGCGCCGAGCACTTCGGCACAGAACTCACCGGGGGCATCGGCCATATCCTGCGCGACGGCCGTCCGCTGCGTTTCAGTTGGAGCGGACCGCGCGAGATTCACGAACTGGGCGAACAACTCACCACCCTGGCGGAAACCCACGCCGAACATCTGCGCACGGCCCAGGCCCATGCGCGCGAGCTGGAAAAATCCAACCGCTACAAATCGCAGTTCCTGACCAACGTCAGCCATGAACTGCGGACCCCGCTGAATTCGATCCTGCTGCTCTCCAAGATGCTGGCCGCCGAGACCGGCGGACTGAATGCCGGCCAGCGCCGCCAGGCCCAGGTGATCCACGAGGCGGGGCGCGATCTGCGCACCATGATCGACAACATTCTCGACATCTCCCAGATCGAGGCGGGGCATGTCAAGGTGGCCCTGGACTGGGTCGAGCTGCGGCCCATGCTGGCGGAACTGATCGAATTGGTCGCCCCCCTGCTGACCGGTAAGCCGGTCGAACTGACCCTGACGATCGACCCGCGCGCCGTGTCGCGTCTCTATACCGACCGCGACAAACTCCGGCAGATCCTCAAGAATTTTCTCTCGAACGCGGTCAAATTCACCGATCGCGGTCAGGTGGTGGTCATGGTCGAGGCACGCGCGGACGCGCGGCGGCCGGTGGCGATCAGCGTGGTGGACACCGGCATCGGCATTCCCCAGGACAAACAGTCCATCATCTTCGAAGCATTTCAGCAGGCCGACGGCTCCACCCGACGCCGCTACGGCGGCACCGGACTCGGGCTCTCCATCAGCCGCGAGCTGGCCGCCCTGCTTGGCGGACGCATCGACGTGGAAAGCGCGCCCGGCGCCGGCGCCCGCTTTTCGCTGCTGCTGCCGCTCTCGGCCGCCAACGGACAGGCGCCCGAGCCCGTCCTGACCCACGGCGAACCGCCGTCGGCGACCGCCGATGAGGTGATCTTCGAGCCGCGCGCCGAGATCGTCGCGGAATCCGGCATCCTCCCCGGCGACCCCTGGGTGCTGATCATCGAACGCGACGTCAAAACGCTGATTCAACTCGCCTCCGATCTCACGCGGCGCGGTCTGCGGGTCCAGACCGCCGCCGATCTCGACGAAGCATTGGAGACCCTGCAGGAAGAAGGCGAAGGCTGCGAACTGGTGCTGCTCGCCGCCCAGATGTCCGCCGCCAGCACCTGTGATACGATCCAGAGTCTGTTGCAACGCACACAAGGCCCGCATCCGGCGGTCGCCGTGCTGGGCGAACCGGGCACCGAGAGCCAGATCGAGGGTTGCCTGGGCGTGGGCGCGGTCGATTTTCTCTCCAAACCCATCGCTGCCGACCAACTCAGTCGGTTGCTCGCCGAGGTGTTCCCGGACCAGTGCGTCGCGAAGGCGCCTAGCGCGCCGCTCGTCACACGCACGGCCGCGGGATCGCCGGATGACCCACGCTCGGACTCGACCAACCAGCAGGCGCCCGCCAGGCGCGAATTCGTGGAGACGAACGGATGAATCGCTACGCCGGGTTCAAGCTCCTGATCGTCGATGACCATGCGCATAACCTCTTCACGCTGCGCACGCTGATCAAGACGCACATGGACGCTACGGTGCTGGAAGCCTCTTCCGGCCAGGAGGCGATTGACCTGACCCACCAGCACCCGGACATCGATCTCATTATCCTGGATGTCCAGATGCCCGAGATGGACGGCTTCCAGACCGCGTCCATGCTGAAATTGCGCAAACGCTCCCGCGACATCCCCATCATCTTTCTCACCGCGGCCTTCAAATCAGAGGAATTTCAGCAACGCGGGTTCGCGGTCGGGGCGGCGGATTATCTGCTCAAGCCGATCGAGGACAATCAGCTCATCAACAAGATCAGCACCTATTTTCGGCTGATCGAGAAGGAACGCGAACTCAACCGCAGCCTCGAACGTAAGGTCGAGGAACGGACCCTGGAACTGGCCGAGGCCCGCCAGTATCTAGAAAACATCATCACCCACATGGGCGAGGCCCTGCTGGTGCTGGCGTCGGACGGCACCATCAAGATGACGAATCCCGCAGCCTGCCGCATGCTGGGCTACCGTCGCGAGGATCTGCTCGGCATGCCGATCGGCGATGTCTTCGAGGAAGAAGGCGACGAAGCGGCCGGCGCCTTCATGGGAACCTGGCTGGAGGCACTGATCCGCACCGGTGCGCTCAGCAAGATCGAGGCGCGCCTGATCGCCAGCGATGGGCGGCGCGTCCCGATACTCTTTTCCCGGACCGCCGTCAAGGACGGCGCGGGAAACATCAGCGATATCATCTGTATCGCAAAGGACATGACCGGCTATGTGCGGGTTGAACAGGACGCGGAAACGGCAAAGCACCGAACCGCGCGCAAAGCTCTCTAGGAGGATGGATGATGATCGAACCAATGACCCAAGACTCGTCCGAGGACGAAAATACCACTCTGACCGCCAACGCACTCAAGGCCATGGCGCATCCGCTACGCTGGAAAATTCTCTGTTCGCTGGGAGACAACGAACTGTCGGTCGGCGAGATCGTCGAGCGCACCGGCACCTCTCAAAGCAATATCTCGCAGCATCTCGAACAGTTACGCAACAAGAACATCGTCGTCGCCCGCAAGGAGGCCAACCGCATCTATTATCGGATTCGCAACGGCCAACTGCTTGAATTAATTGGCATCATGCGCGAGGTGCTGTGTCCGGTCAATCTGGACGACCGGGCACATTAAACCGCTCGGTGGCAGTTGGCAGGTAACTTTCTAATTCCCTTGGGTGCGAAGGCACCCCGCACTCGTTATGTGTGACCGGTCGTGTACCGATCAACTCGGGAAGTCATTGATTGACATTTTCTTAGAGTCTGTCCAAGAAGTTCCGATTGAATTAGTTGGGGTTTCTTAACGGTGCACTGGCCA
>NZ_CAIPNF010000392.1 GCF_903866365.1 uncultured Thiocystis sp.
GCACGATACGGAAACAAGCTGGATGCGTGGTTGACGACGGTTCAGGTCGGCTAGTTCGTCGGCCAGTTTGACGCCTTCCCGATCGGGAAGGCCAACACCTCTCACCCTGGCGGGAAGCGTCTCCCCGCGAGGGGTACGTCTTCCTTTTTTCAACGCGTTTGAAGCATTGGAGGTCGTATGACATTAGACGCGACGCAGGTCAGAACACACGCGCAGGGCCGCTGGATTGGCATCCTGCATCGTCTGGTTCCGGCGTTGGAACCCGCCCTGGAGCGTCCGGGGCGACATGGCGCATGCCCCATGCATGGCGGCACCGATGGGTTTCGCGTTTTTCGGGATGTCGCCCACACCGGCGGGGGCATCTGCAATTCCTGCGGTGCCTTCCCGGATGGGTTTGCGCTGCTGAGATGGCTCACCGGCTGGACCTTTCCCGTCGCACTGGAGGCGGTTGGCGCGTCCTTGGGATTGACCGAGCACGTTGCTCGGCTGCCCGTTCGGGCGTTAGCGGCACCTTCGGCACCGACGCCGCGATCGGTCGCCGCCTGTCAACAGGCGTTGCGGTCGACCTGGTGCGAATCGATTGATCCCACCGATCCGGCGGCTTGGCCACTGTGGCGGTATTTAGAGCATCGCGGTGTCGGTCCCTCCCTGGCGTGGCTGGACCCGCGCGTGGTGCGGTTTCATCCGCATCTCGCCTACTACGAGAACGGGCGCGCGACCGGCCATTACCCGGCCATGCTCGCCCGCGTCAGCGATCCGCACGGGAAAGCGGTGACGCTGCATCGCACCTACCTGCACCGCAACGGTGCTTGGAAAGCGACGGTGCCGAGTCCCAAAAAGTTGATGCCGCCCGTGGCCTCGATGACGGGCGGCGCGATCCATCTCGCGTCGGTTGACACGGAGATGGGCGTGGCCGAGGGCATCGAAACCGCCTTGGCGGCGCGCTGTCTCTCCGGGCAACCGGTGTGGGCGGCGGTCAGTGCGACGCTGCTGGAAACGTTTGAACCGCCCGCCGGGGTGCGTCAGGTGACGATCTGGGCCGATTTGGATCGTCGCGAAACCGGCGAACAAGCCGCCGCGGCCTTGCAGGAACGCCTCCTGCGATCCGGGGTCGAGGCGCGCATCCAACTGCCCAATCGGGCCATTCCCCAGGGACGAAAAGGGGTGGACTGGGCGGATGTCCTCCAATCAACGCCACCGCCATCGCAAGCGGCTTAGACCGCTCACCAAACCGCCAATCCCCGCACGGGAATTGGCGGTTTTTCTGCCCCGCCATTCCGAGTCAACGACGTCGCCTGAAGGCGGGAGCCTTGCGAAAGCAAGCTCCGACGTTGGCCAAACCACGCCCAGCAATGGGACCGGAGAAATTTTTGATGATTGACCAACAGCAGTTCTATCCCACCCCCGCCGCCCTCGTCAAAAAGGCATGGGCGACGTTTCGGAACCGGGAGTTCGTCCGCGTCCTGGAGCCCAGTGCCGGCAGCGGTGACTTAGCGGTGGGACCGCCTCATGAGCGGGGATACGACCGTTACTATTATCAGGGACGCCCGATCCCCGTCGATTGCATCGAACTGGATCTGTCGAAACATGCGAGCCTGCGCGAGCAAGGGTTCTGTGTCGTCGGGATGGATTTTTTACAGTTCAGCGGCGGGGCATTTTATTCGCATGTCGTCATGAACCCGCCCTTTGCACGGGGCGCGGAGCACGTCCTGAAAGCCTGGGATATTTTATGGGACGGCGAGATCGTCGCCATCCTGAACGCCGAGACGCTCCGCAATCCCTATACCAAGGAGCGTCAACTGCTCGCGCGGCTGATCGAGGCGCACGGCAGTGTGGAATTCATCGAAGGCGCGTTCTCCTCCACGGAGGCCGAGCGCAAAACCGAGGTCGAGGTCGCTCTGGTGTATCTGCGCAAGCAGATTCGCCGCGAGGACATCGTCGGCAGCATTCTGGATGACATGACGCGCGACGCCACCTCGGGGGAAGCGCTGGCCGGCGACGATCGGCAGGCGCAGGAGTTATGCCTGCCAGGCAGTGAGATCGACAACGCGGTCTTGATGTTCAAGGCGGCGGTCCAGGCGATGCGCGAGTCCGTCCTCTGCGAGGTGCGGGCGAGTCATTACGCCAGCCGCATTGGGCACACGCTGGCGGTCTCTCGGGGCGACGCCTCGGAAGACACGCATCCGAAGGAGGTGAAGTGGGTGACCGAAATCCTGTACGAGCGTTACCTGGCGCTCAAGGATCGCGCCTGGAATTCGATTCTATCCTCTACCAAGGTCAGCGAGCGGTTGTCGCGGGCGGTGCGCAACGATGTGGAACGCCAGTTCGAGGACGTCAAGCAACTGGAATTCAGTGTGGCCAACGTCTATGCGTTTTTGCTGGGTCTGTCGGAAAACCAGGGGCAGATCCAAATGGACATGCTCTGCGAGGTGTTCGACGAAATCACCCGGTATCACACCGACAACCGGGTCTTTTACAAGGGCTGGAAGTCCAACGACAAGCATCGCACCGCCGGGATTCGGATCAAGACCAGTCGGTTCGTGCTACCGCATCATGAAACGGAGAATCACGCCCAGTCGATGAAGTGGGACTCGATGAACCTCCTGGCCGATTTTGACCGGGCGTTCGCGATGCTCGACGGCAAACGGAGCCCCGAGGTGGGGCTGTGCGATGTCTTCCGGACGCAGTTCCGTGCGCTTCGCGACGGCGCGCGGGTCAGTAGCCGTTATTTCGATGTGCGCTACTACCCGAAGGTGGGCACGATCCACTTTTTCGCCCGCGACAAGAAACTCGTCGAGCGTCTCAATCTCCTGGTGGGACGTCAGCGGCGTTGGTTGCCGCCCGAGGACGTGCGGGTCAGCGATGCCTTCTGGTTGCAGTACGAGAAGGCCGAGGCGTTCGAGAAGGACGTGAATGTCCAGATCACGGCGCTGGCGAAATCCCAAGGATCCGGATGGGAAGACCCACGGCGCCGCCTCAATGACACGGAGGCGTCCGTGGCGCAACGCGCGCAGGCCATCATCGATCAGGCACTCGACGCGGTGCTGGAGAAGCAGGGCATTGACGTCCAGGGTCTCCTGGACACGACGACGGACGCTCTGCAACTGGAGTTGCTCGTCGCCTAATCGTTAACCCCCAACACCCACCAGCCTTGGCTGGTGGGTTTTTTTTGCCTCAAGACGGCACAAATCTTGTCAATCCGTTGACGGGAAGGCGCCGCTGCGCGACATTCGCACGATGTCGAACGCAAACGGACCCGATAGCGAGGAGCCGCCTACCGTGATGCACCGTTGGACCAATCCCGAGAAGGCGCGCTACTACCAGGTCGATCTGGTCCGGGATCTGTTGGGCGACTGGACCGTCATCCAAAGCTGGGGCGGCGTGGGCTCGAAGCGGGGCCGGGTACAGATCGTCTGGGTGCCCTCCCACGATGCCGGCGTGGAACGCATTGCGGCGATCGGGAAGCAGCGGGGGAAGCGGGGATATACGCCCGTCGGCTGAGCGGGGCGGACGGTCGTGCGCTCGTCATCGGCATGACAAGGAAAACCACGTCAACTCTGCCCTGGCATCCTCGTCGCTTCTTGCCCGCGCACCACGCACTAACCGCCGGAAATCAATTCTGGCGGGGATGGGTGCCTGGGTTGCGCCGGCACCGCAGCCGCTCGCGCGGCTCGGCAGATCGGCGGCGAGTGCGGGCGTGAGGGCGAGGCGGCGGTATTGACGGGTCGGCAAGCAATGCAGTCCGCGAGGTCCGCTCCTTAACCGCTTGTAAAGGCGATGATGTAGACACACAGAAAAGAGACGCGATGCATCCCTTTGTATCTACTGGCTAACCCCCCGCTGGTACACAGGTGGCTTCGGCAGAGCCGGTGTCTACGGGCGTCAGAACCAAGGTTTCGCCCTCGGCGCAAAAGACCATGACCCGACCATCACCGGCATTGACGTAAGGCGCCTCGAAGGTATCGTCCGCGGGATCGCCGTTGGGATTGTTGTAGGCATTCTTTCCACCCTCGGCGGCGGCAGGAAAGGACATCGCCATCGACAATAGGGCAACCATACCCAATGCAGTCATCTTTGCGTTCATCGTTTTTGCGTTCGAATGTGGTCCCGCAGATGGCGCTGGGACTCGGAGAGAAACGGTCGCGTCACGGCCGTTAGCGCTGCGACAACCAATGTTCCTCGGGTCTAGCGCGCCAGGCGTGGCGCCAGGCGTGGTGACCGAGTCCGACGGTCGTGGCAACACTACATCCGTCAATAGTTCACGATTGCCGTCGTTTTGCCATGACAATGCGCAATCGAGATTGTTTGTATACCGCGAATTCAATGACGTCTGGAAATCGTTGTGAGTACCTGCTTCGCCCGGGCGCCCCATAAGACCATGAGCACGCGGAGAGCGGTGAGGGTCGCGATCTGCATCTCTGGTTCAGTGCTCAGACCATCTTGCGAACCGAGACGATAGGAGCGTAGTTGACGCAGCAACGCAGGGCGGTCGCGCAAGGTCCAGGTGAGGTAATCATCCAAGGTCGGGGATTCCCGTTCTTCCGTCAGATGAAGCCCCTGGCGCTCCAGCCATACGGACAAGACGCGAGAAAACCCGCCAACCAAGACCGTTGGGCCTGCCTGTCGTTGAGGGGCGGAAACGATGCGGGATCCTCGGTCACGCCCTCGAACACGGCGGAACCGGCATTGAACCATTCGAGTTTAACCATGGGTTGTCCTCCGGCTGACGTGGACAAGGGGCGTCCTGTTGACAAACGCTCGTGGCATGACTGCGGGCGCAGCGGATGCCCGACGACTTCTCCAAGTGATTGTTGGGGCGCTTGCGTCAAGCAGCAATGCCGTCTTTGCGGCGCTGGCGGCAGGACGACCGCCACCCATCGCGGCTGAATTGACGCGCGGGGTGATCCGGTCATCGCTCCTGGATGATGTAGCGACCCGATCCATAATTCGGTACATGCGTCCCCGGAATCAGATCGTAGACTTTCCCGTCCTTGAGGATGACCGCTGGAGCACCGTAATCCGGCGCGGACGTTCCAGGAATCAAGGGACGGATGATCTTGTCGCGGCGGTCTTGGTCGCGGTCTTGGTCGCGGCCTTGGTCGCGGTCTTTCGGTTCGTCGTCCGACGAACGCGCCCCGACCGGCAGCGCCAGCAGCGACGCGACGATCAGCATGATCCAACGTGTCATCGCGCGTCTCCGGCGGTCTGAGTCGCCCCGTCAAGCCGGCGTGCGGTTGGCCGACCGCCGCCACCGTGCCCGGTCGCATACCCTCGCGTTCAAAAATCGCCCTCACGCACCGCCGCCGCCGGACCAACCGCCGCGACTCGCAGCGCACCGAGCGGCGCGTTCTCCGCCAGGATCCCAGCCCCTTGCTTGATCGACATGGCCGCCACACTGTCCAGCCTGGCGAGCTTCACCGCCCCGTCGAGCGCCGTCCGTTCCGCATCGGCATACTCAAACCAAGGCAGACCGGCGCGCGCGTAATCCTGGGCGCTCGGTGGCGGATGGGGTGGCCGGTGCTGGGTCACCGCCAGATAGCCAAGACTGTTCAGCAGATGGATAAAGCACTTGGATCCTGCGGATTGATCCCACGCCTCCTCGCCATAGTCATCGTCATAGATCTCCTGTCGCATCAGTCCGCCCGGCGCGAGGCCCATTTCCTGGGAGCACGGGGGACAGGGGGACTCTTCGCACATCATGAGATCCCCATCGAACGCAGCCGCACGCTCGGCACGCAGCGCCTCGTAAACCGCCGCCTTCATCGGGTAGACAACGATCTGAAGGCCGCCATGCTCGCCGGTCCCGGTCAGTTGCTCCTCGGCCGTATAGCCCGCGCCCAGCGGCATCGCCACGAACTGACGGATCAGGCCCTGGCGCACCGCGAACCCATCCAGC
>NZ_CAIPNF010000393.1 GCF_903866365.1 uncultured Thiocystis sp.
CCCGATGGCACCACAGCGGCGGAACGGTTCTTCGGGCGCCCGCCGGCGCCCCTGTTCGAGCAACTGTTGGAGCGGATGCCGATGCCGCCATCCCCGGCACGCCGACGACCGCCGCCTCCAAAACCAGCTTATCTTCTACCCATTGCCGCGTAGGGGGTGGCCGGAACGATGATCAAGGCCCAGATCTTCGTTGCTTCCCCCCAAGTATGTTGAATAAGCGAGCGATGAACCATCCGGCGTGATTTTCGCGACGAAGATATCGTAGTTGGAGAGGAAAATATTGTTTTCTGTGTAGTAGCTTTTTCCGCTGTGGCTTGGATAAAGCGCATTGACGATAGGAAAATCTGTCGACCAGGTTCCCCCTGCCACATAAGCGTTTCCCTCGCGATCAACAGCGATGTTCGTGCCCAGCTCCCCACTACTTCCGCCAAGATAGGTCGAGTAGATTAACGTCGAGCCATCGACCGCAAGCTTCGCAACGAAGGCATCGGAGGAGTTGAACAATGAATCATCGCGGTTAGGATAGAGGGCGTTAACGGTCGGAAAGTCGTATGAGTTCGTGTCGCCGACAACATACGCTGAACCGCTGCGATCAATAGCGATGTCTGATGCTAGGTCGAGCCCGAACCCAAGAGTCCCTCCTCCAACACCACCGCCACCAAGATAGGTCGCATACATCAACCCTGAGCCGTCGGGAGCCAACTTGGCGACGAAAGCGTCCGAGAACCCGTTGAGACTGGCATCGATCGCATTGACGGTCGGAAAGTCCGGTGAAGCCGTTTGGCCGGCCAAATAGAGGCTGCCAGCGCTATCGACAGTGATATTGTAAGCAAAATCAAAGTTATTGCCGCCAAGATAGCTCGAATAGACCAATGCGGATCCATCAGGTGTGAGTTTGGTGATAGCGGCATCGACGCATTCATACTGCACATCTTCCTCAGCATCTAGAGGGCCATTATGATCCGGGTCGAGGGCGTTGATTGTTGGGAAATTCGTGGAACATGTGTTTGCGGCTACATAGACATAGCCATTTTCATCGACGGCAATATCGCCTCCTGTGTCGTTATTATCGTCGCCACTCCCTCCAAGATAAGTCGCATATTCCAACACCGGATCGATAATCAATGCTTCGTTGCGGTCATAGGCGGCGACTAGAAACCCAACCAGCATCTCCGGTGCCGCCGACTCTTTCGACTCGGCCACCGCCACCCGCATTCCATCGCCCGCCGATTTCAGCAAGACATAACGAGCCTCAACGAGCTGCTCACGCCCGTCGACGAGCTGATGGACCTTCGGCGCATGTTGCACGATTTCGCGACCACCCTTCAGGGTCAGCCGTAGATTCCCCTCATCATCCGCGTGAACCTTCTCGGCACCTTTCAGACTGAGCCGAATGCTGGCCGGATCGGCCCCCGGCGCGAGCACGAAGTCATACTCCAGCCGGCCGGCACCTCGCCCATCTCGCTGCTGCTCGTAGAGCACCAGGTCGATACCCTCGTAGAGTCCCTCGGCACGTACTTGGGCGTAACTGGGGATCTTGGTCTGCCACTGCTTGGGATCCTTGCCGATGAAGTAGTTGCTGATCCCCGGTTGTTGCTCCAGGCCAGTAAAGCGCGGCTTAGCGTTAGCCCCGACGAAACCGATACGCACGACCCCCGCGCCAGGGTCGGCGTTTTTAGCGGTCTGTGCGGTCGCCTGTTTGGGCGAGGACGATACGGAAGCGGGATTCGACGATGCGTCAGTGGCACCGGGCAGCACGCTGACCAGCTCGTTGTCCGTGACGAAGAGGGTGTAGCCAGCTCCGCGTGCGAGGAAGCGGACCGACTCGTGGGTCTGTCCCTGATTCGGCTCGAAGCGTAGCCCGAGACGACCCAGCCGCTCAACGTTGGGCCGTGAGGAAACTTTCGCCGCCGTGTCCGGAGCGATTGCCGACGGTGGAACCGCCAGATCCGCGAACGGGAGCGGCCCAGACGATTCGACCGCCGGCCTGTATGGCGTCACTGCCGCCAGCCCGGTCGATGCCCCCAGCAATAGGGCGAGTCCCAAAACAATGTGCTTTCGTGTCCAATGTCTCGAACGATGGCTCATACCGATTTCCTTTACTCTCGAGGATAAATTGCACCGTCCATCCCGCGCCGCCAATCAATTTATCCAGAGGCGACGATGCAGATCAAGGATTCTGTGCACCCTTGCATCGCAAGGCGTTAGGGTCAGGAGCAGCACAAATTGTTCTACATAAAACTGATTGGTGTCAACAAGGCCAGATCCTTACCCGCGCTCACTACCGATTTGAGTCTACGTCTGCCGCTATCAAGCATGGGTCCGGCGGCCATCGCTCAATCGGAGATCCCACTATCCGGACACACAGCCATTAAGAGGAGATCCGATTCAGAATTTGCTTAATCTCCAGCGGGGTGGAGTTTCCGGAATACAATGAGCGCACAAGCCAAATGAATCATGGCCAAATCGTTGCGCTTGGCAAACATAACGGGTACGAATCGCCCGAAAGTGGACAGTCTGGAACTTGATCGCTGGCAGTCCGTCTTGGTTGCAATGAAAGCCGCCCGGAACAGGCTCAAACAGCAGCATCTGCTGGCCTTGGACGCGACGCTGGAGCGGATTTCCCGGCATTGAACCGGTCACTTATCCAGCCCAACCGAGGCGCTGCAGATTGCGCTCTACCTCGTCCTGGTCGCTGTAATACTCCTTGTGTCCGTTACGGTCGAGATAGCGTTCATGTCCCTTGCCGGCGATCAGCGCCACCCAGACGTCGTCCGTCGGGCGCTCGGCGAGCCAGTCGAACAGATGCGCGACCGCTTGCGGTCGCTCGACGATGACCTCTACACCGTCCGTCGGCATGCCGGTCAGAATGTCCGCGATGATGCGTTCGGGGGCCTCGGTGCGCGGGTTGTCCGAGGTCACGATGCAGTGGTCGGAGTGGCGCGCGACGGCGGCGCCCATCAGCGGGCGTTTACCGTGATCGCGGTCGCCGCCGCAGCCGAACAGGGTCAGGATGCGAGCCTGCGGGAAGCCGTCGCGGATGGCGGTCAGGATGGTCTCCAGCGCATCCGGGGTATGGGCGAAGTCGACGACGATGGTCCGGTTGCCGATGGTCCGGCAGTCGAAGCGCCCGTCCACGGGGCTCAGATGTCGCCAGTCGGCGCGCGCGCCGGGGCCGAGCACGCCATCCGCCAGGGCGGTGGCGAGCGCGTAGTTTCGGCGGTTGTGTTCGAGCGCGAGAAACGGCTTGGCCGCGATGGCGTCCGCCTCCAGGGTCGCTGGCGCCAGTACCGCGACCGGCACGCGCGACAGCCCCGCTTCCCGAAGCTGGCGGGCCACGGCCGGACTGCTGCAATAGAGTTGCCCGTCGTCCTGGATCAGGTCGAGAATGCGCGCCTTGGCGCGAAAATAGGACGACTCGTCATGGTGATAATCCAGATGATCCTGGGTGAAATTGGTCCAGCCGGCGTTCTGAAGCGGGATGCCGTCGGCGCGTCCCTGATCCAGTGCGTGACTGCTGATCTCCATGACCACGACATCGCAGCGATCTTGTTGGGCGTGCAGCAGGCGACGCAGTTCGATCTGGGGCGGCGAGGTGAATCCGGTCTCCGCCAGCCGCTCGCCGTTGCGAAAGAGCCCCAGGGTTCCGATGGAGAGCACGCGCTGGCCGTGGGCCACGAGGATCGACTCCAGATATTTGACGGTGGTGGTCTTGCCGTTGGTTCCGGTGACCCCGATGAACCGCAGGCGGTGCGTCTCCAGCGGATAACAGAGGTCGCAGAACTGCCCGACCACGCGGGGCCAGTCGTCGGGTCGGGTCACATAGATGGCGGTGTCCGCTAGGTGTTCGAAGCAATCTAACGGGCGGTTGACGACCAGCACCGAAAAGGCGCCATCGGCCAGATAGCGGCGATAGAGTTCGTCGTCGCTGCGTCCATCGTCGAAGCGTTGGAAAAAGAGGATCGAGCCGGCATCGCAGGCGTCCGCGCGCCACTGGATGTTGGTGATCGTGTGCCGCGTCGCCGGCATGCGCCGCCAGGAAAAATCCAGAGTATCCAGCAGTTGAGAGAGCGGGTCGGTAGGCATGGTGGCGGATGTCGGATCAGTGAGGAGAGGTTGCATGTACATTCTCGCCGAGGAAGGCGCGATCGTCGAACTTTTGGGGCGTTTTGGGCTAACCTATCGACTGCTCGCCGCCGGGAACCCCATCCCCGGCTCCTACTGGGGCGATCCCGAGGCCGGGCTGGTCGGCGATCTTCTGTATGCGCTCCCCGCGACTCCGCTGCATTCGATCCTGCATGAAGCCTGTCACTGGATCTGCATGGATCAAGGCCGCCGCGACGCGCTGCAGACGGACGCGGGGGGCGACGATGCCGAGGAGAACGCGGTCTGCTATCTGCAACTGCTGCTGGCCGACGCCATCCCCGACGTCGGGCGCGCGCGACTGTGCGCGGACATGGACGCCTGGGGGTACAGCTTCCGGCTGGGATCGGCGCTGGCCTGGTTCGAGCAGGATGCCGCCGACGCGCGCGACTGGCTGCTCGGGCAGGGGTTAATTGACCGCGACAATCGCCCGACCTGGCGGGTGCGTCTTTAAGGTCTCGCGCACTATACTCTAGCAGCCTGTCGGACTTTGGGGCTGCCGACTTGATAGACTGACGAGATGACCTTGACAGGACGACTGACGATGCCCATCTTCCGCCCGATCGATCGCGACGTCCTCTTGGAGTTGCCCGTGTCGCTGCAAGCCTGGTTGCCCGAGGGGCATCTGGCGTGCGACGTGGTCGAGGTGGTGGAAGCGCCTGGACCTGAGCGCTCTGCTCCAGGCCTACGCGG
>NZ_CAIPNF010000394.1 GCF_903866365.1 uncultured Thiocystis sp.
CGCTCAGATCCACGGTGACTTGGATCGTCACCTCCTGGCCGTTGTTGCTGATCAACTGTGCCGCCATCGCCTTGTCCCCGCCGGTGCTTGAGCCATGGGGTCAGTATCGCTCATTATCACATTTTTGCAAGGCACCACCCCTCCCAGCGGCCTTCGCTGACGAAGGTCTGGGTCTTGTCGTCGCAGAAGCCAATGTTGCCTGTTCAGGGCGTCTTGACTGTAGTGCGCGTCTCCGACCCAAATCAGCGTCTGCACATCGATCAGATCGCGTGGCATCAGTCCGGCGTCGGTCATGCGGTCGCGCAGCGCGAACAGAAAAGACTGGACGTTGAGATAATCTTCGCCGGTCAGAGCGCGGTTGGGCAGTGCCGCACGGCCGTAAGCCTTGAGTGCGCGGTTGAACTCTTGCGTCTTGATAATGACGTGCTGACCGGGGTCCGAGAGCATGAGCAGGAAACTGGTGACGCTGCGTGACATCGCCGACCATCCCGAGTCCGGGGCGCTGTCCGCGAGCAACGCCCGCAGCGTCGGCACGAAGCGATCGACTCGTTCCGCGATCGATTCCTCACCGTTAAGCAAGTCCACGACTCTGATGGCGAATCTGCCCCGATCACTCGCGGTGAGCTTCTGGATCGGACCAACATAGCGCCAGCCGACCAAATTTTGCGGCGCGCCGTGGCTCAATTTGCGTGTAAACAGTGCGATGAGATCCGCACCAATTTGCGTCAGGCTGGCTTCGTCCTTGGGTAGCGGTTGGAGCCTGGGGCGAATCTCTTGCTGAAAGGCCGTCACCAGTTCGAGCTTATAACCCCGTTCATCGGCATCAAGGGCCTCGCTGCCTTCTCCGAAACGGACAAAGGTCGGAAACTTTGCCTTGAGACGGCCGAGGTACTCGTCGAGTGCCGCTTGCATGACAGATCCTTCGTTCATTCTGGTGTCTCCTGGCCGAGGCATGAAGGCGGCTCGTCGCGGTCACACGCCGAGCCAATGGAACTTTGCGGCATCGAGCACTCGCTCGCCATCCCAACGGTAGGCCACCAACTTGCCCTCCTTGGCGACGCTGTAATCGACGCAGGCGACCATCTCCGATAGCGGTTGCGGCCGGCCGGTGAACCAGTAATGGCCGACGAAGAGCGGCTTTTCGCCGTCGTGACCGAGGCGCGCATGCGCCGGGATCGGTCGGTCCGGCAACCCTTCCCGCTCCGCCTCCGAGAGCAGGGCGGCCTGGCGGTAGGTCACGGCCGCGTGATCCCACCAGCGCACCCGCACCCGGCGGCGCGTGTGACCATCCTTGTCCTGGAAGCTGTGTGGCGGCGGGAGCGGAATCTCGATCCCTTTCACCAGGGCCTCGACGGCCTTGAAGAGGGTTGGCTCCGGGGTATCCTTCTCGGCCGCGTCCTCGGGTTCCCGACTGGCGGAAACCATGAGTTCAGCATTCAGGCACCGGTCCGCGCTGAGATGAGGCGCCAGATAGTCCATGTAGCGCGGGTGCCAACAGGCATGGACCACACGCAACTCGGGCAGCTCCAACCACAGCGGTAGGGTCAAAAACCAATCGATGATCTCCGCATGGCGGGGCGTGCCATTGACCGCTTTCAGGAACGCTTGGTGTTGACGGCGGTTCGTCTCTCCGTATTTCGGCGAGTGGTGGGACCGCAGATAGTCGCCCGGCTGGGCCGGATCGGGCAGGAACCAGGCGATGGCGTTGAGTTCGTGGTTGCCCAGGACCGCTTGGGCGCTGCCGGCATCGACCATGGCGCGGACCATGGCGAGGGTCTCGATCTGCCGGGGGCCGCGGTCGACGAAGTCGCCAACGAACAGCACCTGGCGATTCGGTTGGCGCCAGGCACCGCCGCGCTCGCGGTAACCGAGGTCGGACAGCAGCGCCGTGAGTGCGTCCGCGTGACCGTGGATGTCACCAATGATGTCGTAGTGCATGGCTGGGTCACTCCGCCAGATGGTCAGCGACGGTCAATGTTTGAGCGCGCTTGGACTCGATTCCAGAAATGCGGTGCGACCCCCAAATTCCGCCTGGAGCAGGCTGTCGATGCCGTCCGCGACCTGGCAGAAATAGACAAAGACACTGGCCACATGCTCGCCGATGAAGGGTACAGCAGGCAGGTCCGCCGCAGCGTAGACCGCACCGTCGTGCAGGAAGAAATGCAAGAACCAGGTGTCCGCATTCAAGTCGTTCAGCCGGGAAGCGAGTTCCGGCGTTGTCTCGACATCCGCAAGGACTCGGGCGCTGATGCGCACGGACGGCGGGGCGCCGATCAAGGAGACGAAGACGGCGACGCTCCCGAAGCGGACTCCGATGTCCCCATCCTGATCGAATTCGAGTTCGGGGATGTCCATCGCCTCCCGAAGCGTCGCGAGCAGTTGCTGCGGCAATGGCACCACTTCCTCTGTTGGTGGTGTGCGCTTGGCGCGCTTGAGTCCCAGCGATGGCAATAAAATGCCCCCTGCCTCGGCGTCGAATGCCTCGTACTCCAGGAACCCTGGATGCGGGACGCGCAGGATCTCGGTCAGCGTGTGAACGGCCAATTCCGCGAGGGGGGTATCCATCTGAGTGCGGTAGCGCCGATGAGTTGGATCTCGACACACCATCCAAAGGACGCTTCGAGTGCCAAGATCACAATATCTGGTATCCACCGCACTGAGCTGGACACCCCCCTTCCGCGATTTCCTCGAAACGCACGGGGACCGGAAACTCGCGGTAGAAATTGGGCGAACCATCCGGATCCCGCTCAGGTGTCGACTCCCCAGGCCCACCGGTCGGAGCGTGCCAGCCGGCCGCGCCCAAGGCATCGATTTGCCGCGCATCGAGTTGTTCCGATCGCGCCAGATAGTGGTTACTCTTGGTCTCGGCGCGCAGCCAAAAGGCCCCTTGGGCGGCAAACTGGACGAACCGGTTGCTCTGCTTTACGGCGATGACGAGGAATTGATCTTCTTCAAGCGCGCCAAGGACATCGGCGAGCGTTTGCGCGAATGGCGGCCAGGCCACGGATCGCCGCTGCGGAATCTCGACGGCTGTCGGCGGTGATTCGTTGACCATCTCGTTAACCTGTGTTGAATGGTTGCATGGTCGAGTTCAAACTCCCCGAAGATCGCGGACAGGAGAATCAATTCTGGCTTTGCCACGGTTGATCGCGAACGGGTCAGGGCATCACCGATCCGCCTTCCGCCTGAATTTAGAGCCACTCACACCGCGCCGCCTAGGGAGAGAACCGGTCAGCCGACAGCCGCACGCGCGCCGGCGGGGAGCCATACCAGGAGCGGCCCCAACACGGACGGCTATAGCCCGCAAACCCAATCTTGGCGGCCCCTTCCCCGGCTCGCCATGCCAGCGGTCACGCCTGATCGCCAACCCGCAATGCCACCATCAACCCGTGCCATCCGATCATCCACATCGGTCTGGTCCAGATTCGACAGCACCGTCCAACATTGCCCGAGCGTGACAGTTTCCAAGAATGCGATAGGTGATGAGCTGTCAATCCTCAACAGCACAGGAAGATCGCGATTCACGTTATTATGCGGAGCTTCGCCCCCCGGACGCAAAGGCTGTCGACCGTGACCCCAGCAGATCGACCGAACTTCACCCCCCCGAAGGTTCCGTTCTCCGCGACCGAGCGGCGCGCGACCATCGGTCTGGCCGCCATCTTTTCGACCCGCATGCTGGGTCTGTTCATGCTGTTGCCGGTGTTCGCCCTCTATGCGCATGACCTGCCCGGCGCGACGCCGCTGCTGGTCGGTCTGGCGATCGGCGCCTACGGCCTGACGCAGGCGGTGTTTCAGATTCCGCTCGGTCTGCTGTCGGATCGTATTGGACGCAAACCGGTGATTTATGGCGGTCTGGTGATCTTCCTGCTGGGGAGCGTCGTCGCCGCGCTGGCCGACCACATCGTCTGGGTCATCCTGGGTCGCGCGATCCAGGGCGCCGGTGCCATCGCCGCGGTCACCACCGCGCTGACCGCCGACCTGACCCGCGACGAGGTGCGCACCCGGGGCATGGCGATCATCGGTATCAGCGTCGCCTTTTCTTTCGCCGCGGCACTGGTGATCGGGCCGCCGCTGGCGCGCTGGTTCGGGATCGCCGGCGTCTTCTGGCTGACGGCGTTGCTGGCCGCGGGCGGCATGCTGGTGCTGGCCCGCGTGGTGCCGGATCCGGAACGCTCGATGGTCCATCGCGACGCCCAAACGGTGCTGGATCAGCTCTCGGGCGTGCTCGCCAATCCGACCCTGCTGCGGCTCGATGCCGCCATCTTTCTGCTGCACCTGACCATGATCAGCCTCTTCGTGGTGCTGCCGCTCTCGATCGAGGGGGCTGGACTGAACCCGCTGGATCACTGGATGCTCTACCTGCCAGCGGTGCTGCTCGCGATCCTCGCCATGGTGCCCTTCATCGTGCTCGCGGAGCGGTTCGGCCAGATCCGCCCGGTGCTGCTGGGCGCGGTGATGGTTCTGGGGCTGTCGCTGCTGGGATTTTATGCCTTCCATCAATCGCTCTGGGCATTGGCCGGGTTGTTGATCCTGGTGTTCGCCGTCTTCAATCTCATGGAGGCGATCCTGCCCTCGCTGGTCTCGAAGGTGGCGCGCGCCGGCGCGCGGGGAACGGCGATGGGGGTTTTTTCCAGCGCGCAGTTTCTCGGCGCCTTTCTCGGCGGTCTGCTGGGCGGCTGGGCGCACGGGAGTTTCGGCGCCGATGCCGTCTATCTGCTCGGGGCGCTGATCTCGCTGTTCTGGATCGCGCTGCTGGCAACCATGGCGATGCCGGAGAATCTGACCCGTCATGTGCTCGCGCTGGAACTGCCGACGGCGGGCGATATCCTGGCTCTGGAGCGGCGTCTGCTGGAGGTGCCCGGCGTTCGGGAGGCGGTGATCGCGATCGACGAGGGCGTCGCCTATCTCAAAGTGGACAGGCGCACGCTCGATTGGGCAAGATTGCAGACGTTTTCGGTCGGTGCCTGACGCGCGATTCGGGCACGGATTTCCACCTTTTTAGCGAGATAATCAACGCTTGCGCACGGCGTGGGCGGGAGACAGACATGGCAGGCGTGAACAAGGTAATTTTGATTGGGAATCTCGGGGCCGACCCCGATGTGCGTTACATGCCGAGCGGCGATGCCGTGGCCAATATCCGCATCGCGACCAGCGAGTCCTGGAAGGATCGCAATACCGGCGAAAAGCAGGAGCGTACCGAGTGGCACAACGTGGTCTTCTTCGGCAAGATCGCGGAGATTGTCAAGCAGTACCTGCACAAGGGCTCGAAGATTTATGTCGAGGGCAAGCTGCGCACCCGCAAGTGGCAGAAAGACGGTCAGGACCACTATTCGACCGAGATCGTGGTCGACATCAACGGCACCATGCAGATGTTGGACAGCCGACAGGGCAGCGGGACTTCGGTGCCGTTCGATGACGAGCCCGCGCCTCAGTCGCGTGGCGGCGAGCGGCCGCAAACGGCCGCTCCCGCTCTGTCGGGTAGCGCGCCACCGTCAGGAGGTCATGGCGGCGGCGATTTCGACGACGACATCCCTTTCTAAGGGTCATTGCTATTAAATTAAGCATAGAACAACAGATCCAGGGTGCGATCTTTTCCGATCTTGATGCTCACTGAAAACCGTCGACCACACCGGTCACGAGGCCGGTCGCGAGCGCGTCGGACAAGGGAATCAGCAGAATTTTGTCGTTCGGCACCGAGGCGGCGGCGATCGCCATCTCGGCGGCGACCCCCATTTCGCGCAGGTAGCGGGCCGAATCGGCCACATAGAGCTGCCCGCCCTCGTGACTGCTATAGAGATGCGGAACCTTGCTCTGGTGCACCCCGAGCCGGGCGTCGCGCGTGATAAAACGCTCGACGCCGCCCGCCAGCACATCGACGCAGGCGGAGGTGCAGACCCGGTCGACCGCCGTGCGCAGACCGTTCGCCCGCAGCCAGCGCCCCAGCTTGCGCGCCTCATGCACCGAGCCGCCCGGACTATTGATGACCAGACCGATCGCCCGGCGCTGGCGCAACTCGGCCATGACACGTTCCGCGAAACCCTCGGTCATCTCGACGTCATCGATGCGCAGCCAGACCGTGCGCAGACGGCCATCCGGCTCGAAGCGCACCAGCGCGGAGGCCATCCCGATGTCGTCGGCAAGCCACTGGCAGGCGTTGACGGCGAGCACAACCAGCGCCGGACCCAGCGACCGGTACTCCTGAATCAACCGATTGGAGCGCGCGACAATGGCATCCACCGCCACGCCGTAGCGATCCGCGGCGGCGATCACGACCGCATCGGACACGGCCACGTCGTTCGTCTGCCCGACCCGCAGCAGATGACAGGCCGCGAGGGTCGACAGCAGTTCCTCGCGAGCGATCCCCGCGGGCGCCGGAGCCGGCGCGGGAGCGTCCCGGCGATCGAGCGCGCAGCCGGACAGGGCGAACAGCAGCGCGAGCGATCCCACCGTGACGACGCGTCTCGACATAGGCCCCCGTTCCTGGAAAAAAGCCGCTAAACCCGCGTCTCGATCCCCTGCTCGCGCAGATAGGATTTGACGGCCTGAATCGGCACCTCGCGCCGGTGGAAGATGCCGGCGGCTAAGGCGGCCTCGACGCCGGTTGCGGCGAACACCTCTGCGAAATGCTCCACGCAGCCAGCGCCACTGGAGGCGATCACCGGAATGCTCACGGCCGCGCTGACCGCCCCGATCAGCTCTAGATCAAAACCGGCCCCGCTGCCGTCGCGGTCGATGGAGTTCAGCAGGATCTCGCCGGCGCCCAGCGCTTCGCAGATGCGGGCCAGTTCGACGGCGTCGACATCGCGACCCTCGCGCCCGCCCTTGACCGTGCATTGAAACCAGCAATAGCGTTCGCCATTAGGTCCGGGCGTCGCCGTCTCGACCGTCTGGTGGCGCGTTTCCTCCGGCGAACGGACATAGACGCGACGCGGATCGATCGAGATCACCACGGCCTGATTGCCGTAGACGCGGGCGATCTCCTCGATAGCGCTGGTCCCGTCCCCGCAACCGCGTTCCAGATAGCGCTCGACGGTCGCGACGGCGTCCGAGCCAATGGAAATCTTGTCGGCCCCGGAGCGGAAATACTCGTCGGCCACGTCCAGGGCCGAATACGGCTTGCCGCTGGCGTCGGTGAAGGCGCGGATGCCGCCGCCGATGGTCAGCGGCACGAACACCCGTTCGGAGGTGCGCCGCAGTACCTCCAGCATGGGCTGGTCGGCGAGCGGAAAATCGCGAAAGGCGGTGATGTTGAGAAAGGTGATCTCGTCGGCGCCTTCCTCGTAATAGCGCTGGGCCAGTTCGACCGGCTTGCCGAGATTGCGGACCTCGCCGGACTCGCGCACGTCGTATTGATCGCCCTTGGTCACGACCAGATCGCCGGCATCGTTGGCGCGCACATCCAGACAGGCGATGACGCGCTTGGCGAAATGGGTCGGGGCGTCGGCCGGGCACGGCGACCAGCCGGCAACCGGTGCGCCGACCGTGTCGGCGACGAGAAAATGCTGGAGCAGCCGCAGTCCGGCCGCGCCACTCTTTTCGGGATGAAATTGGACGGCGGCGACGCGACCGCGTTGCACCGCGCTCAGGAAGGGGTGGCCGTAATCGGTGGTCGCCAGCCGCCAGTCGGCATTCTCGGGAGTCGGCTCGGCGCGATAGGAATGCACGAAATAGAACTTTTCGCCGGCATAGTCGGCGAACAGGGGCGACTCGCGCTCCAGCCGCGCGTCGTTCCAACCCATGTGCGGGACCGAGAGATCGCTGGCGTCGAAGCGGCGGATCCGGCCGGGGATCAGCCCCAGCCCCGCCACGCCGGGCGATTCGTCGCTGCCCTCGAAGAGCGCCTGCAAGCCGATGCAGATGCCGAGAAAGGGCCGACCGGCGGCCAGGTATGCCTTTAATGGCTCGACATAGCCGAGCCGATGCAGCCGCTCCATCGCCGCGCCAAAGGCGCCGACACCGGGGAAGATCAGCCGCTCGGCCTGAAGGATATCCTCGGGGCGCGCGATCTCGGTGAGCGAGAAACCCAGTGCATGAATGGCGTTGCGCAGACTGCGAACATTGCCCGCGCCATAGTCCAGGAGCGAAATCATAGGTCGAATCCGAATGGGGTTGGATCGGTGCGCGGGGCATCCGAGCGGCCGTGGGACAGGGATTGATTGTTGCGGGTTAGTTTAGCGCCAAGCGGTCAGGCGGTTCAGTCTTTCCGATCCGGCGCGCGCCCCGTGAACCGCCTCCGGTCGCCTTCCGGGATTGTCGGTCGGGATGGGCATCATGAAGTCGTCATGCGCGCGTCACCTGGAATGCAGTAGGATTACACCCCTTGCGATCCAGGTCGCCAGCCGATCCGTTCGAGGTTCCACTTGAGGGCAAACCAAATGCACAGGGTTCTTACAAGCGTTCGCCGGCTCATTCCGCTCTGCCTGCTGTCGGCCATCTCCGCCGGCCACGCCGAGGAACAGGTCCATCTGTACAACTGGAGCGATTATTTTGCCGAGGACACCCTGTCCGGCTTCCAGGAAAGGACCGGGATCCGGCCGGTGCTGGATGTCTACGACGCCAACGATGTGCTGGAGGCCAAGCTCTTCGCCGGCAGCAGCGGGTATGACCTGATCTTCCCGACCGCGCGACCCTTCGCGGCCCGTCACATCAAGGCGGGGCTTTATCTGCCGCTCGACAAGTCCAAGCTGCCCGGTCTGGATCAGCTTGACCCGGAAATCATGGCGAGCCTGGCCGCGATCGACCCGGACAACGCCCATCTGGTGCCCTATATGTGGGGCACGTCGGGGCTCGGGCTGAATCTGGAGAAGGTGAAGGCCGCCCTGGGCGAGGACGCGGAACTGGATACCTGGGGTCTGATTTTCGATCCCGCAAAGGCCGCTAAACTGGCCGGCTGCGGCATCAGCCTGCTCGACGATCCTACCGAAGTCTTCTCGGCCGCGCTCGTCTATCTGGGCAAGGATCCGAACAGCCTCGACAAGGCCGACCTGGACGCCGCCGCGGATCTGATCAAGGCCGTGCATCCGCACATCCGCTATTTCCATTCCTCGCAATACATCAGCGACCTGGCCAATGGCGATCTCTGCGTCGCTCACGGTTACTCGGGGGATGTCCTGCAAGCTCGGGAGCGCACCGAGGAGGCGGGCAAGGGTGTCGAGATCGGCTATCGGATTCCCCGCGAGGGCGCGGCGCTCTGGACCGATGTCATGGCAATCCCGAAGGATGCGCCTAATCCGGCGGCGGCCCATGCCTTCATCGCCTATCTGCTCGATCCCAAGGTGATCGCGGCGGCGTCCGACTACATCTTCTACGCCAACCCGAATCTGGCGGCGACTCCGCTGGTCGATGGCGACCTGCGCGGCAATCCGGGGATCTATCCGCCCGCCGAGGTCAAGCAGCGGCTCTTCGTGCCCGCCGAGCGCGGCGACGCCGAGATCCGCAACCTGAACCGGCTCTGGACCCGGCTCAAGACCAACCGTTAACTCCAGGAACCTGACCGCATGGCCACCGTCGCCGAACGCCGTCTCTCCGCGCCCCGACTCGAACCCTGGCAGGATCCCAAGGCCGCGCCCTATGTGCGCATCGAACGGGTCACCAAAAAGTTCGGCGATGTCTACGCGGTCGATGACCTGAGCCTGGAGATCTTCCAGGGCGAGTTCTTTTCGCTGCTGGGCAGTTCCGGCTGCGGCAAGTCGACCCTGCTCCGGCTGCTGGCGGGGCTGGACTATCCCAGCGCCGGGCGGATCTTCATCGACGGTGTCGATGTGACGAACGTCCCGCCCTATTCCCGCCCCGTCAACATGATGTTCCAGTCCTACGCGCTCTTCCCGCACATGAGCGTGGAGCAGAACGTGGAGTTCGGACTCAAACAGGATCGCCTGCCGCGCGGGGAACGCGCCGAGCGGGTCGGCGAGATGCTGGATCTGCTTAAAATCGCCGAGCTGCGCAAGCGCCGCCCGGAGCAACTCTCCGGCGGTCAGCGTCAGCGCGTGGCGCTGGCGCGCAGCCTCGCCAAGCATCCCAAGCTCTTGCTGCTCGACGAGCCGCTCGGCGCGCTCGACAAGCGGCTGCGCGAGAACACCCAGTTCGAGCTGGTCAACCTTCAGGAACGCCTCGGCATCACCTTCGTGACCGTCACCCACGATCAGGAAGAGGCCATGACCATGTCCACCCGGATCGCGATCATGGACGCCGGTCAGATCATGCAACTGGACACCCCGACCGCGATCTACGAATTCCCGAGCTGTCGTTTCGTCGCCGAGTTCATCGGCTCGGTGAACCTGTTTGAGGGCAAGGTCGTGTCGAGCGACGGCGACCGGGTCGTGGTCGATACCCGCCTTGGCCGCCCCATCCACATGCGCAGTTTTCTGCCGCATCCCATCGGCACCCCGGTCACGGTCGCGGTGCGCCCCGAAAAGATGCGTCTGTGCGAGGAATTCCGCGAGGATGGCGTCAATCAGCTCAAGGGCATGGTGGAAGACATCGCCTATCTGGGCGACGTGTCCATCTATCGGATCCGGGTCGGCGACGGGCAACTCGTCGAAATGACCCTGACCAACATCCAGCCGCGCACCGAGCAGGCGCTGACCTGGGAGCAGGAAGTCGTGTTCGAATGGTCGCCGACCAGCGGCGTGGTGTTGACGGAGTGATGGCGAACGGTTTATCGCATCGCGAAAGGGTTGCGGACGACCAGACGGCCGTCGATGGTTTGGCCGTCCTGGAGATCTTCCGAATAGAGTGTTCCACAACCTGCGATGAGCGCGGCCGCGACGATCAACGAATCATAGATCGAAAATCCATAGCGTTCGGCGATTCGGAGTCCGCTGTCATGGGTTTCCAAGCCGAGTGGCTCGATTGCGCAGATCGTGCGAATAGGCTCAAGTACATCGCGAATTTCCAGATAAGACAGGCCCAGTTTGCGCGATGCCACCGAGGCGAATTCATTGAGCACCTGTACACTGATCATACCGCCGCTGGCCAGCAGAGATTCTGCCCGGTCCGCCTTCTCGTCATCCGCCGAAAGCAGATAAAGGAGCACATTCGTGTCGAAAAACACGTTATTCGCAGTCGCGTGCATTCGCTTCGAGCCGGTCGAATTTGAAGTCCGCGGGAAGGCGCCCGCGATAGTGGCGTAACCGGGCCAGCAGTTCGCTGACCTCGGGACGTTTTTTGATTTCGAAGATCCGAGCCCCCGCAATGTCGATCTCGATGTCATCGCCTTCCTTGAGACCAAGCGCCTCCACGATGCCAGCGGGCAGACGAATCGCCAGACTGTTACCCCACTTCGAGACTTGCATGCCGCATCTCCAAAGACATCTTGATAGACATATTTTCATTGTATATCCAAAACTGGAATGCGCGATGCGTTTCTTCTCGTTCGAGGTCAACGCAACTCCATGACCGTACCGCCGCCCCCTTCGCACCGTCTGAGCCGCCTGGTCAACATCGGCATTCCCTATCTGTGGCTGGGGCTGTTCTTTCTGCTGCCCTTCGCGATCGTGCTGCGGATCACCATCGCCGAGCCCGCTCTCGCCCAGCCGCCCTACACCGCGCTGTGGGAATGGGTCGGGGACGGCATGCTCCAGATTCAGGTCAATCTGCAGAACTTCATCCTGATCTGGGAGGATGACATCTATCTGGCGGCTCTGCTGAATTCGCTGTGGGTCGCCTTTATCTGCACGGTCTTCTGTCTGCTGCTGGGCTATCCGATGGCCTATGCCATTGCGACCGCCCCGGAGCGGCGGCGGATGCTGCTGCTGATGCTGATCATCCTGCCCTTCTGGACCTCGTTTCTGATCCGGGTCTATGCCTGGATCGGCATCCTCAAGACCAACGGGCTCCTGAACAATTTTCTGCTCTGGACCGGTCTCATCGACACGCCACTGCACATCCTGCACACCCAGAGCGCGGTCTATATCGGCGTGGTCTATTCCTATCTGCCCTTCATGATCCTGCCGCTCTACGCCAACCTGACCCGTCTCGATCCCACCCTGCTGGAGGCCGCGGCGGATCTTGGCTGCCGACCCATCCGCGCCTTCCTGCGGGTCACGCTGCCGCTCTCGATGGCTGGCATCGTCGCGGGCAGCATGCTGGTTTTCATCCCGGTGGTGGGCGAGTTCGTGATCCCCGACCTACTTGGCAGTCCGGGGAGTCTGATGATCGGCAAGCTGCTGTGGACGGAGTTCTTCTCCAATAAGGACTGGCCACTGGCCGCGTCGCTGGCAATCCTGCTGCTCGCCCTGTTGGTCGTGCCCTTCGTGCTGATGCAGCGTCTGCAGACACGCATCGAGGAGGGTCCGGCATGAAACGTCGCTCCTGGCCACTGCTCGGCGTGCTGATCTTCGGGTACGCCTTCCTCTATGTGCCGATCCTGCTGCTGATCCTTTATTCCTTCAACGAGTCCAGGCTGGTCACCGTCTGGTCGGGGTTCTCCTTCAAGTGGTACGGCGAACTGCTGCACAACCGCCAATTGCTGGACGCGGCCTGGCTCAGCGTGCGCATCGCCGCCGTCAATGCCACGGTCGCCGTGGTCCTGGGCACCCTGGCGGCCAATGCGCTGACGCGCCATGGCCGTTTTCGCGGACGCACCGGCTTTGAACTGCTGCTGACCGCGCCGCTGGTGATGCCGGATGTCATCATCGGACTCTCGCTGTTGCTGCTCTTCGTCGCCATGCAGCAGACCATCGGCTGGCCGAACGGGCGCGGTTTCACCACCATCGCCATCGCCCACATCACCTTCAGCATGGCCTATGTCACGGTCGTGGTACGCTCGCGGCTGGCGCGGATGGACGCCTCGCTCGAAGAGGCGGCGATGGACCTGGGCGCCCGTCCGCTCACGGTCTATCTGCGCATCACCCTGCCGCTGATCGCGCCGGCGCTGCTCTCCGGCTGGCTGCTGGCCTTCACGCTCTCGCTCGATGACCTGGTGATCGCCAGCTTCGTCTCCGGCCCCGGCTCCACCACCCTCCCGATGGTGGTCTATTCCAGCGTGCGCATGGGGGTGTCGCCCCAGATCAACGCCTTGGCGACCTTGATCGTCGCCATTGTGGCGCTGGCGGTGATCATCGCGGGTTGGTCCATGCGGCAGAAACCGGATCGAGCGCAGAAACGCGGCGCATGAAAAGGGGCCATCAGGCTCTACTGTCCATCTGCTCGCAGCGTTTTTCCATGATGCTGTTTGATGAAGGCGATGTCTTCCAATCGACATCACGGATTCGGTTCATCAGCTCACCGCATCCCACGGGCAATGCTTGCGCGGAAACCGCCTGGAAGACGACGGGCGTCAGCAGCGCGCGACGCAGTCCATCGGTTTCCGGTATCGTCCTGCCGCGCATGGCCAATCCAGCTCTGCACGGATGGATCCGTTCCTGCCCGACACGATCAGCGGCATAGCCGCGCGCCAGACGGCGCGCAAAGCGATGCCAACAAAAATTTGAATCCGTCCAAACGTAGACGACGGGCATCATGCAATCCCATGCGAATGATGAAAAATTGACGGTTCAAGGTCGCCCTGATGGCGTGTAGTTGTTTTAAAACAAGGTTTTCGACATTTTCGGTCATGGTGGCTTGTCGTCATCTGGAAAGGAATGCGTCCAAATATAGCATCGCAACAATCAACCTCATGAGCATTGGCGCGATGGGTTTCGTGATCAGCCAAAGTAGGGACGCACCGCGTACCCTTCGGCGCATCGAAAAACCGTCGCGTTCCGGGAAGAAACGCGGCGGTTCAATCAAGCGTCCGTCCCACCAATCGGCGTCCGTGCCGATTGAGATGTCAGGTACGCGATGCGTACCCGGCTACCCGGCTCAGTGAGCGGCAGTGATGGGTCGCTGTAACGACAGCACCAAGGTCAATGGACGAGTTGGCGACGCCACGAAGCCGTAGTGCTGATAAAACGCCTTCGCCTGTTCCGACAAAGCATGCACCAGCAGGCCGCGAATGCCCAGAATGGCGCTGGCGGAGCGGGTCCGCTCGACGGCATCTCGCAACAACGCGACCCCCAGACCGTGACCCTGCCAGGTGCGGTCGACGGCGAGACGACCCAGAATCGCCATCGGAATCGGATCGGGCATGTTGCGCCGGAGGTTTCCGGGCGTGTCATTCACGGCCAGCGCACCCGCCGCGAGCCCGTAATAGGCGACGACCTGTCCGGCCATGCCGACCACATAGGTGCGGGAGGCGCCACTGACCTGATTGACCCAGGCGCGACGCCGCAACCAGTCGTCCAGACTCGCCACCCCTGAGTCAAAACGATCCAGACGATGGGTCTCGGTCAGCAGCGTGGGCGCGTCAAGGGTCAGACCTTCCAAGGGATGTCCGCACGCATCAGACGCTCGAAGCCTTCTCCACCGGGCGGCTGATCCAAGACCTGAAGGAAATAATCGTAGGTCTGCCGATCAACCCGCACCAGGGTTTGATCGAGCAAGGCGTCCTCGGCGGCCCGGCGCGCCGCGTCGATCATGAATTCGGAGCGCGATTTACCCAGGCTCTGCGCAGCCCGGTCGATCAGGTCGCGAATGTCTTCCCGAACCCGCAGGTTGACGGGGCGGGTCACTGACTCCGGTGTTTCCACGGTGGGAGGCATGGGACGATCTCAGGTCTGGCAAGATTGAATGCCATACATTGTATATCACGTGACATTGGATTCAATCCGCGGTTCAGATCTGAATCCTTTTGCCCTTGTGGATTGCTTCCAGCAGCGCCAGGCGCGTCAACTCCAGGTAACGATCCACATCTCGACATGCGTCGTCGCGCGGACGGACGGACCCGGATGTGCGTACCGGTGGCTTGACCGGCGCGTCCGAGGATCCGGCGGGCGGGTCAGGAACAGGATCTCGATGATACGGTGCAGGATGGCTTTCACCGGACATTTCTGGCAGGCGCGTCAACGCCCCGCCCCCCGGTCATTGCCTGGGCGCAGGTGCGCTATTCGGCGGTGCTGATCGCCGATGGCTCGACGCTGGATGTGCGGCTGCGCAAGATCGGCCTGTTGCGCGAGGCGGCGGTGGCGCCGCTGGCGGGACGCATGATGGCCTTGCTGGATTTGACCACGCGCCTGCCCCGGCGGGTGTGTGGTACGACGCCGACCCGGCGGGCCAGGACATGCGTTTCTGGTCGCGCCTGCACGCGGCGATCCCGACCGGCACTTTGCTGATCGTCGAGCGCGGTTACACCGACGTTGCCCAATGGGCCGCCTTGCGCGCCCGCAGCGTCACCTGGCTGACGCGCGCGAAATCGAACCTGAAGGACGCGGTCGACCGCGTCTTCGTGCACACGTCCACCTTCAGGATCGTTTGGTCTGGGTCGGGCACGACGCCACGCGTCAGCGGGTGCGTCTGATCGAGATCCAGGCGCGCGGCACCATCTACCGCGACGTGACCAATGCGCTCGATCCCATGGACTTGCCCACGGCTCATGCCGCCGCGCTCGAGGCTCAAAGGTGGCGGGTGGAGGATGCCGTTGCGATCGCCAAACGCTTGTTGGGTCTCGCCTATTTTTACGGTGGCGCACAAAACGCGGTCGAGATGCAACGGTGGGCGACCTGGATCCTCTACGCCGTTCTGGTCGACTTGACCGATGCCGTGGCCGAGGCGTTGGAGCGCCCCTTCGCCGAGATCTCGATGGAAATGGTCTACCGCAGTCTGTACTTCGTGGTCGCTGCCATGCAGCGCGATCCGACGACCGACCCGGTCCACTCTCTGGCGGCGGAAGCCAGCGACCTGGGGATCATCAAGCGCCAGCGCAAACCGCCGCGTCAGAATCGTCAGGCCCCATCGCTTTCTACTTGACATGAAAGAGAATTTCTTAACTTGTGACGGATGCGCTCAGACACAAAACAGGGGCCGTCCGGCCCCTGTTTTCCCCTGCGGCGAAGAACCGGAGCTTATTCGCCTGGCTCGATCGC
This sequence comes from uncultured Thiocystis sp., assembly GCF_903866365.1. Lineage (GTDB taxonomy): Bacteria > Pseudomonadota > Gammaproteobacteria > Chromatiales > Chromatiaceae > Chromatium. The sequence goes on from NZ_CAIPNF010000394.1 coordinate 15,903, forward strand.
CTTCATGCTCAGGCGAATCCTACCCTGCTTGTCGACTTCGAGGACCTTGACCCGCACCTGATCGCCTTCCTTAAGCTTGTCGCTGACCGATTGCACGCGCTCCTCGCAGATCTGCGAGATGTGCACCAGACCGTCGCGACCGGGCAGGATGGTGACGAAGGCGCCGAAGTCCATCAGACGCGCGACCTTGCCCTCGTAGATCTTGCCCACTTCGACATCGGCGGTGATCAGACGGATGCGCTTCTTGGCCTCCTCGCCAGCGGACTTCTCGACCGAGAAGATCTTGACTACGCCATCGTCGTTGATGTCGATGGTGGCGCCGGTTTCCTCCGTGATCGAACGAATCACCGAGCCACCCTTGCCGATGACATCGCGGATCTTCTCGGGATGAATCTTGAACTCGATGATGCGCGGGGCATGCTCGGACATCTCGGAGCGATGCGAGGTGATGACCTTGGCCATCTCGCCAAGGATGTGCAGCCGTCCGTCCTTGGCCTGAGCGAGCGCGGTCTCCATAATCTCCTTGGTGATGCCCTGGATCTTGATGTCCATCTGCAGTGCGTTGATGCCCGCGACGGTCCCGGCAACCTTGAAATCCATGTCGCCCAGATGATCCTCGTCGCCCATGATGTCGGTCAGGACGGCAAACTGGTCGCCTTCCTTGATCAGACCCATGGCGACGCCCGCCACCGGCGCTTTGATCGGGACGCCCGCGTCCATCAACGCCAAACTGGTGCCGCAGACGCTGGCCATCGAGCTGGAGCCGTTAGACTCGGTGATCTCGGAGACCACGCGCACCGAGTAGGGGAACTCCTCGATGCTCGGCATGACCGCCAGGATGCCGCGCTTGGCGAGGCGCCCGTGACCGATCTCGCGCCGCTTGGGCGAACCGACCCGTCCGGTCTCGCCCACGCAGAAGGGCGGGAAGTTGTAGTGCAGCATGAAATGCTCGCGCCGCTCGCCTTCGAGTGCGTCGATGATCTGCGAATCGCGCTCGGTGCCGAGCGTGGTGATCACCATCGCCTGGGTCTCGCCGCGGGTGAAGAGCGCCGAGCCGTGGGTGCGCGGCAGAACGCCGGTGCGGATGGTGATCGGACGCACGGTCTTGCCGTCGCGGCCGTCGATGCGCGGATTGCCGGCCAGGATGGACCCGCGCACCGTGGCGCTTTCAAGTTGCTCGATGGCCGTCCTGACCTGTGCCTCGGTCCATTTTGGCGCGTCGCCCTCGCAGAGTTGCGCGACGACGGCCGCGCGAAGCGCGTCGAGCGCTGCGTAACGCGACTGCTTTTCGCGGATCCGGTAGGCCGTGGCGAGCTGGTCGCCGCAGGCGCTCGCGACATCGTCCGCCAGCGCCTGGTTAGGTTCCGGCGGCGTCCAGGGGAGCGCGGGCGTGTTGACCTCGGCGGCCAGTTCGCGGATGGCCTGGATGACGACCTGCATCTGCTCATGGCCGAACAGCACCGCCCCGAGCATGATTTCCTCGGACAGACCGCGCGCCTCGGATTCGACCATCAGAACGGCTTGGTCGGTGCCGGCCACGATCAGATCCAGATCCGAATCCGGTCCAAGACCGATGACGGCCGGATTGAGAATGTACTCGCCGTTCTTATAGCCAACCCGCGCCGCGCCGATCGGACCATTGAAGGGCAAACCCGCGATCGAGAGCGCGGCGGAGGCGCCGATCAGCGCCGGCACCTCGGGATTGACCGCCGGGTTCAGCGATTTGACCGTGGCGATGATCTGGACTTCACGGGTGAAACCCTCGGCGAACAACGGACGGACCGGCCGGTCGATCAGACGCGAGGTCAGAATCTCGCCCTCGCTCGGACGGCCCTCGCGGCGGAAAAAACCGCCGGGGATGCGACCGGCGGCATAGGTTTTTTCCTGGTAGTCGACGGTCAGCGGCAGAAAATCGCGGACCACGCCGGGACGCTTGTCGACGACCACCGTCACCAGCACCACGGTATCGTCGAGGTTGACCAGGACGGCGCCGTCGGCCTGACGCGCGATTTCGCCGGTTTCCAGCCTGAGCGTCTGGTTGCCGAACTGCACTTGCTTCACGATGGGGGTGGGAATCACGAATATATCCTCGGGGTGTTTGGGCCGCGCAGCCCGCGGCCTCCGGACCGCGAGGAGCGGGCGAAGCGGGGACGGAACCGCCCCCGTTCGCCGAGATCGGGGCTGATCAGGTTAGCGACGCAGACCCAGGCGCGCGATGAGATCGCGGTAGCGGTCGAGATCCTTGCGTTTCAGGTAATCGAGCAGTTTCCGCCGCGCGTTGACCATATGCACCAGACCACGGCGCGAATGATGATCGTGTTTGTGTTCCTTGAAGTGTCCGGTCAGTTGCAGGATGCGCGCCGTCAGCAGGGCGACCTGAACCTCGGGCGAACCGGTGTCTCTCTCGGCGCGCGCATACTCGTCGACGACTTTCTTTTTGTCTAACGCGGTCATGGTCATTGGTTGTCTCCTGAATTCGTGGGGACGTTGAAAAAAGGCCCGTATCCGGCGGTTGCGACCGCCAAACCGACGACCCCGACAATGACTTCAGGGGAATCGGGCCGGTTGAAAATGCGTTAAAGAATGGACAATATGCCGTGCCGGAGTCGGTTTAAATAAGACGCTTTGGCTGCACCTTGCCGTCTTCGAGGATAGTGCCGACACCCACGAAATGGGACGATACATCGTAGAGTCGCACCAGTCCCTCGGTGGGCGCCTGGGGGATCAGCACCGCCTGGCCCTGAGCCAGATAGAATGCCGCGTCGGCCGACAACTTCACCGCCGGCCAGTGACCGAGCGCGCTGTCGAGCGGCAGCAGCAGGGCATCCAGGCGTTGTGGCGTCTCGTCCTCGGACATGCTCTCGACCTGATCGAGTGTGACGAAGGGCGCGGCGGGCTCGGCATAGGGGCCGACGCCGGTGCGCCTGAGTTGGCTCACATAGCCGCCACACCCCAGTTCGCGGCCAATTTCCTCCGCCAGGGTGCGCACATAGGTGCCCTTGGAACAATGCACGTCGAGTTCGATCTCGGGCAGGTCGAAGGACAGCAGATCCAGGGAGAAAATCTCGATCCGGCGGGTCTGGCGCTCCACTTCCACACCCTGACGCGCCAGCTTGTACAGCCGCTGGCCCTGATGCTTGACCGCCGAATACATGGGCGGCATCTGGTCGATCCCGCCGAGAAACCCCCGCAGCACGTCCCACACACGCACTTCGTCGACCCCGAGCACCGGGCACGTTTCGACCACCTCGCCCTCGGCGTCGGCCGTGGTGGTGGTCACGCCAAGGTGAACCCGGACGCGATAACGCTTGTCCGCATCGAGCAGGAAGGCGGAAAATTTGGTGGCATCGCCCAGACAGCAGGGCAGCAACCCGGTCGCGAGCGGATCCAGACTGCCGGTATGACCGGCCTTGGCGGCCTGATAAAAGCGCTTGACGCGCTGGAGCGCGTCATTCGAGGACAGGCCAAGCGGCTTGTCCAGCAAGAGAATTCCGGTGACGTTGCGTCCCGAATTACGGCGACGTGCCATCGATTTAAGGCTCCTGATCCGTAACTTGACAAGCGTCGGGGGACGCTGTCGCGACGGCGTTGTCGATCAGCGAGGACAGACGTTCGCCATAGCCGATCGAGGTGTCGAAGACGAAATGCAACTGGGGAATGGTGCGCAGACGCACCTCCCGCGCGATCGCGTGACGCAGAAATCCGGACAGCGGGCCATTGAGCAGACGCTCCTGGGTCGGCGCGTCCTCGTCGGTCGGGAAACAGGTGAAGAAGACCTTGGCATGCGCCAGATCCCGCGTCACCCGCACCTCATGCACCGTGATGTTGCCGAGCCGTGGATCCCGTACCTGATCGCGCACCGCCACCGCCAGCACTCGCTTCAACTCGGCGCCGATACGCTCGGTGCGATCGAATTCCTTCACATTCACAGCACGCGCGCCCGCTCGGTGCGCTCGAAGACTTCAATCTGGTCGCCGGGCTGCACATCGTTGTAGTTCTTGACGCCAATACCGCACTCGGTGCCCGCCTTGACCTCGCTGACATCTTCCTTGAAGCGGCGCAGCGATTCCAGCGCGCCCTCGTAGACCACGACGTTCTGGCGCAGCACCCGGATGGGACTGTTGCGGCGGATCGCGCCCTCGGTGACCAGACAGCCGGCGATGGCGCCGAATTTAGAGGAGCGGAACACGTCGCGCACCTCGGCCAGACCGATGATCTCCTCGGTGACGATCGGACTCAGAAGCCCGGAAATCGCCTTCTTTACGTCATCGATCAGCTCATAGATGATGCTGTAATAACGCAGGTCGAGCCCCTTCTCGTCCACCACCCGGCGGGCGGCGGCATCGGCGCGGACGTTGAAGCCGAGCATGATGGCGCTGGAACTCACCGCGAGATTGGCATCGGATTCGGTGATCCCGCCGACGCCGGACGCCACGATGGAGAGCTTGACCTCATCGTTGGCGAGCTTCAGCAGACTGTCCTTGAGTGCCTCAAGACTGCCTTGAACGTCCGCCTTGATGATGAGATTGACGCTCTTCTGCTCGCCATCCTTGATCTGGGAGAAGAGTTGATCGAGGCTGACGCCGCGCTGTTCGTCGAAGCGGCTCTGACGCGAGCGCGCCGAGCGAAACTCGGCAACCTCGCGGGCGCGCCGCTCGTCGGTCACCGTCATCACGTCGTCGCCGGCGTTCGGCGTCCCCGAGAGCCCAAGCACCTGCACCGGGATGGACGGCCCGGCGGATTCGACCGACACGCCGGCCTCATTGAACATGGCCCGTACTCGACCATATTCGCCACCGCTGACGATGATATCGCCACGGCGCAGGGTGCCGGCCTGGACCAGGACGGTCGCCACCGGACCACGCCCCTTGTCGAGACTGGATTCGATGATCGCGCCACGGGCGGGGCCGTCTACCGGCGCCTTGAGTTCGAGCACCTCGGACTGGAGCAGGATGGCATCGAGCAAGTCATCGATGCCTTCGCCAGTCTTGGCGGAGACCTTGACCATCATGGTGTCGCCGCCCCACTCCTCGGTCAACACCTCGTGCTGGGTCAATTCCTGCATGACCTTATCCGGGTTGGCGTCGGGTTTATCCATTTTATTGACGGCAACGATCAACGGCACCTTGGCGGCACGGGCGTGATGGATCGCCTCGATGGTTTGCGGCATGACGCCATCGTCGGCGGCGACCACCAGGACCACAATATCGGTGACCTTGGCGCCACGGGCGCGCATGGACGAGAAAGCGGCATGGCCCGGCGTATCCAGGAAGGAGATCGTGCCCTTCTCGGTTTCGACATGGTAAGCGCCGATATGCTGGGTGATCCCGCCGGCCTCGCCGAAAGCGACCCGGGTGCGCCGAATATAGTCGAGCAGCGAGGTCTTGCCGTGGTCGACATGGCCCATGATGGTGACCACCGGGGCGCGCGGTCGCATCTCGGCCAGTTCCACCTGTTCCTGCACCTCGTCGAGCAGCGTCCCCTCGGCGTCGCGACTGTCGGTGAGCACCGCCGTATGGCCCAATTCCTCGACCACGAGGATGGCGGTATCGCGATCCAGGACCTGATTGATGGTGACCATCATGCCCTGCTTGAACAGTTCCTTGATGACTGCGGGAACCTTGATCGACATCCGGCTGGCGAGTTCGCCCACCGAAATCAATTCGGGGATCTCAACCTCCCGCACCACGGGCGTGGTCGGTCGCTGGAAGACATGCTTGTCCTGGAGCTCCGGCTTGGTCTTTTTCCGGCGGCGCAAGCCCCGATTCGTCCCGCCGCCGCTCTCGACCTCTTCGTAATCGGTTCTGGGGGTCACGATTTGTTCGCGCGTGCGAGTTGAATCCTTGCGCACCGTTTTCTTGGCGGCCCGCTCATTTTCCTCGGGCTCGGCGGCCTTCTTGACGCCACCCTTTTTGGGTTTTGCGGCCTCGACGCGACGTGCAACGGCAGGCGCTGACGCCGCGGGGCGGGCGGGCGGCGACTTCCTGACCTCGCTGTCCACCACGACCGGCTCCGGCTCCTGAATCGCTTCAAGCGCCTGGCGCGCAGCCTCGGCCTCGGCCTCGATCAACGCCCGACGCTCGGCGTCGATCCGCGCGGCATCTTCCGCACGCCGACGTTCTTCTTCCGCAAGACGACGTTCCTCGTCAGCGACACGCCGACGGATCGCTTCCTCGCGAGCACGCAATTCCTGATCTTCCTGATCGGCCAGACGCCGCGCTTCCTGCTCGGCACGCAAAGACTGGAGTTCGGTACGGCGTCGCACCTCGTCGTAAACCGGCGCTTTAGGCGCTGCGCGTTCTCTTGCGGGACGCGGACGCTCGACAGGGGGTCGACGCGGGGGAGCGGCCGACGCTGGCGGGGGCTGTGTCGCGGGCGTGGCAGACGGCGCCGGCGCGGTCTCGTCGCCGCGCTTGACATAGGTACGCTTGCGGCGCACTTCGACGCTCACGGTCTTGCCACGCGCCGGTGGCGCGGGCCGGACGCCAGCGGTACTACGTGGTACCGCGGTTACCTGACGCAATTCGCTGACCGATTTACGCTTGAGGGTAACCTGACTCGGCGCCGCGCCGCCGTCATCTTCCCCATCCTTGCCATGACTGCGGCGAAGATAGCCAAGGAGCTTGACTTTCTCCTGTTCCGTCAAGGTGGCATCGGCGCCGCTCGCGCTGATGCCCGCCTCGTTCAATTGGGTAAGGAGTCGCTCGACCGGAATACCGACCGTGGAGGCGAGTTGCTTGACCGTGACTTCACTCATGGACTGACCTTTAAACCTCTATTCCTCTGCGGCATCCGCGAACCAGTGTTCGCGTGCCTTCATGATCAAGCGCCCCGCCCGCTCTTCGTCCATGCCTTCGATTTCCATGAGTTCGTCGACTGACTGCTCGGCGAGATCATCCAGGGTGGCGATCCCCAGGGCGGCCAACGCATCGGCGAGAGTCTCGTCCATGCCTTCCAGCGACAGTAGATCGTCGTCCGCTTCCGGACTAACGTCCTCTTCCGAGGCAATGGCACGCGTCAACAGGACGTCATTCGCGCGCTCACGCAACATATCGATCGTGTCATCGTCAAATTCATCGATGGCCTGCATCTCGGCGAGTGGCACGTAGGCCACTTCATCGACACTGGTAAATCCCTCCTCGACCAGCACTGCGGCGATGCCTTCATCGACCCCGAGCTGGGTCACGAAGTTCTGAACGGAACGCTGGGCCTCCTGCTCGCTTTTGACCACCGCGTCCTGCTCGTTCATCACGTTCAGCTCCCAACCGGTCAACTGGGTGGCGAGACGAACGTTCTGGCCGAAGCGGCCGATGGCCTGGGCCAGGTTTTCCTCCTTGACGGCGACATCCATGCTGCGCGCTTCCTCGTCGATGACGATCGATACGACATCCGCCGGCGACATGGCATTGATGACGAACTGCGCCGGATTCTCGTCCCACAGGATGATGTCGACCCGTTCGCCATTCAGCTCGTTGGAGACGGCCTGAACGCGCGCGCCGCGCATGCCGACACAGGCGCCGACCGGATCGATCCGCGGATCCGTGGTGCGCACCGCGATCTTGGCTCGCGAGCCCGGATCGCGTGCCGCGCCCAGGATCTGAATCAGACCCTCGCCGACCTCGGGAACCTCCAGCTTGAAGAGTTCGATCAGCAGCTCCGGCGCCGTGCGGCTCACGAAGAGTTGCGGGCCCTTGAGCTCGGAACGCACATCGTAGAGATAGCCGCGCATCCGATCTCCTGAACGCACCGACTCGCGTGGAATCAGATGTTCGCGTGGAATCAGCGCTTCGGCGTTATTACCCAGATCGAGCAAAATGGAGCCGCGCTCGGCTTTTTTGACGATGCCGGTGATCAGTTGACCCTTGCGCTCGACAAAATTCGCGACGACTTTGGCGCGCTCGGCGTCTCGCACTTTTTGGACAATGACTTGCTTGGCCGTCTGAGCGGCGATGCGTCCGAAGAGCACCGACTCGATTTCTTCCTCGATGAAGTCGCCGACTCCGAGCTGCGGCTCCAGAATGGCGGCGGCGGATTCCGTGATCTGGCGGGATGGCGCCTCCAGCACCCCCTGCTCCGGATCTGGGACGATTTCCCAGCGACGAAAGGTAGTGTAGTCGCCGGTCTTACGGTCGATGACCACGCGCACATCGATGTCGCCGCCATGTTTCTTGCGGGTCGCCGATGCCAAAGCCGCCTCGATCGCCTCGAAGATCACACCTTCTGAAACGTCCTTTTCGTTGGAAACGGCTTCGACGACCAGTAGAATTTCTTTGCTCATGCTACCTGTATCCAACTCAGCGCTTGCGACCCATCAATCGTCTTCATTGTGTGCCGTCTCGCCCGAGGCTTGAAATTCGTAAACGAGGCGCGCGGACTCCACGTCATTGAGCGGAATCTCCCAAAGACGACCGTCGGCATCCAGCGTGATCGTTCCGGCATCGAAACCCCGCAGCACGCCTTCCAGCCGGCGGCGACCATCCAGCTTTTCAGCCAGGCGAATTCTGACGCGATGACCCGCGAAACGTTGAAAATGCTCGGGAAAGACCAGCGGCCGATCAATACCGGGCGACGACACCTCCAGATCATAGTGACCGGGGAGAGGATCTTCGACATCCAGGACACCGCTCAACTGGTAACTGACCGCGGTGCAGTCATCCACCGTGATGCCCCGCTCGTGATCGATGTAGATCCGCAGCGTGGCGCTACTGGCGCCGCGCGGGAAAAATTCCACGCCCACGAGCTCATACCCCATGGGTTCCACAACCCTACGCGCCAATTTGGTGATACTGCTGTCAGCCGACTGCATAATCCGCCCTTCAGAAACAAAAATTGGGCCATTGGCCCAACCTCATTACCGCACCATAGCGTTCTTATCAGCCCATGGCACCATTTCGAGAGCGATAAAAAAACCCCGTAACGGGGCCTTATGGACGGCAGATGTGGATGGCGAACGAACCGCCTTCTCCTTAAGCTCTGGGAGTTTATCCGCTCTTTCCATAAAGCGCAAGGCTGGATGCGCGAAGCCCCAGCCACCCGTGCATCCTGACGTCGCATCGAATCATGCCTGGAAGCGCTCGGAACATGCTAATAATGGGCACTTTTCCGAATTCTCGGCAGCCGCGTGCAAAGAATTTCCGCCCGGCGGCGCGACGGGCAGAGGGCGCCCGGCGCGCGTCGGCGGATTGACCTCGGCGTTATGGCGCGACGGCTCCGGGTCCGGGTCCGTAACCAGCGGGATAGCCGGGGTAGCCATAGGGCCCGGCGACAGGCGCGGAATTTCTCATGCCCTCCCAGTACTGACGCATCCGCTCGTCCGCCTCGCGACGCATGGCTGCGTATTCAGCCTGCATCTGCGCCCGTTGTCTCGCCATCGACTCCCAATCGTAGGGAGCCTGCCGAACTGGAGGCACGGAATCCATCATCGGCGGCACCGCCCAGGCTGGGGGGGCGGCAGACTGCGCGGACTCCGGCATGGATGGCACCACCGCAGCATTTGTCATCCGCTGATCGGGCGCCGGAACCGGCGGTTGCTCGACGGTTTTCCGCGCAACGGCGGGAGGCGGCGCCGCAGGCGCTTCGTTCATCAGCGATTTTGCGAAAACGGCCGACTCCGCTTCATTGACCGGCCGGGACTCCTGGAACGGTGTCGTCTCGACCACGGCCTTGGGCGTTTCCGGAACCCTGGAGACGGGATGCTCGGCGACCGGCTGCTGCTGAACCGGGCTCGCTATGGCCTGGCTTTCCACCACGGGAGCCGACTTGGATGCCGAACCTGGCAAGGCCGAAATCGGGATCGGGCTCAGCCGAGCGATTTTCTCCAGAAGGGAGGCGGACGAGCCACCGTCCTGCTTATCGATCGAATTCAAATAGAGATATCCAAAGGCGATCACAACCCCCCAAAGGATCAATTTCGGCAACCAGCCGAAAGTCGAACGGGGGACGGTCGTTTCCGAGTCAGCCATGCTTAGTTACTCCTGAAAGTAGTCAAACGTGATAGATAAAGCGGTAAAACGGCACTCAATTCGCCAACGCCCGCCGCACCGCGAGCCATTGGCAGCGATTATCGATCAGACGCAAGGGACATCAATACCGCCTCGACTCGGCCCACGCAACGCGCAAGGTTCGTTTCGATCTCGCGCATGTCGATGATGCCGTCGGATTTGCCCGCCGCCCAATTGACGACGAAGGCGAAGCTGGCATAGCAGAGATCCAACTCCCGGGCAAGACTCGCCTCTGGCATGCCGGTCATGCCAACCATGTCGCAACCGTCGCGCTCGTAGCGCCCAATCTCGGCGGCGGTTTCCAATCGAGGCCCCTGCGTGGCGCCGTAGGTTCCCTGGCGGATGACCGCATGCTCCATTCGGTCACAGGCCGCGATCACGGCAAGACGCAAATCCTCGCAATAGGGGACCGTCAGGTCGATATGCTCGACACTCCCGGTCGCGCCATCGTAGATGGTGTGCTCGCGTCCGTAGGTATAATCGATGATCTGATCGGGAACCGCCAAGGCGGTTGGACGAAAACATTCCGTGATACCACCAACCGCGGCCAGGGCGATTACCCGCTTGGCGCCACAGGCACGCAATGCCCACAGGTTGGCGCGATAGTTGATCCGGTGCGGCGGCAGATGGTGGGACGGTCCGTGACGAGGAAGAAACAGCACCTCGTTCTCGCCGAATTGCCCCCGCGTGACAGGGGCCGACGTTTCACCATAGGGCGTGTCGACCTGCCGCGCATCAAGCACCGACAAGGCGGGAATTCCCGCAAATCCCGACCCCCCGATGATCGCAAGAAGAGACATTCACGCCCCACAACCGATAAAACGCAGGAGTCTACCGGAGAGCGTTCGGGAAACCAAACCGAAGCGTGGGTGCCGGCTTGGTCGCCTCGGGAGGCTCAGGCGCTCAGCAACTCGGGGAGCCGGACTGCTGCGCTTCCTGAAAAAGTCCAATCTCCAGCAACTTGGGTAAAAGCACCTGCTCCTCGCGATCAATGCGCCTGGCCACCATCTCGAAGACCTCGTGGGTTTCGGTCAGAAACTCATCGGTAAATTTAAAATCGCAGTTTTTGAGCCAGCGCTTGTGGTAGTCGTCGAAAATCTTGCGAAGCGGCTTTTCGCCGCTAATGAAGCCCCAGGCAATGGATTTGATCTTCGGATCTTCGTGGATCAGCAGTATCGGATAGAGACTCCGGTCCTCGTCCGCCAGATGACTTCGCACCTTTTTTCCGAGCTCGCAGAGCAGTTCATAGGCGGTTTTGGCGTTTGGCCGGATCTTCAACAGCTCCGGCGTCAGGATCGCGTTAAGATCATCGATCATCTGGCGCAGTTCGGCGTGCGAATTGCGGTAACCGTTCAGGTCGGACATACCTCATCATCCTCGTTAGCGATCGCTCGTGAGTGGGAACCGATTGCGCGCCGATCCGAAGCACGCCGGCAAGCGAACATCGCCCACCGCACGCACTTCGAAAACGCATCATCGGACTGCTTCAGAGGATGTATACCAAACCGCCGAAATAGTCAAAAAGCCTTTAATTATATTGGAATTTTAACAAATACCGCTCCAGCCAGCGGGGCTTGCGGCCATGCGTCTTCCTAGCGTATCGATTCGGCCTCGCCCGAGTCGACGGATGTCGCCGCCGACGCGAATCAGAGATCTTCATCGGCAACCGCGAAGACACCATGGGCGTTTCGGAAATAATTCTGATAGTCGAGACCATAACCGTAAAGATACCGGTCGGGAACCTGAACCCCCACCACATCGGCCTCGCACTGGTGCGGACGGCACTTCTCGACTAGGACTGCGGAAAGCACACTGGCGGCGCCGTCCTCATGGCAGGCGCGAATCACCTGGCCGAGCGTGACGCCCTCATCCAGAACATCGTCGAGAACCAGTATGTGCTCGCCGCGAATCGCCTCCGACGGGCGGTAGCGCCAGACGATCTCGCCACCGCTGGTCGCCCCCCGGTATCGGCTCGCATGGAGATAATCGAGCCGTAATTGAAAATCGAGTCTTGGCAGAAGCAGGCCGGTCACGATGACCCCGCCGGTCATGACGCAAAGCACCAGCGGATCCTTGCCCGCCAGGCGCTCGGTCAGCACGCTGGCCATCCGGTCGAGCGCGGCGTCAATTTCCTTGGCCGTCACCAGACATTCGGCGCGACCCTCAACGCTGTCGTACTGAGTTGCGGCGAGCTTCATTCGGCCCTCTCCGGAGAGGTTGGATCGTCGAGTCCGAGAGCGAGCGTCTCGAATTCTTCCAGCTGAGCGACATAGCGGATCGCACGCTGCCATTCGGGGCGCTCATGCAAACTCACGCGATCAACTTGTCCGCGGCCATGCATGCGCAGCTGACGCAGCTGCGCCACGGGATCATGATGCTCGCCAAAGGCATCGACAATCGCAACCGCCGCGGGGCGATTATTACAGATCAACAGCATGTCGCAACCCGCCTGGATAGCGGACTGCGCGCGCTCGACGTACCCCCCGCCAGCGCCGGCCGCCATCATGTTGAGATCGTCGCTGAAAATGACGCCCTGGAAATCAAGCCCGCCACGCAGAATATCGCGCAACCAGATCGACGAGAATCCAGCCGGTCGCCGATCGATGCTGGGATAGACGACATGCGCCGGCATCATGGCTTCCAGCCCGTGATCGATCAGACACCGAAACGGCGCCAGATCCTCCCGTTCGATCTCGGCGAAAGCGCGCGCATCGGTCGGCAGTTCGGCATGCGAATCCGCCGCGACGCCACCGTGCCCCGGGAAATGCTTGCCCACCGAAGCCATTCCACCGTGCCGGGCACCGTCCATCCAGGCCACAGCCAACTCCCGGACCGACTCCACCTGGGCGGCAAAACCGCGATCGCCGATGACCTGGCTGATCGCCCGATCCAGATCCAGCACCGGCGCGAAACTGAAATCGACCCCGACGGCCCGCAACTCGGCGGCCATCAGCCAGGCAATTGACCTGCAGGCCGCGCGTGCGCGCGCCGGATCGAGCGCGTGGAGTCGACCGAAACGTCCCGCCGGCGGCAAGCGCGTGAAACCATCGCGAAAGCGCTGGACACGCCCCCCTTCCTGATCGACTCCGATCAGCAGACCCGGCTCGCGCAAGACATGGATCGATGACGCGAGATCGGCGATCTGCTCCGGCGACTCAAAGTTTCGCGAAAAGAGGATCACGCCGCCAACGGCGGGATGACGCAATAGCTCGCGGTCCACGGCGTCAAGCGCCGTCCCCGCGAGATCGAGCATGATTGGTCCAGGCGACATAATGATCCGATCGGTGGTGGGATTGAAGTTTGAAGGGTAATGTTGGCAAGCATCCCTGCAAGCGGTGCTTTTCGCTTGCTTTCTTCTACCGCGCCAGCCCCTTCTCGGGGATCGCGGCGAGTGCCTGCGGGCGCGGGCGTTCGGCCTCCCAGGCCACCGCGTTTTCCCGCGGCGGGACGACCAACGTGGCTTGGTGTTGCACCGCCGCCTCATCGGCCTCGCGGGTATCGTCAGCCCCATCGGTATCGATTTGCTCAATGACCCCGTCGACCTGATCCAGGAGATCGCCAAAGACTTCGCCATCCGTCCGGGCCACCGTCGCGACGTCCGCGGCGACGACATCCTTGGCGTGCGCATCGACGGCCAGAGGGACCTTGAGCCAGGTGCGGCGCTTCCCGGCGCCGTGTTGACGCAACGTCTATTCCCCCTCGCCAAACGCCTTCCGTCCGGTGGCGTCCGCCACCGCATGGATCGGCCCCGTGCGCTCCTGACGGGGGATCTGGATCGTCAAGCCTCTGGCGCGACGCGACCGGTGCGTGCGATCCGGGATCGGCAGGTCCAACCCCATCCGGCGCATCAGAGAACGGCCAAACCCTTCCAGCGAGCGAGACGGCAAGTGGAACACTTGCTGCAACTCCAACCACGTCTGGATGGACCCGTCCGAGTCGCGCCAGGGGGCACCCCGCTTGCCCGTTGGCTCAGGCGTCCAGCGCTGCGCGATCGCTTCCCGATCGAACCAGCACGCGATGTTCCCACCTGCCACCAGCGCCCGGTCGTCCGCTGACCAGTTGGCGACCTGATCGGTCGCCTTCTTGGTGGCCGGCTTCGCTGGTCTGGTCCGTGGATGGCATCTCAGAGGCTTGCTGAAAGGGGAAACGATGGTCAGCTTAGCAGGGGTCGGCGGATGTATGCACCAACGCCTCTTCAGTTCGAAAAAACCGCCCGATAGCGCTCGCGACATAGGCGTGCGCGAGACGATGGCCCTAATTCGGCACGCCATGAACGCAGGCCGTAGAAATGCAATCACAAAACGTCGTGGCTAGTCCGGGATCGCAGCCGTCGTCGTCTGCCCCAGTATGGACCTCCAGTCCGTGAGGAACCGGGAAGGCAGACGTCTGGGCGAGGGTCAGTAATTTCTTCGCTCTCGGTGGCGTCGAAGAGAAGAACCGATGGCCATCGCGCTAGGTACCGGTGCCCAGTACCCGAGACAGAAGGAGAATCCTGCCGGGGAAGGCACCGAGCTCGGCCAAGGCATGCATCAGCAGGTAGCCGCCATAGGAATGACCGATCGCCCGGGCATCGCGGTGCCAGAACATGGTCGTCAGGTCGTTCTTGATGGACTGCCAGAGCGCGCCGCGCTCCGTGAGACTCAGTCCGGCCTCGTCGTAGACAGACCCCCACTCGCGCATGATGACCTCGTACTGATGGTCGATCATCGTCCTCGCCTGCCCGGCCGTGCGCCCGAAGGCCGGCGCGGCGGCGAGACAGGCGGTCAGCCGGCTGTCGCGACGCTGACCGGTCAGGAGCATGGCCTGGCTGGCCTCGCCACTCGTACGCATCTGTAGACAGATGTCATAGGCAGGGTTGAGCCGGTAGGTTTGGCCGTCCCAGAAGGCGGTATGGATTGCGCGCGTGATCGTCGGTGTTGCCGCAGATGACGTTGAAGATCATCCGCCCATAAAGTTCTTCGAGCGTCTGGCGCGGATCGCTGAAATCACGGCGCACCGGGTGCGCCAGATCCTCATAGCCCGAATTTTTCATAAAAAAGGGCGATTCTCGTTTAACCAATTGATAAAATTGGTGTTCCGCCAAGAACGCTGCGGAGAAGCCAAACGAGGTCGCCCTTGTCCAAGTCTACTCAAGAAACGCTGCGATATCCTCCCGTCGACGAGCTGACCGTGCGCGCCGACGTTGACGGCGGGGCGATGTCGTCTGACGTCGGCCCCTTGATTCTGCGCGGCGTCGACCAGCCGATCGGTCTGACCGAGCGTCTCGCCCAAGCCATCGATGATCAGCCCCATCCCTCCGACATCACCCATCCGCTGCGCGACCTGCTCGCCCAGCGGATCGTTCAGATCGCCCGCGGCGATGAAGACGGCAACGATGCCCATGCGCGGCGTCGCGATCCGCTGTTCAAGCTCGGGGTGGAGCGCCGTCCCTTGGATGAGGCGATGGACTTGGCCAGTGGGCCGACGTTCTCGCGCCGGGAGAATGCCGTCTCGACCAAGGATATCGATTTGCAACTGCCCTCCAGCTGTCCGGTTAAAGCCCTGCCGCATCGCCTGACCGAGATCCTATTCCTGACCCGTCCATCGACGCCTATGCTCAGCCCCTAACCAAACTCCCCTTCGCTCGACCGCCTGCTCGACGCTTCCGCCCGCTTGGGCAGGATCACGCGTGCCTGTTTGCATGGAAACGGTCCCCGTCGAGGCAGCTCAAGCACTGAATCGCGGCCATCTGTGGCCGAATCCGCCCATCTCGCACGCCTTGGCGGCCTGGCCCGTCCGCTCAATCGCCCTTGCGCCTGATAACAATGGTTGGTTTCTGGTCCTGCCACCAGATTCATGAAACATCCGGGCTAACGACCCTTCGATGGTTCCGTGCCGGCGATCGGGAGGGCTGGATCCGACCGCCTGCCCAGGAAATGCGATAAGCCCCCGATACGCAGCATCCTGAAGACCCCAGGGCGAGCGCGTTTAAACATTCCGTTTTTCGGGTAGTTGACGGATGCTAGCGAGAAACGACGATTGGAGTTTCTCATGTCAGCAAGCATTCTTGAGCATTTCACCTCCTTGGAAGATCCTCGGATCGAGCGTCGAAA
>NZ_CAIPNF010000395.1 GCF_903866365.1 uncultured Thiocystis sp.
CGTCCCGTAAGGCCGCAGTGGCTTGATTCACGCGCTCGCGGTCCAGCGCGCCCGGCACGAGGGTCCGCACTTGCGAGCGTTCGCCGACGACCGCCGACGGCGACACGCGAATCTGATCGTCACCCCGCAACGCGGCGAACGTGACATTCACCGTCGAGATCAAATTCTGGCCGTATTGAATGCCGATGTCCTGGGCCTGGACGCGCGCGGCGACGTGCTGGGCATCGCGTTCGGCGGTCGCCTGTTGATCCGCCTTGGACAGGTCTTTGATGCCTTCTGCCTTGGCCCAGTGCGCAAATTGATTCCAGCGGTCGCCATGCGCCGCGACCGATCCGAAATGCCCATCGGCGTAATAGGCGTGCAGGGCTTCGCGCCCGGCGTAATCCAGGTTCTTGCCGAAGCCCAAATTCCGTGCGCTGGCATATTTCCCCATGGCAACTCCCATCGAGCGTTGAAAAAATCCGCCATCTTTCCGCGAGAAATCGGTAAGTGATGACCTTGCAGCCCAAGGCTAGGCGATGGCGGTGGGCAGATTTACGTCCTGCCGAGGACGTCGAAGACCGTTCTGCTTCCTTGCGTGGAGGTGGTCTGAACCTCTGAGGTCGCTCGCCCGTCCGCGTTGGCGGGGGACGTTGCGTCAGTGGCCTGGCGCGGTGAGACGACGACGGAAATGGCGTGGCGATAGACCTGCCGGGGTTCCGCCCCGGTGCCCAACAGACAGGCGTCTAGCGGTTTTAGTGTGGTGTTTTAGTGCTGGGATAACGCTTTTAAAGCGAATGGAAACAAGCGATTGCTGTCGGCGGTCTTTGTGGACAAAGACCGCCGGGGCGAGGGACTGTCTGCGATCGTCGAGCGTGATCAAGGTTGGGGCCGAATGGCCCTGGGCGTTGCTCTCGACCATCGCGGTCTTTCCCGAATAGAGCGAGCCATTCATGAGGGGGCTGGACGGCCGACCGACATGCCGTCGACGTTCGTCCTGGAGGACGAGCTTTCTCGCGGAGAGATTGAGACCCTTTTTGAGGGTGCGCGCTGGGTGCAGGACTGGATCTAGTTGGACGGGATGCAGGCGCGTCCGTGCGAGGCGAAGACCGGCACCGCCGGTGGGTTGTGAGGGTCAGCGAGCGCGAGGCGTGCCGGAGGTTTTCCGCTGGGTACGGAGAACACGGATGTTCTGACGCTTGTCAGCGTGGCGGGTCATCGGCTGACGGATCGCCCGTCTCCATCATGCCAGCGGCGCTGGCGGGTTGAACGCAAGCACAAGGCTTGCCGGTGGTGCGCGCGGTCTTGATGGATCGCCCGCGCAGGCGATGTACCCGACAGGCCGTTGTAGGATCACTACAAATAGCGGTCGGGGGTGCGATCTCAACCAAGTGAGATCGCGGGGAAATCTGTCGACTGAACGCGGCGCGGCGCAACGCGCAGACGACAGATCCCTGGCGCGGGAACGGTTCGGGTTGAAGAGTATGCGAGGTGTGCGAGCGGTGAAAATCGTGCAGGCGCACGTTTCTTGTCTCTTCTCGACAGACAGGCCGGGATCAGGCGTTACGCTGGAACGCACAGTGCCGCGTGAAAAAAGCGGCGGTCGGGAAAGGGACTTGGTGAGTCGCGCCAGTAAGCGACCTGTCTACCGCCCGTTGAATCGGGGCGTCTGCGAGAAGCCTCCCTGGCTTTGCCGAGTCGAACGGCAACAGAATCTCGAACAGATGGGCGACGCCGGTTGTCAGAACCGCAGACATTGCCTGCCAGCAGCCTAATCCCGCTTCGGGTAAAGCGCAAGGTCCGAGGGTGGCGACCGAAGCCGTTGCCGGGGCGGGATGCCCAGACCTGCGTCCGCATGATCCCCAGAATTAACCCAGGATGTCCTGAAAGTGGAGCGAATCGATCGACAACCGGCCCAGCAAGTTTCCCAACGATAGCCCTTGTCAGCGACGCTAACTGGCGAGAAGATCGCTTTGTCAGCCCCTCCTTCGCACCATCTATCCCCAAATAATCTCCTTCGATCGACACGGAGTTCCGACGCATGCCCCACGACGATGACATTTTTACCCAGGCCCGTACCCGCTTGCAGGCACTTGCACAACATCCGCCACACCGGTCGGTGGCCATGTCGCTGCGCGCCCTGTTGCCGGACATCGAGGCCGCCCAGCGGGCGGGGGCGTCGTCGACCGACATCCTCGCCGAGCTTGCCGCCGCCGGGATCGCGATCCGACCCCGCACCTTTGCCAAAACGCTCGCGCGGATCCGGCGGGAAGGGCGTGCTGTCGTGCCAGTCGCCGCGCCGGTCGCGGCTTCCGTGGCCACCCCAGCGCTGCGGGTGACCCCGACGTTAGCGACACAGCGAAGCAACCCCGCCGTCTATCAGGAGTTCAAGCGCCCGACTTTCGAGTACGATCCGTTGAAGAAGCTCGAGGGGTAAAGCGGCGCCAATCGGTGCGGATGCCGCTGGCCTGATCGACCGCGATGTCGTCACTCGGCATGGTCCAAGCCCCGAAGCACGACCTACGATAAACCCCTAGGTGCATCATCCATGCACGACCAGCGAAACCAAGCCGCAATCGAACAACGGATCAAGGGCAAGCGAGCACTGAACGAGACGCTGCGGGCATTTCCAACGATGACGAAGACCTCCTCGCCGAGGAGCCGGAATCGCTGGAAGCAACGTTTGGCCATGCGTCCCAGTCAGTCTCGGAGTCTCGGATTACTCCACCCCCAACGCCTTAAACACCGCATCCACCGGATCGGCATAAAAGGAGGTTTGGAATTTCGCGAACAGTTCGCCCGGAATGGTCGGAATATCCACGACGCTGGCCATGGGTAGCAAAATACGCTTGGCCCCGGAGTCAAAGGCGGCCTGCAAGCATCCGGCGAGGTTCTCGACGGGAATCACACTCCCGCCCAGGCTCATGTCGCCCAGCACCACCATCTGGCTCTGAAGCGGTTTTTGCAGGATGCCGGAGCACAGCGCGACGAAGCTCGTCAGGGTCAGCGCCTTGGCGGCTCCCGTGTGGTGCAGCTCGACGGTGTGCAGGTGATAGTCATGCTCGCCGGCCTTCGCCAAGCCGCTCACCCGACTGAGGTTGGCCTTGAAGTAATCGAAGGCGACCTTGACCGCTTCTTTCGCCGCACTGTTCGATCCCAGCCCCGAGACATTGAATTTCCCGTTGCCAGCCGTGGTCTGGGTCTCCAGCCGATAAAGCCCGAGATGACCGCCGCTGCCGGTGGCGATGGTATGCAGCACTCCCGGATTGAGTGGGCCATCCGGGATCAGCTTATCGCCGCCCTGCTCGGGCACGCTGACGAAGGTCTCCTCGCGTGTCTCCTGATCGAGATAGGAGAAATGCACGTCGTAGAACTCCATGCCGCCGATTTTCTTCAACTGCTCCTTCACTCGGCGCCGGGCCTCCAGGGCGTACTCCAGACAGCGGCGCACAGCCTCCTTGTCATAGTCGCCGTGCGGATAGAGCAGCTTCAACAGCCCCGAGGTCGTGCGCCGCACCGCAATGGTGTCGCGCTGGTTCAGATTGCTGCCGAGCTTGAAGAAGCGGTCGATGGCATCGGAGAAGCTGCGCTTGCGCATCTCGCGCATGAACTCGGCCAGGTAGTCGGTGATCAGTCCGTACTGATTGGTGAAGAACTCGGGGCGCATCTTCGGCACTTCCCAGCCGGGGATGTAGGCGTGGAAGCGGTCGAAGAAGGCGGCGTCGATCATGGCTACCGGAAAAGGAGCCAGCAGGTGACTGGTCTTCACCAGGGTCTCGACCGGCTGATTGAGGTTGCCCACAAAGACCAAACTGGCCCCGGCCTGGACGGCATCGCGTCCACGCGCGAAGGAGCCGGAGGCCATGAAGTCCTTCATGATCTGCACGCCGTCCTTGTCCTTGAAGGAGATCCCCGCCACCTCGTCGAAGGCCACCACATCCCAGACGCCGACCAGCCCCACCACGCGGCGCGCCAGGTTGTAGAAGAGGTTGGCGACCGTGGTCTGACCGCCGGAGATGAGGATGCTGTTGGGGCTGATCTCCTTGTAGAGATGGCTCTTGCCGGTTCCGCGCGGCCCCAGCTCGCAGCCGTTGTAGTTGTTCTCGACGAAGGGAATCATCCGGGCCAGCAGGTGCCATTTGACCCGCTCCGTGAGATTGGCCGGCTCCATGCCCGTGGAGCGGCACAGGACATCGAGCCACTGCGACTCAGAGAATGCCTTGCGCCCCTCGAACAGCCCCTCCAGATCCAGGTTGGGCATCTGAATCGGCTTGAGATCGCCGATGGTGAAAGGCGAGCCCTTCTGGCCTTCCTCGAAGAAATAGTGCACGGTGACGATGCACCAGATCCCGCCCACCAGCAGCTTCTCGAACTGCTTGACGTAGGTGCCGGGGATCTCGGCATCCTTGACCCCCAGGTTCGACAGCAGCGCCTCGTAGACATCGCGCCGCTCGTTGAGCCGCACCGTCACCTTGTCGATGACCTTGTAGCTGCCGCGCTCCTTGATCTTGGACTTGACCTTCTCCGCCTCGTCGGGGCGCACATAGTTCTCGGCCAGGATGGTCTTCACCGTCTCCAGCCCGTCGCGAATGATCGCCTCGTCATCCGAGGCACAGTACATCCCGAGCAGGTACTCCAGCACGTAGACCGGGACGTTCGCCCCTTCCTTGATCAGCTTGGTCAGATCCTTGCGGACGACCTTGCCGGCGAAATGGCGATTCAGCAGCGCGTCGATGCCACCGTCGAGCGATTCAGAAGTCATTGGTGAAGGCCAGATCGATGGTCACGTCAAAGCGCGCCTCTTCCACGCCGGTTTCGCTGTCGCGCAGGATCAACTGGTAGACCCGCTTGCTGTCGAAGCGCCGCCCTTCCAGGGTGAGGCTCACGGCTTTCTGCCACTGATTCATATCGGACGAGGGGCTGTCGAAGGTCAGGGTTTCGAGATTGGTGACCGGCTCGTCGCCGTCATAGAGGCCGATCTTCAGCGTGATCGGCTTGACCCGCTCACCGACCGGCTCGGTCTGAATCAACTGGAAACGATGCCGGTTGGTGGTGACCTTAAAGTTATTCCCCAGCACGCTAACCCCCACGGTGTGGGTCTTGGTCTTGCTCGCCTTGGCGGTGTCCTTGACGTGCTGGACGCGGATGACGGGCACCACGATCTCCTGGGGCATGGCCCCGCCATGCACGAAGCGCGAGCCACCGACGAAGTGAAAGCGGTTGGCCCCCTTCGGGATCCAGAATTCCATGCCGCCTTCCGCGCCGGCGGTGACTTGAGTGGAGTCGCGATACGCCTGGTCGCTCGCGGGCAGGTTCCGTCCCAACAGATAGCGTTTCTTCGCCAGCAGGGTGCCTGCGGGTTTGGTGGACAGATTGTTTTTGTCGGTCTCCCCCGGCGGGGTCTCCTGGAACAGAAAGCCGTGATCGGCGGTGATGAGCAGGTGATTGCCGTTGAGACTGTTGACGATCTTGCCGACCAGATCGCCCAGCGTATCAATGGCCTGGCGCACGGCGTCGAAGGCGTGATCCTCGGTGGCGGCGCTGTCGCCCACCGCATCGATCTGGTTGTGATAGACATAGACGACCCGGTACGGTTTGATGAAGGCGCGGCCCTCGTCCTTTTTCATCGACATGAAGATGTCCGCCTTCACCGCCACGCCCTGCACCGATTCCAGGAGCTTGCCACGCTGTTCCAGCGATCCGCATGGCAGCCCATCGACCCGGATGCCGCCGCTCTCGGTGTAATCGATCGTCCCGTGCGGCAGCAGCGCCGCCATGCCCAGCCCGGTATAGGACGGCAGTACCCCAAGCTGCGTGGACAGGGTCGCATCCAGACGATACTGGCCATTGAGTTGCTCGGTAAGTTCCTGCGCGGCCTCATAGCGAAAGGCATCGCTGATGATCACGAACACCCGTCGATCCGCTCCTTTTGCCAGCACGCGCGCGACTTCCCGTGCATAGAACCCCTGCTGGTTGGGAATCCCGTCGATCCGCCAGCGATCCAGCAGGCCAGACTCCAGGTGCCGATTCCACTGCCGCGCCAGTTCCGCGACGAAGCCGGTGCCATACACCTGTTCGACCGTCTGGCGCAGCGATTTGAGGATGTCCCAGTCGCATGACTCGGCAGCATCCGCAAACTCGCAGAACTGTCGGTAACGCTGATCGTAACGGTACAGTTCGCGGGTATAAGCACTGAACAGGGCCTTAGCGTCCGGGTATCCGAAACCACCCATCTGCGCGTTGCGCAAAGCAAACAGATCGGCGGCGATCTGGAGCGCCTGATAGACCGCAAACAGCGCCCGACGCGGGGCGGATGGCGTATTGGGCAGCCCCGGTGCGGCCCAGTAGCCGTCCTGGCGGCGGGAGGCCATCGCGCGGATCGACTCCGGCTTGATCGTCTCCACGGTCTCCAGCACCCGGTCGCGCAGACGGCTGGCAATGGTCTGCTCGACCAGCAGGAAGGTCTTGACCTCCGCCAGGTCATCGATGCTCAGTGCGCCCAGATGCGACGCCAGTTTGATGGCTTGAGCCACGACGGCGGACAGGGTGTCATAGGACGGTCCACGGGTCAGACTGTCGCGCCATTGCGCGAGACAGACCACCGCATTGGCGGTGCCCTGACGCGCCAGGATGAGGTGTTTCAATCCATCTGGAAGGCTCGCCTGACAGGCATGGTCGAGATCCGATACCATCAGCCGGATCAACAGATTCTTGAGGTTCGGCGTCTCCTCCTGATACCCGAACTGATTTGCAACCAAAGCCCAGAACGACGCCCGCACCCCCTGCTTCTCCAGTTCATCCCAGGCCGGCGGCAGGAGATCGAGATTGCCCTCGGGGATCGCATCGAACAGGGCGATCAGGATCGTGAAGAACTCCGGCTGATCGGCCTTGACCAGCACGGCGATGAGCTTGCGGTCGAGGTCTAGCGCGCCATCGTCAGGGCTCACCAGCTTCTTCAGCCGCTCCAGCCGCTCCCGATTGGCAAAGAATTTGGCCCGTTCCGCCAGATGCGGACGTAACGCCTGCTGCGTCAGTCCCAGCTCCGCCAGCAGCATGGAAGCGCGATCAGCCCGAAAGCTCGCGCTGTAGAGGCGAATATCGAGCAGCCAGTCCTGCTCAGGCTCCGGCGGCTCGGCAGGGGCATAGAGCAGATAGCGACCGGTCGGATCCTCCTGTTCCAGGCGGACCTTGACCGCCAGCGCCGGATGCGCATCGAGCCGCAGCAGGGTGACGGCCTCCAGGTTCAGGGTGGCGAGGCTGTCCTCGAACTCCCGTTCCGGGTCATTCCAGAACACGAGGCGCTGGCCTTCCGTCACGAACTGGTCCGTGAGTGCGCTTTCAATCCGTTGCATGTCCATCGGCCCGCTCCTTTACGACTCGACCCAAGTCACCACGGACAATCCCGCGATCCGCTCGAACTCGCGGAGGTTGTGGGTCACAAGGGTCGCGGTCTCGGCGAGCGCGTGGCAGGCGATCCACAGGTCATTGGCGCCAATGGGTGTGCCCGCCGCCTTGAGACGGGTGAACTGCTCGGCGTAATGCTGGCAGATTCGATGATGGCTCGGATAGGACACCGGCACCTGCCGGGTGAGACGATCCAGCCGACGCAGGACATCCGGCTTGCGGGTGCTGCGCTCCGCGCCCTTGAGCAGCTCGGCATAGGTGACGAACGACATGCAGAGTCCATCCTCCGCCGGCAGGGCATCGAGACGCTCGGCAATGCCGGGAGGCCGGTGCTTGATCAAATAGATCAGGATGTTCGTATCGAGCATGTAGTTCACAGGCTTTCGCGATCCTGTAGCCGGGGCTGTTCGTCGCGACCGGCTTCGAGCGCGGCGACAAATTCGCCATCGAAGCCTTCGAGGGCCTGTAACAGGGCTTGACCGCGAGCCTGGCGCAGCGGATGGAGCACCAGATCGCCGTCCGCGTTGCGCCGGATCTCCACGCGCTCGGTGTCGAGCCGGAATTCAGCCGGGATGCGCACGGCCTGGCTGTTGCCGTTCATAAAAACGCGGGTGGTCAAGGTGCTCATGATGGCGGTGTATGTACATACTTGGATGTATGTATGGTAGTCGGCCAGCGTCACTCAGGCAATGGCGCGATGCCGAGGTTTTCTCACGCCTGAAGCCCCGCGATCGGCCGCTCACGATCCGCGGCAAACCCCAGGCAGGCGTGAATGTCTTCCAGCTCCAGTTCCGGGAAGTCCTCGATGATCTGCTCCGGAGACATCCCGGTGGAGAGTTGGTCCAGCACATCGTCAACGGTGATGCGTAGCCCTCTCACGCAGGGGCGGCCACCACGTTTGCCCGGCTCGACGGTCATGCGTTCTCGGTCGTTCATGGAGACCTCCTGATGGGTTTCGGGCTTTTCAATCGGTGCGCTGGTCTTCCGCTCACTAGATCCGAGAGATCCCGTAGGCATCGAAGTGTCCATCGCAACTGACCAGCGGGTATCCCTTCGGCCATCGACTGCGCGATCAGTAGGCGGTCGAACGGATCGCGATCGAGCAGGACTCTCACGGCATGTCATCCTGGAAGTCCTTCAGGTGCTCGTCATCCTCCACCAACACTTTCAGCTTGCCCACGGCACTGCCCGGCATGCGCGCCCGGCGTTTGGCCGGCGGCAAATCCCGCTCGGACGCTGATTTCAAGGCGTACTTGGCTTCAATGAAGCCGACGAAATCGAGGACTTCGCGCGCCAGTTCGTCGGGAAATGTCCGGACTTCCTGGTAGATCTGTTCGGCGATGGTTATAACCGTAATCTCCGCGTTCGCATCAGCTACTTTACCGCTTCAGCCAGCTTGATATCCTGCCTGAGCATCTCATTGACAAGCTGGGCCAGATCCATGCCCTTTGATTTGGCCCGCTCCTGAAGATAAGTCTGAACGTCTTCTTCAAGATAGACCGGCAAGTTCAGTCTGGCGTTTTCACGGAAAAATTTCCCACGCTCGCCTTTGGAAAAATCATATTCCTGTTTCATCGGTCTGCCTCATATTGACGTTGTTCATGCCTGGTCGCAGGCCGCGCGGAAATCATCCGCACATTGGCGGCGTTCGCACTGATCTCCAGGTAAGTATGGACAACCAGCAACAGCCTGCCATTTTCTGCCTGGCCTATCGTGATCCAGCGTTCCTCGGTTTCGCGGTGCTCTTCGTCCGGGATGGACAGCATCAACGGGTCGCGGAATATCGTGGACGCCAAATCGAAGCTGATGCCGTGCTTGTGGCGATTGATGGCGGCCTTGGCGATATCCCATGCAAAATGAAACTCAAAGTTTTCTGGCATCACCGATCTCTTTTTACACGATTTTATAGATCACGGATTCATGGATCTTTTCAGCCATGATTCATAGGTGTTCGGGATTTTTTAAGCCTGGACTTCCAGAAGCAACCTATTTAAACGACCTAAGGATGTCTCTCTTTTCTTATAATTTGGATCGAAAATTTCGTTTGCAAAAAGCTTTATCTTATTCGCTAGGTTATTAAAG
>NZ_CAIPNF010000396.1 GCF_903866365.1 uncultured Thiocystis sp.
GGCACGGACTGGCTCAACATGACCCCACTGAACGCCGTGCAGTCGCGCATTGTCAGCTTGCTCGACTTTCCGCAGGATCTCTATCTCGGCGTGGGCGCCCAATCCGGGTAATCAGCTGTCAAAATGGGCGAACCGTGAGAAACAGTGTCAAACTAACCAATGCTCCCTGGATCGCTTCGCGCCGCATCTGGCTGGCGGCCAGATCCTTCGAAGTACCTTCCAGGATCAAGGCGGTCCGTAGAGGCGAACTGGCGAGTTTCAGACCTTGCGAGAAAAAACGCCCATCCTGGATAGAGATCGTCAGGTCGATCAGGGTCTTGCGCTCGAACAGAAAACGGTCATCGACCAAGTAGTCGCCAACCGGCAGGCGCCGAACCCGTACTTCCACGCCATCCTGCTTCTTCAGCGCATCGAGAACGCCGCTCCGGGACTCCCGGTCATCGACGTGGACGCTGATCGTCTGCTGGTTAACCACAACGATTCGCTCCTGGTCGCGCGCCTTCCTCAATCTTTTCCAGAATAGGGAAGACAGGCAGTCAACACATCGCAGGCGCGGTTTACGCGTAAACCGCGCCCCTGGAGTTACATCACAATACCCAGCGATTGATGAATCTGCTGCACCACAACAGGGGCAAGCCCGGTTTTTTCGGCGAACTGACGAAGATAGTCCCGCTCCTGCGGGGTGTCGACCTCGACCGCCAGCAGAGAGGCGGCATACACCTCCGCCGCCATCTCCGGATTAGGAATCTCCGCGGCAAAGACATCCAGATTCAATGGTTGGCGCAGTTCGGCCATCAACCACTCCTGACCCTGGGCACCGATGCCTGCGTCCGCGGCCTTGCCGACGATTCGCTGGATCTCGTCTGGGCTGACCAGACCATCCGACTTGGCGATATTCATCATGCCTTTCATGATCAATTGCGCCTTGGTTTCCAGCAGTGAGTGCTCCGCCGGAGTCACGGGAGGCTTCAGTCCCAGCGGCGGTTCACCGCCTTGAGAAGCCGCCACTCCAGCCTGCCCGGCATTGCTCATGGCCTTGAACGCCACGCCTGCCAGCATGGCCAGAACGCCGCCCGACAAGGCACCCTTGACGGAATCGCCGCCGCCGCCCAACAGCGACCCCAGAACCGCTCCGATGCCGCCGGCCTGCAGCGGGTTCTCGGCGGCGGTACCGAGACTGGTTTTCGCCTGTTCAAGAATGCCGGCAAGAAGGTCGCCGGCACCTCCCTGACCGCCGGATACCTGCCCCAGATTGGCTTGCAAATCCTGCAGGGCATTGCCAATGCGGCTCTGCGCCGACTGCCCCGTGTTACTTTGCAGGAGCGCCCCAAGTAAATCGCCAAAGTTGGTCATGTCGCTATCTCCAATGGGTTATGTGAACACATCATTTTTCGCGAGCGAACCTGCCGATCCCTGGCGTCCAAGACAATTCTGATCCAAATCGAAGCGAACCACGTATACACGTTGGTTGTGTCAAGCGCATGACTGACGATCGCCTGATCGACTAGACGGCGTCCGGCAGGGCGATGAAGGGACCGATCAGGTCGCCGGCGGCAAGTCCCAGCATCTCATCGGCCCGGCCCCGATTCACAGCAATCTCGACCAGGCCAAAGGCGTTTTCATACCAAAAGGATTCGCCCGGCGCGACTTGGCAAAACGTGCACGCGTTCCGCACCGCCCGTTCACCGACCTGAAGCCGATGCCGTCGATCACGCCCGCGGGCATTCAATCCGGAGATCAGATTGCCGAAGCGATCGACATAGAGAATGGCGTATCGTTCTGGTGGCCAATCGGTGCCCGCCATGCCCGAAGTCTCCAGGCCGGATACCCGGAGATCCTGGCCAAGACAGAGACGCACGGCGGCTGGCACAAACCAGTCGCGACCATGGAAACTGGGAGACATCCGTTCCGGCCGCCAACCGATACGCCATACCGAAACCACACCACCGGACTGATGGATCAGAGGCGCCAGCAAACCATTGTCGGGGCCGATAAACCAGTCGCCAGCGGACTCCACGGCCAGCAGCGCACGGTCACCGCCTACACCAGGGTCGACGACACAGAGATACAAGGTGTTACCTGGCATGTCGCGCACCAGGGCGGGGAGCAGATAGGCCGCCAGATCGGGCCGGAAGGGCGGTAAGTCATGCACGAGATCGATCAGCGGCAATTCTGGCAGCAAAGCCCCCAAACAAGCGCGCATTTGCCCCACATAGAGACCGCCACCGAAGTCGGTGACAAGCACGATCCGCCGAATTGCCGCTGGACTCAAGTTTTACCCCCAAGTGGCCCGACCTGAAACGCACTCTTAGCAAGACCCGGATCGCTCGAAGCAATGCCCAAAGTCCGGACGCTGTGTATCTGAACAAGGCATAAAAAAACCGGGCGGCGGCCCGGTTTTCCGATCAAGAGGTTGCTCAATCGTCGTCGATGTCGACCGCCGCCGATGTCATCGGTCGGTCGACCAGTTCGACATAAGCCATAGGAGCCGCATCGCTGGCACGATAACCGCATTTGAGAATCCGCAGATAACCGCCCGGACGATCCTGATAACGCGGACCCAGTTCGACGAACAGCTTGCCGATAATTTCTTTATCGCGGAGTCGGGCGAAGGCCAGGCGACGCGTATGAACCGAATCGGTCTTTGCCAGGGTAATCAATGGCTCGGCGATTCGCCGCAACTCCTTGGCCTTGGGCAGAGTGGTTTTAATCAGTTCATGACGAAACAGCGAGGCCGACATATTGCGAAACATCGCCTCGCGGTGCGAACTGGTACGATTGAGATGCCTTCCGGCTTTGCGGTGACGCATGATCCTGATCCCGAATGTTCTTTGTAATCGATTTTATATGCAACGAGAAACGCGCCACGTTGGCCGCGCAATGCTCGTTACCGAATGCTCAACTCGGCAATGTTCTCGGGCGGCCAATTCTCAAGACGCATGCCTAACGACAGACCGCGCGTAGCGAGGACATCCTTGATCTCCGTCAGCGACTTCTTCCCGAGATTCGGAGTTTTCAGAAGCTCGACCTCGGTCCGCTGGATCAAGTCACCAATCAGATAGATATTTTCAGCCTTCAAACAGTTCGCGGAACGCACCGTCAGTTCGAGGTCGTCAACCGGACGCAACAAAATCGGATCATAGGGCGACTCAGGGTTGCTTTCGGTTACTTGAATCTCGGATGGGCCGGTGCCTTCCAAAGCAACG
This sequence comes from uncultured Thiocystis sp., assembly GCF_903866365.1. GTDB lineage: Bacteria > Pseudomonadota > Gammaproteobacteria > Chromatiales > Chromatiaceae > Chromatium. The sequence goes on from NZ_CAIPNF010000396.1 coordinate 3,207, forward strand.
AAACTGGATAACTGGTCGCGCAGTATCGACGCGGATCGCTGAATCGCCTCTCTTGGATCAAGAGTCCCGTTGGTTTCAAGATCGATCACCAGACGATCCAGGTCCGTGCGCTGCTCGACACGCGCGGATTGAACCTCGATCGCAACCCGACGGACCGGACTGAAGGAAGCATCGATCGGCAATTTGCCGATCGGACGATCCTCCGAGACATCAAGCTCGCGCAGGGTTGTGGGCTCGTAACCAATTCCACGCCGCACCGTCAACGTCATACTCAGACTGCCTTCCGACAGGTTAGCGATGACGAGCTCGGGGTTCGCGATCTCGGCCGTGTGATCAATCGCAATATCCGCCGCGGTCACGGGGCCGGGGCCGGTTTTGCTCAAGGCGTAGGTCGCCTCGTCTTTCCCTTTTAGCGAAATCGCCAACTGCTTAAGATTCAACAAGATCTCAAGCACATCTTCCTGTACGCCAGCGATGGTCGTGTACTCGTGAAGCACACCTTGGATTTCGACTTCCGTCACAGCGCATCCATCCATGGAAGACAGCAAAATTCGACGGAGCGCATTTCCAAGGGTGTGCCCAAAACCGCGCTCAAGTGGTTCCAGCGATATTTTGGCATGGTTCACGTCACCATGAACCAACTCAACTTTTACGATGCGCGGTTTTAGAAATTCGCCAATAGCGTCATTCATTCAGTGCCTCTCAGGGAACTCCTTACTTGGAGTACAGCTCGACGATCAGCGACTCGTTGATGTCAGCCGGCAGATCTGAACGGTCTGGAACACGCCTGAAGACGCCTTTCAGGCCTTTGGGGTCAACCTCAACCCAATCAGGAAAACCGTACTGCTCGGCCAATGCCAACGCATTCTGGACGCGAAGTTGCTTTTTGGACGGCTCGCGAACTTCGACCTGATCTTCCGCACTCACTTGGTAAGAAGCGATGTTCACGATCCGACCATTGACCAGGATGCTTTTATGACTGACCAGCTGACGCGCTTCCGCGCGAGTTGAGCCGAAGCCCATCCGAAAGACCACATTATCGAGACGACGCTCTAGGAGTTGGAGCAAGTTTTCACCTGTCGCCCCCTTGGTTTGAGCCGCCTTTTTGTAGTAGTTACGAAACTGCTTTTCCAGCAAGCCATAAATCCGGCGAACTTTTTGCTTTTCACGCAACTGTACGCCGTAGTCGGAAAGCCGACGACGACGATCAGTCGTCTGGCCCGGTTGTTTCTCCAGGTTGCACTTGGTATCCAAAGCGCGCGCGCGACTCTTCAGCGACAGATCGGTTCCTTCGCGCCGTGCCAGCTTGCAGGTTGGGCCTGTGTAACGTGCCATGTTTCTTCCTGTTAAACGGTCAGACGTCAGACGCGCCGCTTTTTAGGCGGACGGCAGCCGTTATGTGGGATCGGCGTCACGTCGGTAATACTCGTGATCTTGAAGCCAGCGTTGTTCAGTGCTCGCACGGCGGATTCACGCCCAGGACCCGGCCCCTTGACGTTGACATCTAAGTTGCGCAGCCCGTAGTCCTTCGCCGCCTGGCCGGCCTTATCCGCCGCGACCTGCGCTGCAAAGGGAGTGCTTTTTCGAGAACCACGAAATCCGGAACCGCCTGACGTTGCCCAGGAAAGGGTATTTCCCTGGCGGTCGGTAATCGTAATAATCGTATTGTTGAAGGAGGCGTGAACGTGGGCGACCCCGTCCGCGACCTGCTTCTTGATTTTCTTTTTCGTGTTGCGAATCGGTTTAGCCATTCGTCATTATCCAGTCTTTCTGCTGCAATCGAACGTCATTAGCGTTTGATCGGACGGCGCGGCCCCTTACGGGTCCGGGCATTGGTGCGCGTGCGCTGGCCTCGCAGGGGCATACCACGACGATGACGGATGCCGCGATAGCAACCCAGATCCATTAGCCGCTTAATGCTCATCGATACCTCACGGCGCAGGTCACCTTCGACCGTGAACTTCGCGACTTCATTACGCAGTCGATCGACTTCTTCTTCCGTCAGCTTCTGCATCTTGGTCTCACGCGGGATGCCTGCCGCGTCGCAAATCTTGCCCGCACTGGTGCGGCCAATGCCGTAAATCGCTGTCAGGGCGATCACGGCATGTTTCTTATCTGGGATATTGACGCCGGCGATACGGGCCATATGGACGAACCCCTTATTCCTAATAGCTCAGCGGGTAAACCGCGCAGTATAACAAATTTTTTTTCAGGGTCAACCAGTACGGTTAACCTTGCCGTTGTTTGTGGCGGGGGTCCGTGCAAATCACACGAACGACGCCATTACGACGGATGATTTTGCAGTTTCTGCATAACTTTTTGACTGATGCACGCACTTTCATTGTTAACTCCTAAATCTTGAGCGCCTGTTAGCGCAACATGCCTGCGCCAGGCGACTTCAGATTGGCCTTTTTCATCAGACCTTCATATTGATGCGACATCAAATGAGCCTGAACCTGCGCCATGAAATCCATGACTACGACGACCACGATGAGCAGCGATGTGCCACCGAAATAAAAGGGGACGTTGTAGCCCACGATCAGGAACTCCGGCAGTAAACAGACTGCGGTGATATAGATGGCGCCAGCGGCTGTCAGGCGCGTCATCACGCTGTCGATGTAGCGCGCGGTTTGCTCCCCCGGACGGATACCGGGGATAAAGGCACCTGAACGCTTGAGGTTGTCCGCCGTCTCCTTCGCATTAAATACCAGCGCAGTGTAGAAAAAGCAGAAAAAGACGATTGCAACCGTATAGAACAGGACATAAAGCGGTTCGCCGGGCGACAGCTTCGAGGTAATATCGGCGATCCACCGAAGATTTTCGTTACTGCCAAAAAACTGCCCAAGCGTGCCTGGGAAGAGCAGGATACTCGACGCAAAGATCGGAGGAATAACTCCCGCCATATTCAGCTTCAGCGGCAGATGCGTACTCTGCGCCTGCATCATTTTCCGACCTTGCTGACGGCGCGCGTAGTTCACGGTGATCCGCCGCTGTCCACGCTCGACAAAGACCACAAAGGCCGTCACGCCAAGCGCCATCGCAAACAGGGCGAGCACGGCCAGTGAGTTCATCTCACCGGTTCGCGCCAATTCCAGGGTTCCACCCAGCGCCGCCGGCAAGCCGGCGACGATCCCGGAAAAGATGATCATCGAGATGCCGTTACCGATCCCACGTTCGGTGATCTGTTCGCCGAGCCACATCAGAAACATGGTACCGGTGACCAGCGAGACGGCGGCGGTAAAGACAAAACCGAGCCCCCCATGCACCACCAGCGCCGAACCGCCCGCGGTCTGCCCCTGCAGCGCCATCGAGATCCCGATCGCCTGAAAGGTCGCAAGAAAAACCGTTCCATAGCGCGTGTACTGGGTAATCTTGCGCCGCCCGGACTCGCCCTCTTTCTTCAACTGTTCGAGTTGCGGTACCACCGAGGTCATCAACTGAATGATGATCGACGCCGAGATGTAGGGCATGACACCGAGCGCAAACAGACTCGCGCGCTCCAGGGCACCGCCCGAGAACATGTTGAACATGTCCAGGATCGAGCCCTGATTCTGATCGAACAGGATGGCGAGTGCCTCGGGGTTGACTCCCGGAACCGGCACAAAGGTACCGATACGGTAGACGAGCAAAGCTCCTAACAGGAACAGCAGACGGCGTTTCAACTCCGTCAACTGACCCATTCCGCCAAGCGATTTACCCATTGATCCGACGTTCTTAGCCATCCGAATTCGCGCCTGTTGGTTAATCTTCGACCTTGCCGCCGGCCGCTTCGATGGCGACGCGCGCCCCCTTGGTCACACCGATGCCACGAATCGTAAAGGCGCGGGAGACCTCTCCGGAAGCGATGATCTTGGCCGTCTTGATCGCGCGATTCACAACCCCGACCGCCCGCAGCGCACCCAGATCGATGACATCGCCCTCGACGCGGTTAAGTTCGGTCAAACGCACCTCGGCACTCACCAAGGATTTAAGGGAGCGGAAGCCGACCTTCGGCAGACGCCGCTGAAGCGGCATCTGACCGCCCTCGAAGCCAACCTTGTGATAGCCGCCCTTTCTGGATTTCTGTCCTTTGTGGCCACGGCCGCAGGTCTTGCCCAGGCCGCTGCCGATGCCGCGTCCGACGCGCTTGGCGGAAGGCCGGCTGCCCGCATCGGGCTTGAGATCATTGAGCCGCATGGTGAGACTCCTCCACGACCTTGACCATGTAATACACGGCGTTGACCATCCCGCGGGTGCAGGGCGTGTCCTCGACCTCGACGACCTGATGCATCCGCCGCAGGCCAAGACCGCGCACACACGCCTTATGTTTTTCAAGGCGTCCGCTAGTGCTGCGCACCAGCTTCACCTTCATCATTTTTTTGTCAGACATCGCTTACCCCAGGATCTGTTCGACGGTCTTACCGCGCTTGGCAGCGATCGTCTCCGCGTCATTCATGGCACGCAGTCCCTGAACCGTCGCACGCACGACGTTGATCGGATTGTTGGTGCCGATGCACTTGGCGAGGACATTCTGAACGCCGAGCACCTCGAACACGGCACGCATCGCGCCGCCGGCAATGATGCCGGTACCGTCCGAGGCCGGCTGCATGAAGACCTTCGCGGCACCATGCTCGCCCTGCAGCGGATACTGAAGGGTAGTGCCATTCAGCTTGACTTCGATCATATTCTTGCGGGCGCTTTCCATCGCCTTCTGGATCGCGATCGGTACCTCGCGCGCCTTGCCGCGACCGAAACCGACGCGACCCTTACCGTCGCCCACCACCGTCAAGGCGGCGAAGCCGAATTGTCGGCCGCCCTTGACCACCTTGGCGACGCGGTTAACCGCCACCAGCTTTTCCAGAAGGTCATCGCCTTCCGGCTTAGGATTGAAGTTCGCCATGTTCGAGTCCTCAGAATTTCAGCCCGTGCTCACGCGCCGCGTCGGCAAGCGCCTTGAGACGGCCGTGATAACGGAAGCCGGAACGGTCGAACGCGACCCTTTCCACGCCGGCGGACAAGGCACGTTCCGCGATCGCCTTACCGATGACGGTTGCCGCCACAATGTTTGCCTTGTTGCCCTCGATCGACTGGCGGATGTCTTTATCCAGCGTGGATGCGCTGGCGACCACCTTGTCGCCCGTCGGGGCAATGATTTGGGCGTAGGTATGCCGGGGCGTGCGATGGACGCACAACCGAAATTCGCCCATTTCCCGAATCTTGGCGCGTGCCCGCGTCGCACGACGCAGACGAGCCTGTTTTTTATCCATGACGTGAGACCCCTTATTTCTTCTTGGCTTCCTTACGCAGGACATTTTCGTCCGCGTAACGAACGCCCTTGCCCTTGTAAGGCTCCGGCGGACGGAACCCCCGGATTTCCGAGGCGACCTGACCGACCCGTTGTTTATCGGCACCCATGACAACGACTTCGGTCTGACTCGGGGTCTCGATGGTGATGCCCGCGGGCACCGGATAATCGATCGGATGCGAAAAACCGAGGGTCAGATTCAGGACATCGCCCTTGGCCGCGGCGCGATAGCCGACACCCACCAGCGTGAGCTTGCGCGTGAAACCGGCGCTACAGCCCAGCACCATGTTGTTGAGCAGCGCGCGGGTGGTTCCGGCCATGGCCCAGGCGCTTGCCTGACCCTCGGCTGGAGCGACCTTGAGTTCATTCGCATCCTGACTGACGACAACGGTCGGATGGACGCTCCACTCAAGGCTGCCCTTCGCACCCTTGACTTTGACATCCTGACCGACGATCTCGACGGTGACACCTTTGGGCACCGTAATCGGCGCCTTTGCGATTCGTGACATCTCCGTATCCTCTTAAGCGACGTAGGCGATGATTTCGCCGCCGTGACCCGCCTGGCGGGCTGCGCGGTCGGTCATCAAACCTTGCGAGGTGGAGATGATCGCAATCCCAAGTCCAGCCCAAACCTTGGGCAACTGGTTTTTATTGCGATAAATGCGTAGCCCCGGCCGCGAGATGCGCTTGATGACCTCGATCACGGGCTTGCCGCGGAAATACTTGAGCTTGATGACCAGCTCGGGCTTGCCGCCATTGGGTTCGACCGATGCCTCGGCGATATAGCCTTCTTCCTTCAGCAGGTTCGCGATCGCGACCTTCTGCTTGGAAGACGGCATCACAATGGTGATTTTGCCACGCTGCTGGCCGTTGCGGATGCGTGTCAGCATATCCGCAATCGGATCCGACATACTCATGGGATGCTCCTTGGGTCAAACCGCCTTGACGGCGCGATACCCTTCAGGTGTTTTGGATCGGCGCGGTCCAGATCGCGGACAGCGCCGAAGGAGGCGAATGGCTTACCAACTCGCCTTGACGACGCCGGGGACATCCCCGCGCATCACGGCTTCGCGCAACTTCATGCGCGCAAGCCCGAATTTCCGATAGACGGCATGCGGACGACCGCTAACCCGGCAGCGCCGTTGCTGGCGCGACGGACTCGCATCGCGCGGAAGCAGATGGAACTTCCGCATTGCCTCGTCGATCTGTTCCGCGCTCGCGCCACGATCATTGATGACGGCCTTCAGTGCCGCGCGCTTCGCGCCGAACTTGGCCGCGATCCGGGTGCGCTTGACGTCGCGCGCAATCATGCTCTTCTTCGCCATAGTGCTATCTCAGGTACGGAATGGGAACTTGAACGCCTCAAGCAGCGCGCGTCCGTCCTCGTCCGTCCGCGCCGAGGTCGTAATCGTGATGTCGAGTCCGCGAATTGCGTCGATCTTGTCGTAATCGATTTCGGGGAACATGATCTGTTCGCGCACGCCCATCGAATAGTTCCCGCGTCCGTCGAACGACTTCGGACTCAGCCCCCGAAAGTCGCGGATACGCGGAATCGCGACATTGACCAGGCGATCGAGGAATTCGTACATCCGTTCGCGGCGCAGCGTCACCTTGCAACCGATCGGCCAACCTTCGCGAATCTTAAAGCCGGCGACCGACTTGCGCGCGAAGGTGACAATGGGCTGCTGACCGGCGATGGCGCGCAGATCGGCGACGGCATGATCCATCACCTTCTTATCCGCGATCGCCTCGCCAACCCCCATGTTGAGCGTAATCTTCTCGATCCGCGGCACCTGCATCACGCTCTTGAAGCTAAAGCGTTCCTTCAGTTGGCCGACGATCTGTTCGCGATATTCTGTCTGTAATCTGGTCATTTTGCTTCCCTCGGTCAGACGTCGACGACTTCGCCGTTCGACTTGAACACGCGAACCTTGCGACCGTCTTCCAGGATTTTGAAGCCGACCCGATCCGCGCCGCCCTTTTGAGGGTTGTACAACGCGACGTTGGACACCTGAATCGGCATAGCCTTGTCGATAATGCCGCCAGGTTCGCCTGCCTGTGGATTCGGCTTCTGATGCTTGCGGGCAATATTGATGTTTTCGACGATGACATGATCCTCGTCGACGACACGCAACACCGTGCCACGCTTGCCTTTGTCTTTGCCGGTGATCACGATGACGTCATCACCTTTTTTGATTTTTTGCATGCTGTCGTCTCCTTACAGCACTTCGGGTGCTAGCGAGATGATCTTCATGAAGCGGTCACCCCGAAGTTCGCGCGTCACGGGCCCAAAAATACGTGTCCCGATCGGTTGGAGCTGATTATTCAGCAGCACGGCGGCATTTCCGTCGAAGCGGATCAGCGATCCATCCGGACGACGAACGCCCTTTCGGGTCCGGACCACGACGGCGTTATAGACATCGCCTTTCTTGACCTTGCCGCGCGGAATGGCATCCTTGACGGAGACCTTAATGACATCGCCGATGCCCGCGTAGCGCCGATGCGATCCGCCGAGCACTTTGATGCATTGCACCCTCTTTGCGCCGCTATTGTCGGCGACGCCTAGATTGGACTGCATCTGAATCATTGTCGTTTACCTAAACTGATTGCTGATCCCGGAGTGGATCCGGCTGCTCTGCGAATGACCGCGCCGAACGCGGCGGCGAACGAACGCCAGGGGCGTCTCGTCGCGCGTAACCTCAGCGAGCCTTCTCGATAATGTCGAGCAAGCGCCATGATTTGGTTTTGGAGAGCGGTCTGCACTGCTCGACCCGCACCAGATCGCCTTCATGACAACTGTTGTCTTCGTCGTGCGCATGAATCTTGGTCGAGCGGCGCATGAATTTGCCGTACAGCGGATGCTTGACCCGACGTTCGATGAGCACCGTCACGGTCTTGTCCATGGCGCTGCTGGTGACGCGCCCTTCCAGTGTGCGATTGGTCTTGTTTTCGGTATCGTCGCTCATGATTTGGCGCCCGCCGTCATTTCAGTCATGACCGTCTTGATCCGGGCGATATCCCGCCGTCCCGCCTTCATCTGCGAAGGCTTGGACAACTGGCCGGTGCCCCGCTGCATGCGCAGATTGAATTGCTCGCGAAGCAACTCCATCAGCTGTTTTTGCAGCTCTTCGAGACTGTTTTTTCTAAGTTCGTTCGCCTTCATCACAGAATCGTCCGCTTTTCAAAAGTGGTCTGCACGGGCAGTTTCGCCGACGCAAGCGCGAATGCCTCGCGGGCCAACTCCTCCGTGACACCTTCGATTTCATAGAGCACAAAGCCAGGCTGAACCAGGGCGACCCAATACTCGACGTTGCCTTTGCCCTTGCCCATGCGCACTTCGAGGGGCTTTTTGGAAATCGGCTTATCCGGGAAGACACGAATCCAGAGCTTGCCGCCGCGCTTGACGCTGCGTTGGATCGCGCGACGCGCCGCCTCGATCTGACGCGCCGTCAGACGCCCGCGTTCGGTTGCCTTCAGGCCATATTCACCGAAGCTGACGCGGTTCCCGCTCTGGGCAAGACCACGGTTGCGCCCTTTATGTTGCTTGCGGAACTTGGTACGTTTCGGTTGCAGCATGACTTAACCCTTCTTTCCGGCCGCTTTCGGCGCCGGTTCTTCGGGGAGCTGATCGCCGAATACCTCGCCCTTGAAGATCCACACCTTGACGCCCAGGATGCCATAGGTCGTTTTGGCCTCGGCAAACCCGTAATCGATATCGGCACGCAGGGTATGGAGCGGTACGCGACCCTCGCGGGCCCACTCGCTGCGCGCGATTTCGGCGCCATTCAGACGGCCCGCGACATTGATCCGGACGCCTTCGGCACCAAGCCGCATCGTGTTCTGGATCGACCGCTTCATCGCGCGACGGAACATGATCCGACGCTCAAGCTGCTGCGCGATGCCTTCGGCAACCAGCTGCGCGTCAAGTTCCGGCTTGCGGATCTCTTCGATGCTGATATGTACCGGGATCCCCATCATCGCGGAGACTTTCGCCCGCAGCTTGTCGATATCCTCGCCTTTCTTGCCGATCACCACGCCCGGCCGCGCCGTATGGATGGTGATATGCGCATTTTTCGCGGGCCGATCGATCTGGATGCGACTGACGGACGCCTTGGAGAGCTCTTTCCGCAGAAAGGCGCGCACCGCAAGGTCCGTGTTCAGAAAATTCGCGTAATCTTTTGTGCTCGCGTACCACTTGGATGTCCAGTCCTTGACGATGCCAAGCCGGATACCGTTCGGATGAACTTTTTGTCCCATGCTGGTCCCCTGGATTCCCTAGCCTTCAGCCACGATCAGACTGATGTGGCTGGTGCGTTTCTTGATTCGGTTGGCACGCCCCTTGGCGCGCGCGCGGATCCGCTTCATGGTCGGGCCTTCGTTGATCTGAATGGCCGCAACCTTGAGCTCGTCGATATCCGCGCCCTCGTTATGCTCGGCATTCGCGATGGCGGACTCCAGAACGCCCTTAATTAGCCCAGCACCTTTCTGGGTACTGAACGTCAGGGTGGTCAGGGCCTCCTCGACATGACGACCACGAATCAGATCCGCGACCAGTCGAGCCTTCTGGGCCGAGATCCGGGCATATTTCAGTGTTGCTTCGGCTTGCATCCGCGGATCTCCGACTAGCGCTTTTTCGCCTTGCGATCGGCCGCATGACCGCGATAGGTGCGGGTCATGGAAAACTCACCGAGTTTATGGCCGATCATGTTTTCGTTGACGAGCACGGGCACGTGCTGACGTCCGTTGTGGACCGCAATGGTCAGGCCCACCATTTCCGGCAGCACCATGGAGCGGCGCGACCAGGTTTTGATCGGGCGCTTACTGTTTTGGGCGACCGCTTCTTCCACCTTTTTGATCAGGTGGTGGTCCACAAAGGGTCCTTTTCGAATCGAACGTGGCACTTGCTCAACCTCGCCTTAATTATTTGCGACCGCGACGACGGACAATCATGCCGTCGGTCCGCTTGTTCTTGCGTGTCTTATGACCCTTGGTCGGCACACCCCAGGGAGTCACCGGGTGACGGCCGCCGGAGGTACGGCCTTCGCCGCCGCCATGCGGGTGATCCACCGGGTTCATGACGACGCCGCGGACGGTCGGACGCACACCGCGCCAGCGGGTCGCGCCCGCCTTGCCAAGTTTTTGCAGGCTATGCTCGGCATTCCCGACCTCGCCGATCACGGCCCGGCAGTCGGCATGCACCTTGCGCATCTCGCCCGAACGCAGCCGCAGGGTTGCCGCCGAGGTATCGCGCGCGATCAGCTGTGCCGATGCGCCGGCCGCACGCGCCATCTGCGCGCCCTTACCGGGTCGCATCTCGATGCAATGCACCTGGGTGCCGACCGGAATGTTGCGCAGCGGCATGCAGTTACCCACGGCGATCGGAGCGGCTTCGCCGGCCTGAACGCTGTCGCCCGCATGAAGCCCTTTCGGCGCGATGATGTAGGCGCGCTCGCCGTCGGCATATTTCAACAACGCCAGATGCGCGGAGCGATTCGGATCATATTCAAGTCGCTCTACGGTTGCAGGAACGCCTTCCTTGTTCCGCTTGAAATCCACGATACGATAGCGTTGCTTATGGCCGCCGCCCTGGTGGCGCACGGTGATACGGCCCAGGTTATTGCGCCCGCCATGCTTGGATTTCTTTTCGATCAGTGGCCTGTAAGGGGCGCCCTTGTGCAGTTCCGGCGTCGTGACCTTAACGACGAAACGACGTCCGGCGGACGTGGGCTTTGTCTTTACGATTGGCATCTTGGTCTATCCGTTTCTGTCCGCCGCCGCGCTCACGCGCCGCCGCCGAAGTCGATATCATGGCCGGGTTTCAGGCGCACATAAGCCTTCCGCCAATCCTGGCGCTTGCCGAGACGCTGCTTGACCCGTTTCGCTTTCCCTTTGACGTTCAGCACATGAACGTGATCAACCTTGACCTCGAACAGAAGCTCGACGGCGCTTGCGATTTCGCGCTTCGTCGCATCCGTCACGACACGAAAAGTAAACTGACTCGACTGCTCGGCGATCCGGTTCGATTTTTCGGAGACGATCGGCGCCAGCAGCACCTTCATGAGACGTTCGTTGTTCATGCCAGACGCTCCTCAAGCTTCTTCACCGCGGCTTCGGTCGCCAGGAGGGTGTCGAAGGCGACCAGGCTCACGGGGTCGACTTCCTGAGCCGACATGACAATGACGCCGTACAGATTACGGGCCGCCAGGTACAAGGCTTCATCCAGACCGTCGGTCAGAATCAGCACGTCCCGCAACTCGAAGGTCTTCAGGAGCGCAACCAGTTCCTTCGTCTTCGGTGCCGGCAGGGAAAGCTCCGGCACAATGATTAAACGCTCGGTACGGACCAGTTCCGACAGAATCGAACGCACGGCACCGCGATACATCTTACGATTGACTTTCTGGGTGTAATCGCGCGGCTTGGCCGCGAAGGTCACGCCACCGGAACGCCAGATAGGGCTGCGCGAGCTACCGGCACGCGCCCGGCCAGTGCCTTTCTGGCGCCATGGCTTGGCGCCGCCACCAGAGACTTCGGCGCGCGTTTTCTGTGCCTTCGTGCCCGAACGGGCGGCCGCCATGTAAGCGGTCACCACCTGATGCACGAGGCCAGGCTTGTATTCGACACCGAACACGGTGTCTGAAACCTGCACACTAGCAGTGCCAGTGTGGTTTCGAATGGCAAGTTCCATGACTGCTTAACCCTTGTTTTTCTGCTTCACGGACGGCAGCACGATCAGTCGCCCACCGGTCGGGCCAGGCACGCCGCCACGGACCAGCAACAGGTTCCGCTCGGCATCGACCCGCACCACCTCAAGGTTCTGCTGACAGCGATTGTCGGCACCCAGGTGACCGGCCATTTTCTTGCCTTTCCAAACGTGACCTGGGGTCTGGTTCTGTCCGATCGAACCCGCCGAACGGTGCGAGCGCGAGTTACCGTGCGTCGCGTCCTGCATGGAAAAGTGGTGACGTCGGATGGCGCCGGTAAATCCACGGCCCTTGGTCACGCCCCTCACATCGACTTTTTGACCGATCTCGAAGATGGACACCGAGATTTCCTGCCCAACCTCCAGTTCGGCGCCTTCGTCGCCCTCCAGCCGGAACTCGCGCAGCACTTCGCCCGCTTCCACGCCGGCCTTGGCATAGTGCCCGGCCATCGGCTTGGTGACGCGTGAGGCGCGGCGCGTGCCGAATGCGACCTGAACGGCGCGATAGCCATCGGTCTCGGCGGACTTGACCTGGCTGACGCGGTTCGGCGTCACCTCGATCACGGTGACAGGGATGCTCTCCCCGTCTTCTTGGAACAGGCGGGTCATGCCAGCCTTGCGCCCGATAACTCCGATCGTCATCGTCTCGTCCTCAGCTCAGCTTGATCTGGACGTCGACGCCCGCGGCCAGATCCAGTTTCATTAGCGCATCGACCGTCTTATCCGTGGGGTCGACAATATCCATCAGGCGTTTATGCGTCCGCAGCTCGTACTGGTCGCGCGCGTCTTTATTGACATGCGGCGAGATCAGGATCGTGAAGCGCTCCTTCTTGGACGGCAGCGGTACCGGACCCCGCACCTGGGCGCCCGTGCGCTTGGCGGTGTCGACGATTTCACGGGCGGACTGGTCGATCAAACGGTGATCGAACGCCTTCAGGCGAATACGAATTCTTTGGCTGCTCATGTCCTTACTCGATTATCTTCGCGACGACGCCGGCACCGACCGTGCGTCCGCCTTCGCGCACGGCGAAGCGCAGACCTTCTTCCATGGCGATCGGGGCGATCAGCTTGATGGTCATCTTGACGTTGTCGCCGGGCATGACCATTTCGATCCCCTCGGGCAGTTCGCAGGCGCCGGTGACGTCGGTGGTGCGGAAGTAGAACTGCGGACGGTAGCCGTTGAAGAAGGGGGTGTGACGCCCGCCTTCGTCCTTGCTGAGCACGTAGACTTCGGCTTCGAAGTGGGTGTGCGGGTGAATCGACTTGGGCTTGGCCAGTACCTGGCCACGCTCGACATCCTCGCGCTTGGTGCCGCGCAGGAGCACGCCGACGTTGTCGCCGGCCTGGCCCTGGTCGAGCAGTTTGCGGAACATCTCAACGCCGGTACAGGTGGTCTTGACGGTGTCCTTGATGCCGACAATCTCGACTTCCTCGCCGACCTTGACGATGCCGCGCTCGATGCGTCCGGTCACGACGGTGCCGCGCCCGGAGATGGAGAAGACGTCTTCGATGGGCATCAGGAAGGCGCCGTCGATGGCCCGCTCGGGCTCGGGAATGTAGCTGTCGATGGCGTCCATGAGACGGTCGATCGACTGGGTGCCGATCTCGCTGTCGACGCCTTCGAGGGCGAGCTTGGCCGAGCCGGTGACGATCGGGGTGTCGTCGCCGGGGAAGTCGTATTTGGCGAGCAGTTCGCGCACTTCCATCTCGACGAGTTCGAGCAGCTCGGGATCGTCGAGCATGTCGACTTTGTTGAGGTAGACGACGATGTAGGGCACGCCGACCTGACGCGAGAGCAGGATGTGCTCGCGGGTCTGGGGCATCGGGCCGTCGGCCGCCGAGACGACGAGGATGGCGCCGTCCATCTGCGCCGCGCCGGTGATCATGTTCTTGACGTAGTCGGCATGCCCGGGGCAGTCGACGTGGGCGTAGTGACGCTTCGTCGTCTCGTATTCGACGTGGGCGGTGGCGATGGTGATGCCGCGCGCACGCTCCTCGGGGGCGTTGTCGATCTGGTCGTAGGCGCGCGCTTCGCCGCCAAACTTCTTGGCCTGATGGGTGGTGATCGCCGCCGTCAGCGTGGTCTTGCCGTGGTCGACGTGGCCAATCGTGCCGACGTTGACGTGCGGCTTGCTACGTTGGAATTTTTCTTTGGACATCCCGCTCTACCCTTAATCGTTACTGTTTCTTGGAGACCGCTTCGGCAATGCTGGCGGGCACCTCGTTGTATTTGCTGAACTCCATGCTGTAGGTCGCGCGACCCTGGGTCGCCGACCGGAGATCGGTCGAATAACCGAACATTTCCGAGAGGGGAACCTCAGCACGGATGATCTTGCCGGATGGCGCATCTTCCATTCCATGGATCATGCCGCGCCGGCTGTTCAGGTCACCCATGACATCGCCCATATTGATCTCGGGCGTCACGACCTCGACCTTCATGATGGGTTCCAGCAACACAGGCCGCGCCTTGGCCACGGCCTCCTTGATCGCCATGGAACCAGCGATCTTGAAAGCCATTTCGCTCGAATCGACCTCGTGATAAGAACCGTCGTAGAGCGTTACCTTGATATCCACGATCGGGAATCCAGCCAGGATGCCATTCGTCATGGCCTCCTTGATGCCTTTATCCACCGCCGGGATATATTCCTTCGGCACGGTTCCGCCAACGATCGCGTTGACGAACTCGTAACCGCCGCCCGCTTCCTGCGGTTCGACCTTGATGTAGACATGGCCGTATTGACCGCGACCGCCGGATTGACGGGCAAACTTGGTTTCCTGCTGGACCGTCGAGCGAATGGTCTCGCGATAGCTGACCTGAGGCGCGCCAACATTGGCCTCGACCTTGAATTCGCGACGCATGCGGTCGACGATGATTTCCAGATGCAGTTCGCCCATGCCGGAGATGATGGTCTGGCCAGACTCCTCGTCGGTGCGCACCCGGAAGGAAGGATCTTCCTGGGCCAGCTTCGAGAGGGCAATGCCCATCTTCTCCTGGTCGCTCTTGGTCTTAGGCTCCACGGCCACCGAGATGACCGGCTCCGGGAACTCCATCCGCTCCAGCGTGATGATGTTGTTCAGATCGCACAGAGTGTCTCCGGTGGTGACATCTTTCAGGCCCACGGCGGCGGCGATGTCGCCCGCGTGGACTTCCTTGATTTCATGACGCTCGTTCGCGTGCATCTGCAGGATGCGTCCGATGCGCTCCTTACGGCCCTTCACCGGGTTGTAGAGCGTGTCGCCGGACTTCAACACGCCGGAATAGGCGCGGAAAAAGGTCAGGGTACCCACGAAGGGATCGGTCGCGATTTTGAACGCCAGCGCGGCAAAGGGCGCGTCATCGGACGCCGGGCGCTCGGCCTCGGTCTCGTCCCGATCATCCAGGATGCCGCGAATGGCCGGGACATCCAGTGGCGATGGCATGTAGTCGAGTGCGGCGTCAAGCATGGCCTGGACGCCTTTGTTCTTGAAGGCCGACCCGCACATCATGGGAACGATTTCGCTTCTGAGCGTGCGCGCGCGAAGTCCAGCCTGGATTTCCTCATTGGTCAGCGGCTGACCATTCAGGTACTTCTCCATCAGCTCTTCGTTCGCCTCGGCCGCGGCCTCGATCATCGCCTCGCGCCATTCATTGCTGAGTTCGACGAGATCCTCCGGAATGTCGCGCATCTCGTATTCCATGCCGCGCGAGGCTTCATCCCAGTAGACAGCCTTCATCTGCACCAGGTCGACGACGCCTTTGAAATCTTCCTCTGCGCCAATCGGCACCTGGATCGGAACGGCATTGCCGCCGAGTCGGTCCTTGACCTGCCGCACGACGCGGAAAAAATCGGCGCCCATCCGGTCCATTTTGTTAACGAAGGCAATGCGCGGCACGCCATATTTATCGGCTTGGCGCCAGACGGTTTCGGACTGGGGCTCGACGCCACCTACAGCGCAGAACACCGCGCAGGCGCCATCGAGCACGCGCAGCGAACGCTCGACCTCAATCGTGAAATCGACGTGCCCGGGGGTATCGATGATATTGATCCGATACTCGGGACGCTGGCGGCTCATCCCCTTCCAGAAACAGGTCGTCGCGGCGGACGTGATGGTGATTCCGCGCTCCTGCTCCTGCTCCATCCAATCCATGGTCGCCGCGCCATCGTGCACTTCACCGATCTTATGGGAGACACCCGTGTAGAACAGGATGCGCTCAGTGGTAGTGGTCTTCCCTGCATCGATGTGTGCCATGATGCCCAGGTTGCGATACCGCTCGATAGGTGTGCTACGTGCCACGACTGAATCCGCCTTGATGAATCTAAAGAACGCTGAACCAGAGGCTACCAGCGATAATGCGAGAACGCCTTATTGGCTTCTGCCATACGGTGCGTATCTTCTTTTTTCTTGACCGCGGAACCGCGGGAATCCGCCGCGTCCATCAACTCGCCGGCCAACCGCTGTGCCATGGATTTTTCCGAGCGCTTGCGGGCCGCGTCGATCAGCCAACGCATGGCGAGCGAATTGCGGCGGGCCGGGCGCACCTCGATCGGCACTTGGTAGGTCGCGCCGCCCACGCGCCGGGATTTCACCTCGACGGCCGGACGCACGTTTTCCATGGCCTGCTCAAGCAGTTCCACGGGCTTGCCACCTTTTTTTTCGACGACCTGATCGAGGGCACGATAAATAATCCGCTCGGCCACGGATTTCTTTCCATCTTCCATCATCATGTTGATGAACTTGGTCAACAACTCGCTTCCGTGCTTGGGATCTGGAAGGACTTGGCGACGGGCGGCTACGCGTCTTCTCGGCATGATCTCTAAGGCTCCGACCTTATTCGTTGAACTGGCTTGATTCAGGGGGCGCTGGACGACCGATTACTTCTTCGGGCGCTTGGCGCCGTACTTGGAACGACCCTGACGCCGCTTTTCGACCCCGGAGGTGTCTAGCGTGCCGCGCACCGTGTGATAACGCACACCCGGCAAATCCTTGACGCGCCCCCCGCGGATCAGAACCACCGAATGCTCTTGAAGGTTATGCCCCTCGCCACCGATATAGGTCGCCACCTCAAACCCGTTGGTCAGACGCACGCGAGCGACTTTCCGCAGGGCCGAATTCGGCTTTTTCGGGGTCGTGGTATACACACGCGTACAAACGCCACGGCGCTGAGGACAAGCCTCAAGAGCGGGCACATTGGTTTTCGTCACGTTCCGCTTGCGGGGCTTCCGGACGAGTTGGTTGATCGTTGCCATGCAATCAGTCTCCAGCGGCGCCCTCGCGCCATCATCACGAGAGTCAAGCGACACCTGCGCGGCAACTTGCCAGCGGGGTTGAACGCCAGCACTCGCGCACGAAATGCGATCGATCGACTCGGGGACCGGGCGGATTGCCCAGACCAAGGAACCGGACTAAAAAAGAGACTAGCCGGAGCAAAGCCGGCTAGCTAAGACAGACCAGTATAGGGAGCAAGCCATAGCCTGTCAACGCTTTCAATTCGTTGACTAACCGACCCGAGCTTGAGACACCTTGAAATTCAGAGATCGCTTTCAGCCGCCAGCGATCAAGCCGATCGCGCGGCGTTCCGGTCGTCAAGCCATCGCCAGCGGGGCGATGGCTCGGTGTGCCGCCGCAACCGCCAAACCATCATGGTCTCGACGCCGGAGACCGACGGCGGCCAGCGGACGGCGCTCGGCTCAACTCGCCTCTGGCGTATTGAGCGCCTTCTTCAATGCCGCTTCCGGACCTTCAACCACATCGACCTGACTGGATATCTGGCACTCCATCTGACGTCTGCGACGACGATCCTGATGATGGGACAACCCCGTGCCGGCGGGAATCAGACGCCCGACGATGACGTTTTCCTTGAGCCCGGCGAGCCGATCGGTGGAACCGCGCACGGAGGCCTCGGTCAGCACCCGAGTCGTCTCCTGGAAGGAGGCCGCGGAGATGAAGGACTCGGTCGCCAGCGATGCCTTGGTGATGCCGAGCAGCAGTTGCTCATAGAGCGCGGGCTGTTTGCCCTCGGCCATGACCCGCTTGTTCTCGTCCATCAGAACGGAATGCTCCACCTGTTCGCCGCGCAGCAACCGGGTATCGCCAGGGGCCGAAATTTCGACCTTGCGCAACATCTGCCGGACGATGACCTCGATGTGCTTGTCGTTGATCTTGACGCCCTGCAACCGATACACGTCCTGGATCTCCTTGACCAGATATTCGGCCAGCGCCGTGACGCCCTTCAGACGCAGGATGTCGTGCGAGGCGAGTTCGCCATCGGCAATGACCTCGCCACGCTCGACGCGCTCGCCATCGAACACGTTGACATGACGCCACTTGGGAATCAGCTCCTCGACCGTCTCACCATCATCCTTGGTGATGATCAGACGCTGCTTGCCCTTGGTGTCCTTGCCGAAACCGATGGTCCCGCTCGCCTCCGCCAACAGGGCTGCTTCCTTGGGCTTGCGTGCCTCGAACAGATCCGCCACCCGCGGCAGACCGCCGGTGATGTCGCGGGTTTTGCTGGACTCCTGCGGGATACGCGCCAGGATGTCGCCAACACCCACATTGGCGCCATTGGCGACGCTGACGATCGCGCCCGAGGACAGCGCATAGCGCGCCGGCAGGTCGGTCCCCACGATATTCAGTTCGTTGCCGTCCTCGTCGAGCAATTTCACCATCGGCCGCAGATCCTTGCCTGCGGCAGGACGCTGCTTGGGATCGATCACGGCCAGCGAGGCCAGACCCGTGACATCGTCGACCTGGCTCTGCACGGTGACGCCTTCGATGAAGTCCTCGAACTCCAGCTTACCCGCAACCTCGGTCACCACCGGATGGGTATGCGGATCCCAACTGGCGACCACGTCGCCCGGCTTGACGGTATCGCCATCGGCGACGCGCAGGGTCGCGCCATAGGGAACTTTGTAACGCTCCTTCTCCATCCCGCGCTCGTCGACCACGGTCAGTTCTCCGGAGCGCGACACCGCCACCAGGTTGTTGCCCGAGTGATGCTGCACCGTCTTGATGTTGTGCAGGCGTACCGAACCGCTGTTTTTGATGTCGATGCTGTTGACGGCCGCGGCCCGCGAGGCCGCGCCGCCAATGTGAAAGGTGCGCATGGTGAGCTGGGTGCCCGGCTCGCCGATCGACTGCGCGGCGATGACGCCGACCGCCTCGCCCATGTTGACGCGATGACCGCGCGCCAGATCGCGACCGTAGCATTGCGCACAGACGCCCAGTCGTGCTTCGCAACGAATCGGCGAGCGCACGCGAAGCTGATCGATCCCGATTTCATCGAAATGATCGACCAAGGTCTCGTCGAGCAGCGTCCCGGCCTTGCAGACCAGTTCGTCGGTCCCCGGCAGGTAGACATCCACGGCGCAGACGCGCCCGAGGATCCGCTCGCGCAAGGGCTCGACCACATCGCCGCCCTCGATGATCGGCGTCATCAGCAGCCCCTGCTCGGTTCCGCAGTCTTCCTCCAGCACCACCATGTCCTGCGCCACGTCGACCAGACGCCGGGTCAGATAACCCGAATTGGCGGTCTTCAGCGCGGTATCGGCCAATCCCTTGCGCGCGCCATGGGTCGAGATGAAATACTGGATGACGTTCAGACCCTCGCGGAAGTTTGCCGTGATGGGGGTCTCGATGATAGAGCCGTCCGGCTTGGCCATCAGACCGCGCATCCCGGCGAGCTGACGAATCTGCTGCGCGGAACCGCGAGCGCCGGAATTGGCCATCATGTAGATCGAGTTGAAGGAGTCCTGCTTGCGTCGCTCGGCCACCCGTTTCCGGGTCTCGCCGAAGCCAGCGATGACCCGCTCTCTCAGCCCATGTCCCTTGATCTGATCGAGTCCGACGATCTTCGCCACCTCGGGACGATATTCCGCCAGCAGCGACACGGCCAAGTCCTGGAAAGCCGCCACGTCCATCTCGCCCCGTCCAAGCTGCTCTCCCGCCTCTTTCAGCCGGGTCTGCCAGACATTGAACAACTCGCGCGTTGCCGGACGATCCGTCTCGTCGATCGCGCTGTAAATCCCCTGGCGATATTCGGCGACCAGACGCTGCGCCTCGAACACCGGGCTGGACTCGGCGGACTCGCTGCCGAGCTTGCTCATCATGGCCTTGGCGACTTGATCGTTGGTCCGCGACCAGATGTCGACCACCTTGTTGTAACGCTCGCCGTTGGTGACCAGACCCGAGGCATACTGCTGCTGGATCTCCTGGACCTCGGCCTCGGCCCCGGCCAGCAGCGCGCCCTTGTCCATTTTGGCGTCCAGTTCGTCGCGCGGCACTTCCATGTCCTCCAGACCGATCGAGACCCCGGAGCGCGTGGCCATGCGGAACCCGAGATACATGATCTGATCGGCGAAGACCACAGTCTCCTTAAGCCCGAGGCGGCGATAGCACATATTGATCAGCAGCGAGATCTGCTTCTTGCCCATGGCGCGGTCGACCAGATCGAAGGGCAGGCCATCCGGCACGATGGCGAACACCAGCGCGCGTCCCAGCGTCGTGTCCTTGATGCCGACGATTTCGCGCAGTTCGCCATCCTTACCCTTGATGACCTCGCGGATACGCACCTTGCAGCGTGCGTGCAGCTCGGCATGTCCGGTCTCGTAGGCACGACGGGCCTCGTCGATATCGGCGAACACGCTGCCCTCGCCCTTGGCCTTCACCCGTTCGCGGGTCATGTAATAGAGACCCAGCACCACGTCCTGCGAGGGCACGATGATGGGCTCGCCATTGGCCGGCGAGAGGATATTGTTGGAGGCCATCATGAGCGCGCGTGCTTCCAGCTGCGCCTCTAGGGACAGCGGGACGTGAACCGCCATCTGATCGCCGTCGAAGTCGGCGTTGAAGGCGGTACAGACCAGCGGATGCAACTGGATCGCCTTGCCCTCGATCAGCACCGGCTCGAACGCCTGGATGCCGAGACGGTGCAGGGTCGGGGCGCGGTTGAGCATCACCGGATGTTCGCGGATGACCTCCTCCAGGATGTCCCAGACCTCCGGCGTGCCGCGCTCGACCATCTTCTTGGCGGCCTTGATGGTGGTCGCCAGACCGCGCAGTTGCAGCTTGCTGAAGATGAAGGGCTTGAAGAGTTCGAGCGCCATCCGCTTGGGCAGACCGCACTGGTGCAGCATGAGCGTCGGACCGACCACGATGACCGAACGGCCAGAGTAGTCGACGCGCTTGCCGAGCAGATTCTGACGGAACCGGCCCTGCTTGCCCTTGATCATGTCGGCGAGCGACTTCAGCGGACGCTTGTTGGTGCCGGTGATGGCACGTCCGCGCCGCCCGTTGTCCAGCAGGGCGTCGACCGATTCCTGAAGCATGCGCTTTTCGTTGCGCACGATGATGTCGGGCGCGACCAGATCGAGCAGACGCTTGAGACGGTTGTTGCGGTTGATCACCCGCCGATAGAGATCGTTGAGATCGGAGGTCGCAAAACGACCGCCATCGAGCGGCACCAGCGGGCGCAACTCAGGTGGCAGCACCGGCAGCACGGTCAGGATCATCCATTCGGGACGATTGCCCGAGACGAGCAGGGATTCCATGAGCTTGAGCCGCTTGGCGAGCTTCTTGATCTTGGTCTCGGAGTTAGTGCTCTGGATTTCCTCGCGCATGCGCCGGATCTCGGCGGCCATGTCGATGGTGCGCAGCAGTTCGTAGACCGCCTCGGCACCCATGCGGGCGTCGAACTCGTCGCCGTTGGCCTCCAACGTCTCCAGATACTGCTCGTCGTTGAGTAGCTGGCCGCGTTCGAGCTCCTGCACCAGACCGGGATCGATGACGACGAAAGACTCGAAATAGAGGATACGCTCGATGTCGCGCAGCGTCATGTCGAGCAACAGCCCGATGCGCGAAGGCAGCGACTTCAGGAACCAGATGTGGGCGACCGGGCTGGCCAGGTCGACATGCCCCATGCGCTCGCGGCGTACCTTGGCGAGGGTCACCTCGACGCCGCACTTCTCGCACACCACGCCGCGGTGCTTGAGCCGCTTGTACTTGCCGCAGATGCACTCGTAGTCGGTGATGGGCCCGAAAATCTTGGCGCAGAAGAGACCGTCGCGCTCCGGCTTGAAGGTGCGATAGTTAATGGTTTCGGGCTTCTTGACCTCGCCGAAGGACCAGGAACGGATCATCTCGGGGGAGGCGAGTCCGATCTTGATCGCGTCGAATTCGAGAGCCTGGCCCTGTTGCTTGATGATTTTCAATAGATCTTTCAAGATCTTAATCTCCTGGCTGGAATAACTGGCGATGGGTATCGCTTCGCCCTTCGACTTCGCTCGGGACAAGCTTCACCCATCCGACCGATACAACGTCTACGTCAATCCTGCTGAAGCTCGATGTTGATGGCGAGCGAGCGAATCTCCTTGACGAGCACGTTGAAGGACTCCGGCATGCCGGCCTCCATCCGATGGTCGCCGTCGACGATGTTCTTGTACATCTTGGTTCGACCATTGACGTCGTCGGATTTCACCGTGAGCATTTCCTGTAGCGTGTACGCGGCGCCATAGGCTTCCAGTGCCCAAACCTCCATCTCGCCGAACCGCTGACCGCCGAACTGCGCCTTGCCGCCCAACGGCTGCTGGGTGACCAGACTGTAAGGCCCGGTCGAACGGGCGTGCATCTTGTCGTCCACCAGATGGTTGAGCTTGATGATGTACATGTAGCCGACGGTCACCGGACGCTCGAACTGGTCCCCGGTGCGACCATCGAAGAGGATGGTCTGACCGCTCGGGATGCCCAGCGCGGAATTATCGCGATCGGCGAGTTGGAGCATCGCGTGGATCTCTTCCTCGGTCGCGCCATCGAAGACCGGCGTGGCCATGGGCACGCCGCGGGTCAGATTGCGCGCCAATTCCAGAATCTCGTCATCCGAAAAGCTCGCGAGATCCTCGGACTTGCCACTGCGGTTGTAGACCTTATCCAGAAAGTCGCGCAATTCAGCCACTGCGGTCTGAGCCTGAAGCATCCGTTCGATCTTGACGCCAAGCCCGTTTGCCGCCCAGCCCAGATGGGTTTCCAGCACCTGCCCCACATTCATGCGTGACGGGACGCCCAGGGGGTTGAGTACGATGTCCACCGGGACACCGTCGGCCGAGAACGGCATGTCCTCCACCGGCACCACCTTGGAGATAACGCCCTTGTTGCCGTGCCGACCGGCCATCTTGTCGCCCGGCTGGATGCGGCGCTTCAGAGCCACGTAGACCTTGACCATCTTAAGCACGCCGGGAGCCAGGTCATCCCCACTCGCAATCTTGCGTTTCTTGACCTCGTAACGCTCGCGAAATTCATCCCGTTGTTGTTTGACCTGGGCGGATATCGCTTCGAGCTGGGTCGCAATCTCCTCGTCCTGCATGCGGATCTCGAACCACTGATCGCGGGAACCCCTCTCCAGCAACCCCTGGAGATACGCCTTGGTCACCTTGGAGCCGGGCTTGAGACTTCCCGGACCGCCATCGGCGGGCTTGCCGACCAGCATTTTTTCCACGCGCTGGAAGGTATCGTTCTCCATGATGCGCTGCTGGTCCGCGAAATCCTTGCGGACGCGATCCAGTTCCAGTTCCTCGATCTGGATCGCGCGTTTGTCCTTCTCGACCCCATCGCGGGTAAAGACCTGGACATCGACGACCGTGCCGTTCATCCCGGACGGCAGACGCAGCGAGGTGTCCTTCACGTCCGACGCCTTCTCGCCGAAGATGGCTCGCAGCAGCTTCTCTTCAGGTGTCAACTGCGTCTCGCCTTTCGGCGTGACCTTGCCGACCAGAATGTCGCCGTCGCGCACCTCGGCGCCAACATAGACGATGCCAGACTCATCGAGCTTGGACAGGGCCGACTCACCGACGTTAGGGATATCGCCGGTGATCTCCTCCGGCCCCAGCTTGGTGTCGCGGGCCAGACAGGAAAGCTCCTCGATGTGGATGCTGGTGAAGCGGTCTTCCTGCACCACGCGCTCGGAGATGAGGATGGAGTCCTCGAAGTTGTAGCCGTTCCAGGGCATGAAGGCGATACGCAGGTTCTGTCCCAGCGCCAACTCGCCCATGTCGGTGGACGGCCCGTCCGCCAGCACGTCGTCGCGCGCCACGATATTGCCCGGCTTAACCAGCGGGTGCTGATTGATACAGGTGTTCTGATTCGAGCGGGTGTACTTAGTCAGGTTATAGATGTCGACGCCCGGTACGCCTGGGACGGCCTCGTCGTCGTTGACGCGCACCACGATGCGCGCGGCGTCCACCGATTCGATGACGCCGCCCCGGCGCGCCACCACGCACACGCCCGAGTCCTTCGCCACCACGCGCTCCATCCCGGTACCGACCAGCGGCTTTTCGACCCGCAGCGTCGGCACCGCCTGACGCTGCATGTTCGAGCCCATCAGCGCCCGGTTGGCGTCGTCGTGCTCCAGGAAGGGAATCAGCGAGGCCGCCACCGAAACGATCTGGCGCGGCGAGACGTCCATGTACTGGACTTCCTCCGGTGCCCGCATCGCAAACTCGTTGGCATGTCGGCAGGAGACCAGCGCATCCGTGAGTCGCCCGTCATCGTCCAGCGTCGCATTGGCTTGGGCAATGACGAAATTGCCCTCCTCGATCGCGGACAGATAATTGATTTCCTTGGTCACCTGACCGGCCTCGACCTTGATGTACGGGGTTTCGAGAAAGCCGTAGGAATTGGTCCGCGCATAGACGGCCAGCGAGTTGATCAGTCCGATGTTCGGACCTTCCGGCGTTTCGATCGGACAGACCCGGCCATAGTGCGTCGGATGCACGTCGCGCACCTCGAAGCCGGCCCGCTCGCGCGCCAGACCGCCTGGGCCGAGTGCCGAAACCCGCCGCTTGTGGGTGACTTCGGACAGCGGATTGTTCTGGTCCATGAACTGGGAGAGCTGGCTGGA
>NZ_CAIPNF010000397.1 GCF_903866365.1 uncultured Thiocystis sp.
CCTGGATGCACGGCGGCAACAGCAGTGGGGTGTCTCGGTCGATGGGGATGAACTCGACAGCCATGGAGGCTCCGCTGGGCTTCGGGGTGAGACACACGATTGTACTCGCGATGCGGGTGCTAAGCCGGACAGGCTCCTAGGTAAGCAAAACCGTGCGCCAGGCGGATATAGGTGATGTCGGTGCTCCAGACCTGGTTCGGGTGCGTGACCTCGATCCCGCGCAGCCGGTAAGGGTAGACCTTGTGCTCCGGATGGGGCTTGCTGGTCTTCGGCCCCGGCGCCATGCCGGCCAGACCCAGGACGCGCAGGAGTCGCTGGACGTGCTTGCGGTTGACCGCGTGGCCCTGGGCCTTCAAGTACACGACCATGCGCCGACTGCCGTAGAAGGGGCGCCGCGTGTACTGTTCGTCGATCAGGTTCAGCAACACCAGGTCCGACGCGTCGCGCGTCTCGCCCGCCGAGGCGGCATAGACCCAGGAGCGCGTGACCCCCGTCAGTACACATTGCCGACTTACCGCTAACGTATCGTCGCGTGCGATCCACTCACGCCGCAGGCTCACAGGCTCAACCCGGACTTTTTTTTCAACCAGTCCAGTTCCATCTTCAGCCGCCCGATCTCGCTGTAGAGTCGTTCCGGCGCACTCTGATCATCCGCCGGCTTGCGCCCGCGTTTGATCTCGAACAGCGTTCCAGCCTGCTCCAGAATCTCCTTCTTCCACTGCCCAACCTGCACTGGATGAACCCCGTGATCCTGACCAATCTCGTTGACGGTCTTGATCCCGCGGATCACCTCCAGACCCACCTTGGCTTTGAAGGCTGCCGTATAACTTTTGCGCTTTGCTTCGCCCATCTCAACCTACCCCTTTCGATTCGGTGTCGAGCTTAAATGACTGTCCGGTTTTAGGGGTCCACTTTAGAGAAAACGGAATACTCGTTCTGCATCCGCGAAGTCACAGGAGGGTCGCGAGTCGAATTCTTTCCTTCGGACATGTCCCAGGAGGTTTTATCGGTTGGTCCAAAGGCATTTGCTATCCTACTCTCAACGTCCTAGCTCAGGTTGGCTACCGAATGGAACGCATCGACTCTCCCGTCATCAACTGACTGCATCTCTACACCTGGAGGTACCGCATGACCGAAGAACACCAACACGACACCACCGACAAACTGGTCCACGCCTACGAGCAGATGCTCAAGCAGACGCACGAGACCATCGAGAAGGCGCAGAAAGAGTCCGTGCCCAAGTTCCGCGAGATGCTCGACAAGGCGCGCGACAACATGGTCGAACTCGGCGAGCTGACCCGCGAGGAAGCGGAAAAGGTCTCCGACTACATCAAGCGCGATATCGAGGACGCTGCCAATTACATCGCCGAGACCGGCCAGGAGATGCGCGACTGGTGGCGCTTCGATCTGGAACTGATCGAGCGGCGGATGATGGACATGTTCACCCAGGTCGCCGACCAGACCAGCCTGCAACTCGCCCAATGGGCCGAGAACGCGCGCCGGATGAGTCTGTATCAGGCCGGCGAGGTCACGGGACCGGGGACGCTCATCTGCGACCGCTGCGGCGCCGAGACCCATTTCGTCAAGGCCGGACGGATCCCGATCTGCGCCGAATGCGGCGGAACCAGTTTCCGTCGGCGTACCGAGGATGCGGATAAAACGGCGTAATTCATCTCGGCAAGTCCCGCAGGTTGCGCTGCGGGGTGCCGTGGATATTCAGTGACCCTAAATCCGGCAGTTGGAACCGCAAAGACAGTCTCCCGAATCGATTCAAATATAGCGAACTTCCAGAATCTCGAACTCCCGAATCCCGCCGGGCGCGGCAAGCGACGTCACGTCGCCCTCGCTCTTGCCGATCAGACAACGGGCGATAGGCGAGCCGATGGAGATCATGCCCAACTTGAGATCGGCCTCGTCCTCGCCGACGATCTGATAACACAGCTCGACATCCGCCTCAAGTTCCAGCACGCGAACCGTCGCGCCAAAGACCACCCGTCCAGTGGCCGGGAGCTGGGTGACGTCGATGATCTGAGCATTCGAGAGCTTGCCGTCGATGTCCTTGATGCGACCCTCGACAAAGCTCTGCTGCTCGCGCGCCGCGTGGTACTCGGCGTTTTCCTTAAGATCGCCGTGCGCGCGGGCCTCGGCGATCGCCTCGATGATGCGTGGGCGCTCGATGCGCTTGAGCCGATCAAGTTCCTCGCGCAATTTCTCAGCGCCCCTGGCGGTCAGAGGGACCTTGTTCATGGGTGATTTCCTCGTCTGGAGACGCCGCCCTGAAGCAATATCAGAGGCGGGCCAAACCCGTTGCGGGTTCTCTATAAAAAATGGCGGGCGCCTAAAAAACGCCCGCCAATCACGAATCAGTAAAGATCTTGTAACCGATTGACGCTGACGATGTCCAGTTGTTTCAACGCCAGACAGGTCGCCTCGGCGCCCGCGATGGTCGTGGTATAGGCGACCTTGTGCTGGAGCGCGGCGCGCCGGATCGCGGCCGAATCGGCAATCGCTTTAGCCCCTTCGGTCGTGTTGACGATGAAGCCAATCTCGTTGTTCTTGATCATGTCGACGATGTGCGGACGCCCCTCGGCGACCTTGTTAACCCCAAGACAGTCCAGGCCGGCCTCGCGAATCGCCGCGGCCGTCCCATGGGTGCCGTAGAGCGTGAAGCCGAAGCCCAGAAGATCGCGCGCGACCCGGATCAGGCGCGTTTTATCGACCTCGCGGACACTCAGCAGAGCCTTGCCACCACGTCGCGGCAGAAGACTTCCGGCCCCTTCCTGCGCCTTGGCATAGGCCTCGCCGAAGGATTCGCCAACCCCCATGACCTCGCCGGTGGACTTCATTTCGGGTCCAAGCAGGGTGTCCACGCCGGGGAACTTAATGAAGGGGAACACCGCTTCCTTGACAAAATAATGCTTGGGTTTCAGTTCGCGTCGCAGACCCTGTTCGGCCAGCGTCGTGCCGACCATGCAGCGGGCCGCGACCTTGGCGAGTGCCAGACCGATCGCCTTGGAGACGAAGGGCACGGTGCGCGAGGCGCGGGGGTTGACCTCAAGAATGTAGATGTCATCGCCCTTAATGGCGAATTGCGCGTTCATCAGTCCGACCACGTTCAGCGCGCGGGCCATGCGGGCCATCTGTTCTCGCATGTGGTCCTGGATCGAGGCCGAGAGGGTATAGGGCGGCAGCGAGCAGGCCGAATCGCCCGAATGCACGCCGGCCTGTTCGATGTGTTCCATGATGCCGCCGATCAGCACGTCGGTGCCGTCGCAGATGGCGTCCACGTCGACCTCGATGGCGTCGTCGAGAAAGCGGTCGAGCAACACCGGCGATTCGTTGGAGACCCGCACCGCCTCGCGCATGTAGCGGTAGAGTTCCGACTCGTCGAAGACGATCTCCATCGCCCGTCCGCCCAGCACATAGGAGGGACGCACGACCAGCGGATAGCCGATGATCGCGGCCTTGGTCACGGCCTCCGATTCGCTGCGGGCGGTCGCGTTCGGCGGCTGGCGCAGACCCAGTTGCTGGATCAATTGCTGGAAACGCTCGCGATCCTCGGCCAGGTCGATGCAGTCCGGGCTGGTGCCGATGATGGGCACGCCGGCCGCTTCCAGGTCTCGGGCGAGCTTCAACGGGGTCTGACCGCCGTACTGGACGATGACCCCGAGCGGACGCTCCTTGTCGACGATTTCCAGCACGTCCTCCAGGGTCAGCGGCTCGAAATAGAGCCGGTCGGAGGTGTCGTAATCGGTGGACACGGTCTCCGGGTTGCAGTTGACCATGATGGTTTCATAGCCGTCCTCGCGCAGGGCGAAGGCGGCATGAACGCAGCAATAGTCGAACTCGATGCCCTGACCGATCCGGTTCGGCCCGCCGCCGAGCACCATGATCTTCTGGCGATCGGTGGGGTCGGCCTCGCACTCTTCCTCGTAGGTGGAATAGAGATAGGCGGTGCTGGAGGCGAATTCGGCGGCGCAGGTATCGACCCGTTTGAAGACCGGGCGCAGTCCCTGTTGATGCCGGAGCGCGCGGATCTCGCCTTCCTTGCCGCCCACCAGATGGGCGATGCGACGGTCCGAGAAGCCCTGGCGCTTGAGCGCGCGCAGACGCTCCAGCGTGAGACCGGCGCGACCCGCGATGCAGAGTTCGCCCTCGGCGCGGACCAGATCCTCGATCTGGGCCAGAAACCAGGGGTCGATCCAGCTCAGTTCGTGGATTTCCTCCAGGCTGATGCCCACGCGGAAGGCATCGGCCACATAGAAGATGCGCTCGGCGCCGGTCTGGCGCACCTCCAGCCGGATTTTATCGACGGCGTCGGGATCGGCAAGGTCGACGATTTCATCGAGTCCGTAGCGATCGATTTCCAGGCCCCGGATCGCCTTCTGCAGCGACTCTTGAAAGGTCCGTCCGATGGCCATGACCTCGCCGACCGATTTCATCTGGGTGGTCAGACGGGCATCGGCCTGGGGGAATTTCTCGAAGGCGAAGCGCGGGATCTTGGTGACCACATAGTCGATGCTCGGCTCGAAGGAGGCCGGGGTAGTTCCGCCGGTGATCTCGTTGCGCAGCTCGTCGAGCGTGTAGCCCACGGCCAGCTTGGCGGCGACCTTGGCGATCGGAAAGCCGGTCGCTTTGGAGGCCAGCGCCGAGGAGCGCGACACCCGCGGGTTCATCTCGATGATGATCATCCGCCCGTCGGCGGGGTTGATCGCGAACTGCACGTTGGAGCCGCCGGTGTCGACGCCGATCTCGCGCAGCACCGCGATGGCGGCGTTGCGCATGATCTGATATTCGCGGTCGGTCAGGGTCTGGGCCGGGGCGACCGTGATGGAGTCGCCGGTGTGCACGCCCATGGGGTCGAAGTTCTCGATCGAGCAGATGATCACGCAGTTGTCGGCCCGGTCGCGCATGACCTCGAGCTCGTACTCCTTCCACCCGGCGATCGACCGCTCGATGAGGATCTCCGAG
>NZ_CAIPNF010000398.1 GCF_903866365.1 uncultured Thiocystis sp.
CCTGGATGCACGGCGGCAACAGCAGTGGGGTGTCTCGGTCGATGGGGATGAACTCGACAGCCATGGAGGCTCCGCTGGGCTTCGGGGTGAGACACACGATTGTACTCGCGATGCGGGTGCTAAGCCGGACAGGCTCCTAGGCCACCTCTGTGTTGGCGCGTGTAATCGCCGCGTCCCTCGAGCAAACCCTCGATGGAAATATCTTCATCCAAGGCATCCCAATGGATGCCCCTTGGGCTGAGTTCGTAGGATGCGCGCTGCTCATCGGTTGCTTTCAGCAAGCGCGGGAACCACACGAGCGGCACACCAAGTGTTCGACCGTCGCTCAACTCGAGCCAAAGGTTGTCACGGTCGGACCAGGCGCGCTTAGGTGAAATATTCATTCCAAGCCCTCTGCAAGCGTTCTTGATGAAACGATACGAGTTTTTCCAGCTTCCGCAAGGTTGGTGCATCAAAACCATCATTTCGTGCAAGCTGCATGCAAGGAGTCAGCCAAAATTTGGCTTCCGCTCCGGCCTGGCGGACATGGATATGCGCCGGTTCGCGCGGATCGCCTTCGTTGGCGTAGAAAAAGAACCGAAAACCCTTTAGACGCAAGACGACGGGCATACTCAAGAACCCCTTTCAGAACCGTGACGCCTTGGCTCAGCGGTCCCATTGCGGCGCAGCAGCATGTCCACAACACGCACCGCGCCTTCCCCATCCACCAGCGCTTCGCCGTTTCTGGTGAATGCCCTGAGTCGATCCGCGTCGGACACGATTCGGAGGATCGCGTCGCGCAGGGCTGCCACCGTCACCTGATCACCATGGCCGAGATACTGGATGACGCCATCGGCGGCCAGGGCGGTACAGGCAGGACGCTGATTGTCGGCGATGCTGACCACCAGACTGGGCAGGCCGAGACAGCACCGCTCCCAAGTCGTGGTACCACCCGCACCGATCGCCAAATCGGCCTCGCTCATCAAATCCGCCAGGTGTGGCCGTGGGCCATGAAGCAGGGTGCCGGGGCGGTGTAACGCCTGTTCGGCCAGCACGTCATGATGCGGGTTGTTGGCGCCAACCACTAGATCCAATTCCAGATGCGCCAGCGCTGGATGATCGAGCGCGGACAGCGCGCGCCCCGTCATGTTGTCGGGATCGGTGCCACCGAAAAACACCAGAACGCGTCGCACTAAACCATCTCGCGGGCGCAACCCACGCCGGTGGCGCCCTAATCGACAAGATTCAGTAGGGGCGAATTCATTCGCCCGGTCTTCAATCATGGGGTTCGGGGCGAATGAATTCGCCCCTACACCCATCCTGCGGATTGGGACACAACACCCGCGCCGATACCAGGCATATTCGGGCCTCAACAACGCGTGACGCGGACCGAGCAGAGTCGATGCATGCGCTGGCAGCAGGCCGTCATAGCAATTCTCGGCGTTCTTGGCATGATAGTTCTGATCCAGCAGCAAGTCGCAGTCGTGCTGGCGGTTGGCCAGGTCGTCGATGACCAGGATCTGGCTGACGTAGGGACGCAATGCCTGCTCCCAGTCGCGATCGAGCCCATAGTGATCGACGATAAGCCAGTCTGGCCACCAGTTGCCCAGAACGGCCAGGGTCTCGAACGCATCCTGGGGCTGACTGACACCACGCCAACCGGCATAGTCGGCGTCGGCGATCCCAACCCCGGCGGCGGCTGGTTCAGGTAAGGCCGCGACCGCGAAGGCATCCGCTTTCAGCACCGCAATGCCATGTCCTGGATGGGCGCGGCAGACGAAGCGCACCTCGGCGCCCTGATCGCGCAAGGCCGTCGCCAAGGTCCGGCAGCGGATCAAATGGCCGAAACCGATACGATGGGAGGCATCGACGCGGATGGCGATCTTCATCGTAGACAGCGCGCCAGTATGAACGCCTCGGCCGCTTCGTAACCGACGCAGGCGCCGCGCCAGCGCGCCAGGTGCTCGACGCCTTGGCGCGAACGCGGGTGCGGCCAATCGCGCAGTTCAGCGGCGTAGGCATCGAGCGCGGCAAGCTTTTTATCCAGGGTTGAACCGATATCGATGAACCAGTTAGGCAGAAAGGCCGTGCCCGAACCCGGCGGTTGCCACTCGGTGCTCGACGGCACTTCGAAGCAGAGCAGTGTGCGTACCGGATGCCCGCGCTGGGGCCGGCAGGCGGTGACGACGGCCTGATGGACGCGGCGATGGTCGATATTGAGATCCCCAGCATGATGAGTGAAAACCGTCGCTGGGCGATACCGGGCGATAAGCGCCTCAATGCGCTGCGTGATCTCCAAAAGCGGGATGCAGTCCAAGCGGTTATCGGGCAGGTCGTCGAAGCTGACCGAAGCAGCACCGAGGATGTAAGCCGCAGCTTCGGCTGCCGCACGGCGCTCCTGCAACGCCATGGGATCCGGGACAACATCGGGCGCACGCGCACCGATGCCATCGGCGAGAAAGGCAATATGCACCTCTGCGCCTTCGCCGGAAAATCGAGCAATGGTACCCCCGCAGCCAAGGGCTTCGTCATCGGAGTGGGCGGCGAGAATGAGGATCCGTTCGGCCAACGCAAAACCCCTGTGCTAAAAAATGGATAACTCTTCCGCCTCTTCCAATGGTGCCTGCGGAGGAAAGAAGCCGTTTTCGCTCTTTGCATGGCTGATGATCAAATCTTTGAGGCGGGACGGGGTATCCACCCCGTCCCGCGCGTTTCGCCGACCGATCAGCCACACTCAACCGCCCGAAGAACCGCGCGGGACACTCATCCGAACGCCATCATCGCCCCGCCAGCCGCGCCTCCCAACCGGCCGCGTCAGGGCAGTCGAGCACCGCCTCGCCGAGATCCTCCAACACGGCCGGGTCATGGATGGACACCAAGACGCGGGCACTGCGCTCGGCCACCGCCGCACCGAAACGGCGCTGGATCTGTCGCAACAGCAGGCGCCGTTCCGAGATCAATCCCTGCTCCAGGCCTTGCTTCCAACCATCCTGTTTCCATTGTTCGGTCCAGGAAAGGACACGTTCGCTCAACATGGTGCGGATCTCCTCCAAATCAGTGAGTTCGGGAAGCGCGACCCCGGGCAGGCGGGTCGCCAGAAAGGCCTCGCGGAGCCAGACCACGAAGGAATGGCGCAGCTCGCGCTGCTCGGGATCGCTCATCCATTCGGCAAGCGCTATGATCACCGCGCACACGCGTTCCGGGTCGCGACTGTTCTCCAGCCGGAACAGCGCGGCCACCAGATTGTGCCGCGCGGCCAGGACGGTCTCGTCATAGGCGCTTGCGTCGACCAGAAGATAGCGCAGGCGCGGACGGCACGCCTCCAGCGTCGGCGGACCAGGTTCGATGAGATCGGCCAGATCGCGCGGCGCGGTCCAGGGACGGCGGCCATTGTAGAGCACGAGCGGGACGACCGGCGGAAGCCGGCGCGGCGCGCGCGGTGCGGCGCGCGTGGCGCCTTCCGGGCGGCGGCGCGCGAATTGGCGGGCGCGGATCAAATCCTGGTAGAGCAGATCGACATAGGTCGAGAGGCGCGCGGCCATGAAGGGATGCACACCGGATTGGAACTCCAGCAGCAGATAGACATAGAGCCAGTCCGTGCCCCAGGGCAGGCGCCAGATGAGGTCGTTGCGCCGTCCCTGCAGGCGGTCGTCGACGAATTCGCCGGGGTAGCGTTCCAGGCCCTCGAAATCGACGTCCTGGACCCAGGGCTCGTCGACGAAACCCGTCAGCAGATCGCGCACCATTTCCGGATGCGAGAAGAGGCGTTTGTAGCCGCTATCGTGTGGTTGATGCATACATGCCTCGCGTTTCCGACCCATCAGCCAAGCCCCAACGCTCAAAACGTTCCGGACGGGGCGCATGCCCCGTCCTGACTTGAAGAATATCTTGAGCGGAACTCGCGGTATGCCAATATGGTGAGGATTGAATATTTCTGGACTTAATGAAATGCCCAAGTGATCAGATCCTTACGATCAATTCGAACAATCCCAAAACGCCAGTCCACCAAGCATTCCAATCGGCGTTTGGCATACCGTTTTGCCTGAAGAGCACGGGAGCGTTCCTCTTTGCCGCTTGATGCGGCCGCTTTCCGTAGTTTCCGCATGAGATCCGCATGCTCAACGAGCACATGTCCGTCCCGGTCGATTTCCGACTTCAAGGCACGGTACAAGGCTGGTCCGAAATCATTGATTTTCATTTGATCAAGTGAAACGCTCGTCAGTTGCGTACGCTTACCCCGTGCACGCACGATGTGTTCCGCATAAGAGCAGTCTTTGGAAAGATCGGGAGCGGTGATGCCGTCTAGCTGATCACGGCGAAAGTAATTGATCGTTTTCTCTGTCATAGCCCATCTGCGCACAGTCCGTTTTCAAAAAGTGCTTTCCAGATCAGTTCGGCGCGGATCCAGTCGTCTTCGGTGTCGATGTCCTGGACGCGCCAACGGGGAATCAGTAAGGGAATGCTTTCGCGATCAAAGATCCGCATATGGGCAATCCATGCATCGGCCCTCCCCCAGTAGAACTGCCCGGCATCGTGCAATGCGACGGGTAAATCTTGCGAACGGGTTGTGAAATGCTCGGGAAAGAACATCTCCAGCGCACCGTTGTCTAGCTGGCGAAAGGAACGAAAGATCGGCGAGGCAAATTCCGTGGCGGTGAAGCAGTAAGCCCACTGACCGCTGCGAAGCAAGTCCAGCCCAGCGCGCAGGTCGGCAGGTCGCACGAACGGCGCAGTAGCATAGAGGCAGCACACCGCATCCAGTGTCCAGCCTTCGTCCAACGCCCATCGGGTTGCGTGGGCGATCACCTCGGTGGTGCCCGCATAATCGTTGGCCAGTTCGACGGGGCGCCGGAACGGCACCTCGGCGCCAAGTGATTTCCCTATTTCGGCGATCTCGTCATCGTCCGTGGACAGAATAATATGATCAAACAAACCGCTACCACGGGCTGCCTCGATCGACCACGCGATTATGGGCTTGCCGCGGAACTCACGGATATTCTTGCGTGGGATGCGCTTGCTACCGCCGCGGGCGGGAATGATGGCAAGGTTCATGGTGGTCATCCATACATGCGACAAATGGCTATGCCGCGATCTCTTTGAGACTAATCTCGTATAAACGAGCAGGCGAGATTTCTAAACCATTCGGCCACACCAATGCACCAGCATCAATCAAAAAACGCTTAACATAGGCTTCCGATCGGATGAGCGGATCGAGCAGCGGCCATCCCTCATCGCACAATACGCCTGCACATCGAAAACACCCCGGCTACCGTCCGAGAACAGCAGATCAATCTTCTTTTCGCCAAGGTAATAGGCTTCAAGTAGTTTAATCACGGTCTGCTCCTTAAATGCGCTACAGTGGCTCGAATCGCTGGGTACGCCACCAATTGTCATGCAGTTACTGCCGCTGAACGTGACACCAATCGCTGACGATGGCCGCGACTTTCCGCGGCAGTTTCCCCTTTGAGACTTCACCAGTCTGGATCTCTACCAGCGCCTCGAATCCTTGATATTCCACATGGATATGCGGCGGCGGATGGTCGTCATGCCACATGCGGATGATGATGCCAAAAAAGATCGAGAGAACGGGCATTTCAGAATTGCTCTCGGACTGCGGTCACAACCGTCAACAGTTCATCATCAGACAGCCGAGGAAAGAGCGGCAAACTGATCGCGCGCGCAGAGTAGGCCTCCGCCTCGGGATAGTCGCCGAGCTTGAATCCGAGTTGCCGATAGTATGGCTGCGTATGCACGGGGATATAATGCACATTGACGCCGATGCCAGCGTGGCGCAGAGACTCGAAGATGACGCGGCGATTCTGCTCGACCTGGACTGGGTATAAGTGTAGAGCAGAAGCGTGATCCGGGTTGCGGTATGGCCGCTGTAGCGGCAGATCTTTCAGCAAGTCGTCGTAGGCATCGGCCAAGACATGGCGGCGGCGTACATAGTCGTCAAGTCGCTGTAACTGGCTGAAGCCGAGCGCGGCCTGAATCTCAGTCATCCGATGGTTGAAGCCGAGTTCGATCTGCTGATAGTCCCAGGGGCCATCCGGTGTCTGTGTCATCTCCGCCGGATCGCGGGTAATGCCGTGGGAACGCAGACGGACCATGCGGCGGGTCAGTTCCTCATGGTTGGTCAGGGCCATCCCGCCTTCACCGGTCGTGATGATTTTGACCGGGTGAAAACTGAAAACGCTGATGTCGCTGTAGCGG
This sequence comes from uncultured Thiocystis sp., assembly GCF_903866365.1. Classification (GTDB taxonomy): domain Bacteria; phylum Pseudomonadota; class Gammaproteobacteria; order Chromatiales; family Chromatiaceae; genus Chromatium. The sequence goes on from NZ_CAIPNF010000398.1 coordinate 6,193, forward strand.
CAACTGCCAATCGGCATGTCCTCGTAACGCCCGCCGATGGCATGTGATGCATCTTCCAGTACGCGAAAGCCATAACGCTTGGCCAGCACGTCGATGGCCCGCATATCGCAGGATTGGCCGGCGAAGTGAACCGGCAAAACGACTTTAGGCAGTCGGCCGATGCGCTCGGCCTGTTCGAGTTTGGCTGCTAAAGCAGACGCGCTGAGATTATAGGTGCGTGGATCGATATCGACAAAATCGACCAGCGCGCCACAATAACGGGCGCAGTTAGCTGACGCGACGAAGGTGTTCGGTGAGGTCCACAACCAATCGCATGGCCCCAGATCGAGCGCCAGGCAGGCAAGATGCAGCGCGGATGTAGCGCTGTTGACGGCCACGGCATAGGCCGCGCCGCAATAGTCCGCGACGGCCTGCTCGAAGCGTGGTACCGCTGGCCCCTGGGTCAGAAAATCGGACCGCAAAACTTCGGTGACCGCAGCGATGTCGGCTTCGGTGATGTCCTGGCGACCGTATGGAATCATGGGTCAACAGGTGAATTCGGGATCGAGATGAAGACGGATGAGCTCGCGTAACTGCTCGATCCCCAGAAAATCCGGATTGGTCCCGCTATTGTAGGCATAGCCGGGCGGGACCGGTTCGCAGCTATTGCGCTCGCAGTATTGATTCCGGCTGCATTTGGCGGCGATCGGCAGGATGGCGAAGTAACGACCAAGATCCACGGTATTGAAGCTATCGCTGGCGGTGATCATTTCCTCGTGGATTTTCTCGCCGGGGCGGATGCCAATGACGGGATATTCGCAGTTGGGACCGATAGCCCGCGCCACATCCACGATGCGATAACTGGGTATCTTCGGCACAAAAATCTCCCCTCCCTGCGCGTTTTCCAGTGCCCAGAGAACCATGTCCACCGCTTCCTGCAGGCTGATATTGAAACGTGTCATTTCCGGGTCGGTAATCGGCAGTACGCCGGTCTTGCGGCGTTCGAGGAAAAAGGGGATCACCGAACCGCGGCTCCCCATGACATTGCCATAGCGCACCACGGAGAAGCGAATGTCGCGGTAGCCACGCACATTATTAGCCGCGGTGAAGAGTTTGTCCGAGCAGAGCTTTGTCGCTCCGTACAGATTGATCGGTGCGGCGGCCTTGTCGGTTGACAGGGCGATGACACGTCGCACACCAGTGTCGAGGCAAGCGTCAACGATATTCTGGGCACCCAGGATATTTGTTTTGATGAATTCGAACGGGTTATATTCGGCGGCAGGCACTTGTTTGAGTGCGGCCGCATGAATAACGGTGTCGATTCCCTCAAGCGCGCGCTTCACTCGCCCATAGTCGCGCACGTCGCCAATAAAATAACGCAATCCCGGATAGACCTCCGGATCGAAGACTTGCGCCATCTCAAATTGCTTCAGTTCATCGCGGGAAAAAACCACCAAACGTTTGATGTCGGGATGATCCCTCAGCACGGTCTCCACGAATTTTTTTCCGAAGGAGCCGGTGCCTCCAGTAATGAGTATGGACTGTGACTGATTCATCGTGTGAATTCATCGTGTGAATTGATCGAAAGCACTCGTCTCTATAGATTTTTAATTTTGCTCATAATTAAAGAGATGCTTGGCGTCCATAACAACCTGTAGCAGAAGGGACCGAAAGAATGGGTCTTCCCCAAAATCATGATCTCTCGTGCGCTCCGTCACTTGATGGAAAACGTCGGCCAGATCGTATGGCTCCCAAGGTGTGAGTGGCATGTCAGGCATGTAGAGACAGCGTGCCCTGGCATAAAAAATCTGAGTAGCTATCAGGACATAAACCCGTTCGATCGCATCGGTGTTCAGTCGCGGCAGACTCTCGACATGATCCAGCAGGCAGTAATAGGCATCCAGAGTCTCAGGCTCGTGCGTGAAACCATGACCGGAATAAAGCCCTTTGCCAGCCAGGATGACAGGTACGCCCTGAGAGGCGAACTCCAAACCGGCTGTGCCAGTCACTGTCACGATAGCCTGAGCGAATTCAAAAAGTGATCGATTGTTGAGATCGGACGGCGCCAGGGCAATATGCGGATGATGCGCAAAGGACGCATAGACCTGCTCGGCCGAGATTTTTGAATGATAGTATTTATCGTCCGGATGCGGTTTTACAATCCAATTAACCTGCGGTCGGTTCGCGACATACGCGAGAGTCTGCACCAGCCATTGATAATAATCGTCAAATAGACTGCTTGGAAAACAATGCGGGGCATCCGGCATACAATGAGAAAATAAGATGACGATCGGCTTTGCGTCATCGATTCCAGTCACTTCGCAGAAACGTTCACGGGTGTAAATCTGTCGATCTTTTCCATAGGCTTCGGAATACCAGCGCCCCATGCCGTTCTTGCCGGCGCTGCTGGCCTCTGAATTAAGCTGATCGGCCATGTGTGTCCGCCCCTTGGCAAGCGCCTGCTCACGGCGAGTGTTCCAGACATAAGCGAACTCGCTTGCATCGAAAGTCGTTTCATGTTCTGGAAATTCTTCTATTTTCCTATATTGACGAACAAGAAGCGGGGCGGGTTTTTTGGCATACACTGGCGCGCCATGCGCCACGGATACGCGGGCCAGGATGCCAAACCGCGTGTAAACCGTATGCCCGACCGCCGTCGCAATGACATTGTTTTCGCAAAAGATCCCATCGTAGAGCTGATAATAGCCGATGGCGCTGATCGCGGTTTCCAGTAATCGATCGTCGAGCGTTTCAACCGTGACATTGCCAGTATTGCGCAAATACATGTCATAGATCAGATCGCCGACGCGGATACCGTTGATGTTGATTTCGAGTAGCGCCTTGCGCAAATCGCTGCCAGAGTGTTGCAGCGTCCGATACATGGATTCCTGTTGGGAATGGGTGATGAAACGACCGAGGTCTTCCTCGTAGTAATAGTCGGTGATTCCATAGGAAGCCGCCAGAGCGTGAAGATAAGCATTTTTGCGATCCGGTAGGATCGCCTTGATCGCGCAGCCATGAATGAGCTGTAGATACTTGGCCAGGACGGCATTGGCAATGAAGTAACCCGGATGACCGACTAATAATTCGACCAGAATGCACTGGTCAGTGCGGCGTGGCTGGATTTTCGCCCAGCGTCGAGTATTCTGGACCAAGAAATAGTCCAGCGCTTCATTTTCAGCCTGTTTAGTCGATGGATCTTCAATGTTGGACGTTTGTGGAGAAGGCTCGGTGCCCTGAATGGTTTCGGGGCGCTTGTCCTCGGCAGTTGTCGCGCCGGACCAGTCCACGCCTTCCCGGATGAATTCCAGTACGTAGCGATCTCGGTCGGCTTGACCGTGATTTCGGAACAAGGTGAAACCGGGGAACAACGCGAGAAGTCCATCGATCAAGTCATTCAGGTTCTCAAACGACCAGGCTGTCGTGGCGATCCAGCGCCCATCGACCGGTTTTGCGCCTTGTTCATGCAGTCTACACTCGATGATGATTCGCTTAGAGGCGTCCGCGATCAATTGGGCATTGCGGGGTACCTGCTGGGTGTGATGCAACACTGAAAACAGCATGACGGTGTCGTAACGACCCAGGTCATCCGCCTGATCCAGATCGACACAGGCAAAATCGATGGCATCGCCCCGGAGATTGGACAACATCCGCGCCCCGCGGATGACATACGGATCCAGATCGATCCCCTTGACGACACAGCCGCGACTCGTCAGATAGGCACACAACAGCCCCGAGTTGCAGCCGACATCCAGCACCCGTTCGCCCGGAAGAAAGCGCACCAGGTTCATCAGGCGCAGACGGTCATCCAGGGTGCGTTCGCCATGCGCCAGGACATCGGGCAGATCGATCGTGTGATAGACCTTGGACGGATTCAGGGTGGTTTCCGCTGACCTGAAGAGCATTGTCTGCCCCACATCGAGCCGACCCTGATCGAGTCGGGGTAGGATGTCGCGTTCCATCGTGACGCCAGGAAAGTAATGAAACAAGCCATTAAATTTGAAGCGGGCGTATTTTTCACGCACACGACGATCCGCCCAGCGCAGGAAATCGACCAGCGGCAGATTCATCTGTTGCTGGGTCAGGGGCTCGGCCTGATCGTAATCGATCAGAGAACAAACCTGGGTTTCGGGGCTGAATCGGAGGTTGTCTGGCTTCAGGTCGGCATGAAACCAGCCCAGCTTGCGCTGTTCCTGTATCGAAAACAGTAAATCAGGCAGACCCACGGCGGACTGCGTGGATAAATAGGGCAAAATCAGCGCCGGCAGCATGTCCTGGGCGTCTGCTGGTAACTGGCACAGATCGGCCAGCGCCGAGGCCTGAACTTGACCGACAGCGTACAATTCCGGGCAACTGACACAGCCGCGCTGGTTGAGTTCGCGAATGATCCCGGCCTCTTCGAGCAGACTGTTGCGTTTGAAGGGATGGGCCTGCAATTCGACCTTGACGAACCAGCGTTGATCCTTAGAGCGACCCAGCAAGGATTGGTCCGAGCGACTCAGCGGCACCACTTCCATGGTTTGCCGGTCACTGAACACAACCTGGAATAGCTGATCCGTTGGCAATCGCTGGCTCTGACATTCGGTGATCGGCAGGCTTAATGACGTCGTGATTCGCAGAGGCGGCGGTGCCTTGACCGGACGGGTCGGCGCGGTGGTTCTAGCCAACTCGCGCCAAACCGCCTGATTCCGATTCAGCCCGCTCAACAGCCGGCTGTTCTCGCTGATGCTGATGCGCTTGCCCAGACGCATGGCGCAGAGTGCCAGACGGGTCTCCATGACCAGCGAACGCTGCGGGTTCTGGTGCAATCGGGACAACCGTGGCAGGTGTCCGGCTGGATCGAAGTAGCTGGAGTCAGCGACGCTGAGTTCCACGGCCTCCAGCAGGGCCGCGCTCAACCATTGGTCCAGATCGCCGTCTTTGGGCGCAATGCCATCAAAGGCCGCGAGCGGGGGCAAAAACGGACGATCCAGCGCCATTGACTCGCTGGCTGGATTCAGCAGGGATTCGACCAACGACTCGAAACATGCCAATGCCGCCCGCCGCGCGCCCAACTCGAACTGCACTCGTCCCAGCAGGAGCGTGCTAGCTGGGTGGATATCGCCCCGTGCCCGCAGCGTCTCCAACCGATCGCGGCAGGCGCACAGCCGGGCATGACGATCAGAGAGTTCACGTTGCGTCTCTCGTGACTCGAAATACGCCTGCAAGGCTTGCTGATGCTCCGTCCAGGCTGGCTCCACCGATTCGTTGACCTGCCAGCGTTGAAGCAGATGTTGCGCATAAGGCAACTCGGCGAATCGGTCAAGCCAGGTCACAGAGGTTTCGGACATGGAGTTCATCAATTTCTCATTGAGCATTAAACCGCATCAGCGCCGCCGGTCACTAAACCGCACCCAGAGTGAAAAACGTAGTTTTGCGGATTTCCCCAGCGTTGCTGGTCACCACACGCGATTGACGGGGCGCGGTTTAAGCTTTTAATTTATTTAATATTTAAACCGCGTCGACGCCGACACCACAGACGAGCGCCAACCTAGGATGTTCAATCTCCGGGGCCTGCCGTCGATTGTTTTCATGCAGTTTCTCTGTCTGCCAGTAACGCCCTGAACGCCTGCCGTCGCCGGGCGAGCATCGAGTCACCGAGATGCGTCTTGACCCAATGCTCGACATCCAGGGTGCGCACCGACGCCATCGCATCGCCAATCACCCCGGTCGTCAGGTCGGTGAGGAAGGCCGGAATCGCCAGCACGAGCCGCCCGACCTCCTTGAGCGGGCTGCGTGACGTGAACGTTTTGTATTTTCCAAACACCGATTCAATGATGTCGGAGGAGGCCAGCCAGGTCTGGCCGGACGGGATCTTGGCGGCTTCTCGCGCCACCTGCTCCAGGATCCGGTTGGTGAAATCGGTGGCTCGTGGCGTGAGCGCGGCAGGCGGCGCCAAGGTGGCTCGAAGGGGTTCACAGACGCCGGCGTGCAGTCCCTCGGACTTGAGAAACGTCTGAATCGCCTTGGACTGTTCCATCATCTGAGCGTAGACCACCAGATCATCACGGTAGGATTTCACCCAGGCAAAGCCTTCCAGGAAGCGTGCGCGTCCGGTGTCGGCGAGGTCCCAGAAGGCGTCGTCGAGAGCGTCCAGCGTGAGGTCGGACGCCGCTTGCAGGGCCTGGCTCAACGCCGTCTTGTCGGGATACCGAGGTCCGATCAGGGCGTGCAGGGGCTGGACGCGGGTGGCGCCCAGGCGCCCGCGCAGGTGCTCCCAGGCGGCCACACTCAGGACGCAGGGGCGCCGAATGGCGCTGAAATCCCCGCGATCCGCATACGCGAGCACCTGTTGCGCCCACTCGACCTGGGCATCGAAATGCATGAAGCGCGCCTTGGTGCGTTGACGTGGCGGCAACAGAAACGCCAGGTCGGTCTGCTGAAAAGACGCCAGCGTCGCGCGGGCGTGCGCCAGAAACCCATTCCAGCGCTCGTCCGCCGTCAAGTCGGCCTTGAGCCGCGTGGCGATGCGATGAGAGATATCATCGGTCTCCACACAGTCGGGGGCGTGGTTCTGCTGAAACAGGGTGATCCCCTTGAGCAGGTCGCTGCCGTGATCGGCAACGATCTGCACCGGCCTCCCGGTGCGCTGGGCGACCTCATACAGCACCGTCGCGACCCAGGCCCCGGTGCTGTGCTCCGTGACCTCCACGGCGAGCACCTGCATGGCCTGGTGACGGGGACGATAACCGGTCTCGACCAGGCGACTGGCGGGAATCCCCAGGATCACGAGGCACTTGGCGGTTCCCAAGGCAATGGTGTGATCGACCACGTAGATCCAATCCTCGCGCCGCTCCGGCGGGCGCTGGAGCACCGCCAACCCACCGCGGTAGACCCAGTTGAGCACCGTGGTATAAGCCGGCACGCCCACCGCAAACCACGGCGCGAGCAGCTGCAGGACACGGGGCACCCCGCGGCTGCCGAGCCCCGCCTTCAGATACATCTGCAGCGTCAGTTGCATCACCAGGAGCGAATGATGATGACCGGCCGGGGGCAACCGCGCCAGACGCTGAGCAGTCGCTTCCGGTTCGTCCGCCTCGGCGCCTGGTGTGGGCTCGGCGTCCCGGCGCGCCGCCTCGGCCTCGGCCGCCAGCGCGCGCTCCTTCCACTGCGCACGGCTCGCCTCCAGATCCCGGATCTTGACCTGCGCCGCGCGCAGACGCCGCTGCTTGTCCAGAGCTTTGGCCTTCCACGCATCGCGCGAGGTCTGGAACAGTCGGGCCAATCGGGCCACCGGGCTCTTGAAGGACTCCATCCGCACTCGCTCTCTTCAATTCAGTGGTCGGCTCACCGGGTCGCGAAGTGTGGCCTGGCACGACGAGGCTGTCGAGACCAGCCTGCGAGACGACAGCAGGAGCGTCACCGCTCACGCCTGCGACGAAAAACCTGCATGAACCATCTGGCGCCTTTTTGCATCAGATTGAACTCCCTAG
>NZ_CAIPNF010000399.1 GCF_903866365.1 uncultured Thiocystis sp.
AGTCGCGGTTGCGGCCAAAGTTCTCCCGGTGCCTGCTGCTCGGGCGGAGGCAATCCAGATCGCAGCGCGTTCCAAGCCTGCGAGGCGCGGCTGTAGCGGTTTTAGCTGCGGCCAGAAGGATGCTATAATAGCCGTATTCCGGCTTCCACGATAACCCAAGGAGCGAAGCGATGACCCGAGAAACCTTCGACCTGCAGCTATCCGCCTTGAATGAGCGCTTGCTGTCCCTCGGCACGATGGTCGCAAGGGTGCAGGAGCAGTCCGTTCGTGCCCTTGCTGATCGCAACGCCGATCTGGCGAACGAGCTGATTGCCGGCGATCACGCGATCAATCAGGCCCAGCACGAGATCGAGGATCAGTGTCTGTTCCTGATCGCCAGTCAGCAGCCGGTCGCCCGCGATCTGCGGCTGATTTTCTCCATCTCGTCCATCGCGTGGGAACTGGAACGCATGGCCGATCACGCCAAGGGCATCGCCACGCTGGCTCTGCGGTTGGCAGACCAGCCGATGCTCAAGCCGCTTATCGATGTGCCGCGCATGGCCGAGATCGGGCGAGACCTGCTCATGGGTCAGTTGGGCGCCTTCATCAGGGGAGACGTAGACGCGGCGCGCGCGTTTGCGGCGCGCGATGCCGAGGTGGATCAGCTCAATGACCAGGTTTTCCGGGAACTCCTGGTGATTATGATGACCGATCCTCGCACCATCACGCGCGCCACGTATCTCATGTGGGTCGCACACAATCTGGAACGTTTTGCCGACCGCACCACCAACATCGGTGAACGGGTCGTGTTTCTGAAGACAAATACTATTGTCGAACTGGACGACTGAACCTGGGGGATGAGCGCATGGATCTGACACAATTGAGCCAGATGGTGACCTGGCTGGACGAAGAACACCGGCGCGACCGTGAAGAGCTGGCCAAGCTTGATCAGCGCCTGCAAAGCATGGCCATCGAGAAGCAGGAGCAAGCGCGTCGACTTCAGGATCTTGAAGGCCGCCTGGCGAGCACGCACGCGCAGCTCTCCCGTTTCACGCAGATCGAGCAGGCGCTGCAACAGCTCAAGAACGAAGTGGTGGTGATGCTCGACAAGCAGACTGAGGCCCGACTTCACGCCGAACGGGAATCAGAGCGGGCCCGCCTCAGCGACCGGGAAGCCCTCAGCCGAAGCGTGGCGGAAATCCGCAAGGAACTCTCGCGCGTGTCCCGCGTCGAAGAAGATTTGGTCACCCGACAGGCCGAAGACCAGCGGCTGGGCGAGATGGTACTCGCTTTGCGTCAGTCGGTCAACGCGGTGAGCAAAGATCTGGACGAGCGCACCCGCTCCCTGCCGTATATGGTCGAACAGCGCGCCCAGGACAACAAGCGCATCGCCCAACTCCAGGCGGAAAACGTCGAACTGCTGAAGCGAACGGAGACCACCGCGAATCGCGTGCCGCTGCTGGACGACCGTATGCAGCGCCTCGAGAAGGAGCTTCAGCGCATCCAACCGATACCCGAACAGGTGCGCCAGGACCAACAGATCTTCTTGGAGGCCCAGAAGCTGACGGATGTCGAGCGGACGCGGCAGATGGGTCAGTGGGTGCAGGATTTTGCGACGCAGCGTGATTTAATCGAGAAGCAGAACTTGCGCATCCGGGAGTTCGATGCGCGCTATGAAGCTGCCGGCCGAGCCATCAAAGCGCTAGAGGAATTCCAGGCCCAGATCGTGCATGGCCAGAAGCAAGTATCTGAGTTGCAGCGCCTTGCAGAGGAACGGCAGCGCAA
>NZ_CAIPNF010000400.1 GCF_903866365.1 uncultured Thiocystis sp.
CTGCCCGAGCAGTAGGCGGCAGTTGGCAGTTGGCAGTTGGCAGTTGGCAGTTGGCAGTTGGCAGTTGGCAGTTGGCAGTTGGCAGTTGGCAGTTGGCAGTTGGCAGTGATCAGTATGGCCTCTCGAAGATTTCCACGCCCAGAGCCTTTGCCCATCGAACGAAATGAGCCCACAGGCGGATCACCCGCTGGGGAAGCGGTCCACCGCTCAGTACGCATTGAAAATCCCTGGTGTCTTGGCAAGAACTGCTTTTTCAGGATTACTGATCGGTGACAAGCTGCCAACTGCCAACTGCCAACTGCCAACTGACAACCGATCACTGTTCCTTTCACAGCCCGGTTTGCAAAACGCCGCCATTGCGACGGACTGCATGCAGCTCTTCCAAGGACAGCGGCTGACTGAACAGGTATCCCTGGAACGACGGACAGGCGTGCGCCTCCAGGAACCGCCGTTGCGCCTCGGTCTCCACGCCCACGGCAGTCACCTCGAATCCAAGCGCATCGCCAAGCGCAATCACGCTTTTGGCAATCGCCGCCGCCCGCGAGTCGGCGAACAGATCCCGGATCAGGGACCGATCGAGCTTCAGGCGATCGAGCGGGAGGTTTTTCAGCGCGCCCAGCGACGAGCGTTCGCTGCCAAAACGATCCAGCGTCAACCGCACCCCCTGCGCTTTCAGGGCATCCATGCGAGCGACGGCCCCCTTGGGGTTCTGCAACAGCAGGCTTTCGTTCAACTCCAGGTCGAGCAGGCCCGGATCGATGCCAGTGCGCTCCAGAACCGCCAGGATTCGCTCCACGAAGTTGGCGTCGCGAAACTGCCGATCGCTGATATCGATATGCACGCCGATCATCCGCCGCGGCATTCCCGGGGGCGTCTGTTCGATGACCTGCCCCCGATCCAGGATCCATTTGTACCCGCCATCCTGACAGCGGATCCGATGTTCGGTCTCGTAGAATGGCGACTCGCCGTCGATATGGCGCTTCAGCGCCCCGCCCACCGTCGCTAAATCCTCCGGATGTACACGGCTTTTCCATTCCGCCAGCGTCGAACCGATCTGATCCTCGGCAAATCCCAGCATCGATTTCCAGCGCGGCGAGTAGAAAACCCGGTCGGTGTCCCGATCCCAATCCTCGATCTCCCAATCCCACAGCCCTTGACCGCTTCCTTCCAAGGCAAAGCGCCAACGCAGTTCATTGGTCTGGATTTGACGTTTCTGCGACTCGGCCTGCAGACGCAGTCGCACGTTTTCCTCCAGATACGCCTCGATGCGGGCGGCGATCACGGCCAGAATCAGCAGGAACAACAGGACGATCAGACCCATCGTCAAGGCGAGTTCCGCCGGATCCAGCAGAAACCGAACCGACAGCGGCGCAAGCAGGGGGATGACGAAGAACAGCGTGGCAAGCCGGTCGATGGCCAGCGCCGTAATCGCGGCCGCGCTGATCCCCGCCATGGCGAAGGCGACAAATGCCTCGTACACCGGGTTCCCGGACTGACACAGCAGGACAGCGCCCACGCCCCAGGTCAGACCGCTCGCCAGGGTTCCAAGACGAAAACGCCACAGCCAATGGGCGCCCAGCACCTCATCCCGCGTTGGCAGGCGACGGAAAAAGACGAGCAGTCCGGCACGCCCGGCCAGTACCATGACCATCGCCGCCAGCCAGAGCAGAAGGCTCGCCCGCGGGACCAGATTCCAGTGCAGAACGACCATCAGCACAGCCGTCATGGCCCCGACGATCAGCAGAAGCAGCGATCCGGCATAGAGAAACCGGATTTTCTCGGACTGAATATCGCGCGCATGCATAACGCAGGATCCCTCCTCGAATCGTCCAACAGAAAGGCGTCGATTCTATAGGCTTCGGTCGCTGGAAGGGAACGCGAAAGTGCAAGGCGTGCGAACAGCGTCACATCTCGTCAAAGCTCACGATGGCCCGCATCGGGCAAGATGATGTTGAGTTCCAACACCTCATGCGACTCTTCCTGCTCATAGTTCACGGTGACGGCATCCATATCGATATCGACGTATTTTCGAATGACGGCCAGGATTTCACGTTGCAGCTGAGGCAGATAGGAAGGACGACTGCGCGCGGCACGATCATGCGCCACCAGGATCTGCAGCCGCTCCTTGGCGACATTCGCGGAACCTTTCGATTGGGTGGAGCGGAAATAGTCGAGCAGGCCCATGGGTTACCCTCTGAATAAGCGGCTCAGGAAGCCTTTCTTCTCCGTATGAAGGAACCGGTGCGGCACCTCCTCCCCCAGATAGCGCGCCACCATGTCGCCATAAGCCTGCCCGGCGTCGCTTTCGCGGTCCAGAATCACGGGGCTGCCGGAATTGGACGCGGTCAGCACCGCCTTGGATTCCGGAATGATCCCGAGCAGATTCAAGGAGAGAATGTCCTGAACGTCGTCGACACTCAGCATCTCGCCGCTTTCGACCCGAGCGGGATCGTAGCGGGTCAGGAGCAGGAATTCGCGGATGGGTTCGTCGTTGGTCTCGGCCCGGCGCGACTTGCTCGACAGGATGCCCAGCATGCGATCGGAATCGCGCACCGAGGAGACCTCCGGGTTGGTCACCACCACGGCATCGTCGGCAAAATACATCGCCATGGTGGCGCCATGTTCGATGCCGGCTGGCGAGTCGCAGACGATGAAATCGTAAATCTGGGACAACTCCTCCAGGATCCGGCCCACCCCTTCCTTTGTTAGCGCGTCCTTGTCTCGCGTCTGGGAGGCCGGCAGGACATAGAGATGATCGCACCGTTTGTCGCGGATCAATGCCTGGTTAAGATTGGCCTCCTGATTGATGACATTGACGAAATCATAGACGACGCGCCGCTCGCACCCCATGATCAGGTCGAGGTTGCGCAGGCCGACATCGAAGTCGATGACCACCGTTCGTTTGCCCCGTTGAGCCAGCCCCATCGCCAGAGCGGCGGCGGTGGTCGTCTTGCCGACCCCGCCCTTGCCCGAGGTGATCACGATAATTCTCGCCAAGGTCACACCCTCCTTAAAGGGATCTGTTCCGTTGCCCGGTCCTGAAGATGCCGACTGCACGTCGATGTTTGCCGCATTGCGCGCCCCCTGCTTTGCGAAAATCCACGCGCGATGGGCATAGGATTAAAGTTTTTCGATACGCAGGATCTTCTGATCCAGAAAAATCTGGACCGGAAATCCTCGCATTTCCGCTGGAATATTCTCGCTGACCCGGTAATGACCGGCAATCGAAACCAACTCCGCCTGCAGATCCTGACAGAAAATGCGCGCTTCGAGGTTACCGCTCATACCGGCAAGCGCGCGGCCACGCAGTGGGCCGTAAACATGGATGTTGCCATCCGCCATCAGCTCGGCCCCCGAGCTCACGGCCGCGACAATGGAAAGATCGCCGCCCGCGGCATAGACCCGTTGCCCCGAACGGACCGGGCGCGCCACGACCATGGAACCGGTGCTCGCCCGTCGCGTCGGTGGCTCGCCCTTCGAGATACCCGCCGACCGGGGCTGCAGCGGTTCCGCATCAAGCTCGGTTCCAGCATCGGATTCGTGCGGATTCGCCTTGGCGGCGGATTTGCCGGCACGTACATAGGAATCGCGCAGAATCGCAAGCTCCAGCGCCTCAGCGGCCGCATTCTGCTCCTGATTGCCGCCTCGCACGCCGAACGGAATCATGCCATACCCGCGTAACAGCCCGACCAGCAACGGCAGACCCACCGTCCCGGCATCGGACGGAAACCCGCTTAAATCGATCACGACCGGGGTGTTATGAAAAAAATCGGGCGCCTGTTCGACCTTGGCGCCCAAGCGAACCGCTACCGCATCGATGTCGCTATCGACCAGTCGAATGATGGGCAGCGTGAAACTTGCCGCCTTTAGCTCAAAGCCTTGCGAAGCGTCTGCCACCTTGTTCGGAGAATTCACTGCCATGATATTGGACTCGGGCGTCGGACGCCCCTGATCCCGCGCTGTCTCGATTCGACTGTCGCCCATCCGATACCTCGTGCAAGCGAGTCTGCCTCATACCCTCCATGCTAACCGCTGTCCGCTTGGCATCCTAGTATAAGACGTTCGACGTTTGGCACGCATGACGCGCGGCTTATCCCGGCGGCCACTGCAACGGGCGCCCGCCCAGGACATGCAGGTGCAGATGATACACGGTTTGGCCCGCGCCCGCGTTGCAATTGACCACGGTTCGATAACCGCTCTCGGCGATTCCCTCCCGCGCCGCCAACGTGGCCGCGACGAGAAACAACTTGCCGATCAATGCCGCGTCCTCGGGCTGCACATCGTTGAGCGTCGGGATCGGTTTGCGCGGGATCACGAGAAGATGCACGGGCGCCTGCGGGTTGATATCCCGAAAGGCGACCACGTCCTCGTCTTCATACAGAAGATCGACGGGGATCTCGCCGGAAGCGATCCTGCCGAACAGCGTCTCGGACATACGTCTTACCCTCATTCCCTGTGCGCCGGTTTGCGGCCGGTCAACAAGGGAATCATGAATGGTTTGAATCATCGCGCGCCATACTGACGGCCATCAAATCGCCTTATCCTGTTATTTCACGCGCGTCGACACAGGATTTCAGAGGTCACGGCGTCCGGCAAAGGCCAGCGCCAGCGTCCCCCCGTCGACATGCTCCAGCTCGCCGCCCAGCGGCACCCCATGGGCGATGCGGGTGATCTTCACCCCATGGCGGGCGGCAAAATCGGCAATGAACTGCGCCGTCGCGCTGCCCTCCACGGTCGGACTGATAGCCAGGATCACCTCGCCGATCGGTTCGTCGCGCATTCGCGTTTCCAGCAAATCGAGACCCAGTTCGTCGGGGCCAATGCCATCGAGCGGCGAGAGTCGCCCCCCGAGCACGAAATAGAGACCACGAAAATCGGTCGCCTGATCGATAGCGACGATCTCGGATGGCTGCTCGACCACGCAGAGCAGACCCGCATCGCGCTTCGGATTGGCGCAGATCCCGCACAGTTCATGCTCGCTCAGGGTTCGACAGCGCCGACAGCTCTGGATCCGGGCCATGGCATCCGCCATGACGCGCGCCAGACGGGCGCCGCCCTCCCGATCACGCTCCAGCAGATGGAAGGCGATCCGCTGCGCCGATTTCGGCCCGACACCTGGCAGACAGCGCAGGGCATCAATCAACTGATTCAGCAAGGATCGCTCGGCCATGGCGGGGATCGGTCGCTTAGAAGGGAAGCTTCATGCCCGGCGGCAGCGGCATCCCGGCGGTCAGCTCGGCCATGTTTGCCTTCACCTTCTCGGCGATGCGCTGAGTGGCCGCGTTGACCGCCGCCGTGATCAGGTCTTCCAGCATCTCCTTGTCGTCGCCCATGAGCGAGGGATCGATCTCGACCCGCTTGACCTGATGCTGGCCGGTCATGGTGATCTTGACCATGCCGCCGCCGGCCTCGCCAGTGACCTCTTCCTGCGCCAGTCGCACCTGTGCCTGTTGCATTTCTTCCTGCATCTTCTGTGCCTGCTTGAGCAAGCCACCGAGTCCAGCCTTCATAACGATCGACCTCATGGTGAAAAATTCGAGCACGCATGCTCTTGGCGCCAGGCCCGCCTGGGCACGGGCATGAGAGAGAACAAATTTAGCGATGCGTGGGCCGCGATGGCATCGCGTCAATCCGCTGGCGCGATACTCCCCGGCACCCACTCCGCATCGAGGCGCTCGCGCAACTGCTCGGCCACCGGATCCGACCGCATGCTGTCCGCCGCGACGCGCTGGCGCGCGTCGGCCTCGCGCACCCGGCGCTGCGCCAGCGTCTCCTGGCGGGGATGCGCAACCTGGATATCGAGTTTGACCGCCGCGCCCAACGCCTGCTCCAGGGCCTCGCGCAGCCGCGTCTCGGCGCTTGCAACCCGCAGATTCTCGGCGGTGGGATCCAGTGTCAGGGCCAGCCGACCCTGCGTCCATTCCAGAAAACCGCAATGATGCGCGAGTTGACTGGGAATCCCCTTGAGCGGGAGTCGCGCCACCAACTGCTGCCAGTCGGCCACGGACTCCAACCTCGTCACATCCATCCGCGGCGCGGCATGCACCGCCGCCGGAGCGGCTGGCAGGGTGCCCGGCGATGGACTCGGGACCGACGACACCGGGACCGAGGTCGCCGCCTGCGTTCTGGCGGGCGGCGACGCTGGCTCGACAGGCTGGCGCGCCCCGCCCGAAGCGGCACGCGCTCCCGCCGCCGGTCGCGGCAACCGCGCGGAATCGCCCAACCCCGCCGCCGGACGAAAGGCCAGCGCGCGCAACAGGACCATCTCGAACCCGGCGCGCGGATCCGGAGCCAGCGGCAGATCCCGCTGTCCGGTCAGCGCCACCTGATAGTAGAGCTGGACATCTTCGGCGGGGAGCGCGGCGGCCAGCGCGGCCAATCGCGCCCGGTCCGGATCGTCCGCCGCCAGGATTCCCGGCACCTGCTGGATCAGCGCAATCCGATGCAGCAGGGCGATCGTCTCGCGCA
>NZ_CAIPNF010000401.1 GCF_903866365.1 uncultured Thiocystis sp.
AAGAATCAAGCAAATGCGGGTCAGGCATGAGCAAAGGCAAAAGGATATCGAGCGTTATTACAAGCTGACCGCGACGGGATAGTCAATGTGTTTGAATTAAAGTAACAAAGTAGAATTAAAAATAGCGAATTAATTTTTGATGTTGGCCGAATAATGCTTACATGTTGGTTCACATTCGCCGGGCAGAAATGATCTGGTACAGTACAAACCCTGCCGATAGAAGCTCCAGTGATATTAAGGAGAATGTCACCGGGTTGTACTCGGCTTCCGGCCATTTCCAAATCCTGTTCTTCTGTGATAAACGCGAGACCCCGTGGCTCAAAACGATTCATATGAACATTTTGGCTACGAATTAAAGGAACTCCCCTGTCAACATAAATCGATTGACCACCACGCGGTGTGATTCCGCTTCCAATTTTCTCGGCGTAATCGCTGAGCAGCACCCATCGCCACCCCAGCGGCAATTCCTTTCGCTTCGTCCCAGTCACGCTGCAAACATCCTCTCTTTCGCCTCTTTGACCAACGCCGCTGGATCCCCACCCGCCGCCAGTGCTCCGATCCCGCCCGCTGCCTTGAACGCGGGCGTCTCAAACATCCGCTTCGATTCCAGCCCAGCGGTTCCGTCGTTCTCGAACTGCCCGACGATGGCACGGATCGCGGCGGCGGTTTGGGGCGGCAGGCCGTCGAGCCAGTCTTCATGCTTGAAGATGAACGCCTGCACGCGGTCTTGCCGGGTGCGCGGTTTGATGTGAAAACCAAGGTCGGCAAGCACGTCGTAGAGGTCGAAATCCGCCATCTGCTGGATCGCTTGCAGGGTGCTCGGCGGATGGCCGCCCCGTACCAACTTATCGATCAGGGCGCGGCGCTCGTCCGGCTCGGCCCAGCGCTGGCGAAAATCCGCCAAAGTCGGAGCTTCGACGAGTAATTGCGCGGCCAGACGCCGCTTGTATTCGTCGAAGAGAATGGGCTTGTCGCGTCCGTCCTCCTGTCCGAGCACATAGCGGCCCTGGGTGTCTACCGTGACCTTGATGCCATCAATCACAATCACGGGTTCCGGCGGCGGTGGCGGATCGACTCCAGGTCCCTCTTTGGGCGGTTTCTGCTCGGTCAAGAACTCGGCCCCGAAGAGATCGGTGGCGTTGGTGTAGTCGTAGACATGGAACATCAGCTTGCCGCTCGGCTCGTCGATGCGGGTGCCGCGCCCGATCATCTGATAGAAGCTGATGGGCGATCGCACGTAGCGGAAAAACACCACGTTGCGCAGCTTGGGCACGTCGACGCCGGTGGTCAGCAGGTCCACGGTGGTGGCGATGAAGTAACGGCGGTCAGCGCCCCGGAAATCGGCCAGGAGCTTGCTGCCGTCGCTCTTGGCGGTGCATTTGAAGGCGTAATCCTCGACCGGCTGCCGCTGCTGCTGCTTGCACCAGTCGGCATAGAGGTTACCCATCTCCGCCGCGACGGCATCAGCATGACTGTCGCGGGCACAGAAAATCACGGTCTTCTGCTCTGGTCCGCCGGTGTCGAGCAGGTATTGGAACAGGTCGGCGCACATCGCGATGACCCGATCCGGGAGCATCACGCGATCCTCGAAGCTGGGGGCCTCGTAGCGTTGGCGAATCTCCGCCTCGGGGACCGGTAGCCCGGTGAGCGCGTCCCGTGGGTTGTGCGCCATGATCTGCTCGATGGTGAGGCCGTTCTTGTCCAGATCCACCCGGCCCTTGTCGATCTGACAGACGGCCAGATAACCATCCTCCATCGCCTGCGCCATGTCGTACTCATAAACCGGCTCGCCAAAATATTTCAGGTTATCGGCGGTGATCTGCTCGGCCTCGTCGATCTGCGCTTGCGTGGCCGGATCGATGTTGCCCTTTGGCTTCTTGATTTTGAGGGTCCGTGGCGTGGCGGTTAGCCCGACCTGGACGGCGTTAGCGTTGCGGGTCAGAACCGCTGCCCACTTGCCAAACGCGGAGCGGTGGCACTCGTCGATGATCACATGGCTGAAGAAATCCGGGGGATAGTGAGTGCTCAAAAAACTGGCGTCGCCGTCCGTATCGACCCCGAGGGTTTGATAGGTGGCGATATGGATCCGGGCGTGTTTCGCCCGGTTGCCGCCGTTGCCATCGGTCTTGACCTCCGCGGCATCGCTGCCAAAGACCCGCTGAAAGGCCGTTAGCGCCTGGGAGCGCAGTTCGTCGCGGTCGCAGACAAAGAGGGCGCGGGTCAGTTGCCCGGCGTCGGATTGGCGCTTGAGCAGGTTGACCGCGATGAAGGTCTTGCCGGCGCCGGTGGCGAGGGTGAGCAGGGCGCGTTTCAGGTCGCCGGTGCGGATACAGCGGGCGATCTTCTCCAGCGTGGCACGGATGGCGGCATCCTGGTAGTAACGGCGGCTGTCTTCGCCGTCGGGATAGGGCTGTAGCAGGGGCTTAGCGGCTTCATCAGCCAGGTCGAAGCCCATACCGGCCTCATAGCGTTGGCGCAGTTCCTCCGGCGTGGGGAATTCGGCCATGGGGCGCGGCTGGCTGGTCTTGCCGGTGAAGCGGTCGAACTCGACGAACTGATGCCCGTTGCTGGCGTAGACGAAGGGGACATTCAACCGCTTGGCCGGAGCATAGCCGCGGCCCTGTTGCAGCCCGCTACCGGGGTGCAAACCCTCGTGCTTGGCCTCGATCAAGCCCACCGCCAAGGGTTGGCCCGCATTGCCAGCCAGGATCCTCAACGTGTA
Source organism: uncultured Thiocystis sp. (assembly GCF_903866365.1). Classification (GTDB taxonomy): domain Bacteria; phylum Pseudomonadota; class Gammaproteobacteria; order Chromatiales; family Chromatiaceae; genus Chromatium. The sequence continues at coordinate 2,723 of NZ_CAIPNF010000401.1, forward strand.
GTCGGCCCGCCCCTGCGCCCGACGGCGGGCTTTCCCGGCGATGATTTCGATGGTGCCGGCGCTGACCTCGCGCTTGATCATGCCCTTTTCTTGCAGCCAGCCGCGCTGGCGTAGAGCGGGATCGATCAGCTCGATCCGGGTCTCGCGCTCCTTGCGGCCTTCAACGGTTGGAGCCATGACGTGACGCATCCTGCTGTTTGAATCCATGGACGGGAGAACGGCCGGAATAATCGCGGATCATCACCTCCAGCATGTTGGCGAGGCTGCGATGTTCGCGTTCCGCCGTCTCGCGCAGCGCGGCTTTGATCTCGGGCTGGATGCGGAAGGTAATGGTTTCAGTCTTGACAGCAGCCATTCGTGACTGACTCCCTGTTGGCAATACTGCGCGTGTGATTGCAATATACCGCACACGTTGAACTGGCGCGACTGACGCACGCCCTCCAGGAGACCCGAGATGGACACCATCGCCGTGATCGACTTCGAGACGACCGGCCTCTCGCCCAATGGCGGGGATCGCGCCACCGAGATTGCCGCCGTCCTGGTGCGCGACGGACAGATCATTGACCGCTACCAGAGCCTGATGAACGCCGGGGTGCGCGTGCCTGCCTTCATCACCCAACTGACCGGGATCACCAACGCCATGCTGCGCCAGGCGCCCCCAGCCCAGCAGGTCATGGCCGAGGTGGCGGACTTTGTCGGCACGGTGCCCCTGGTCGCTCACAATGCGGCTTTTGACAGCAAGTTCTGGGATGCGGAACTGGCGAGAAT
>NZ_CAIPNF010000402.1 GCF_903866365.1 uncultured Thiocystis sp.
TCCAGAGCGCGGGCCTTGATCATCGGTTGGTCCAAAACTGAGTATTTCGGTAGGCGATCAAGCGCCCTGAAGGAGTGGCAGGAGCGCCGGGTAGGCGTACCCTTGGAAGTGCAAACTGACCGAGGGGAATGCCGTTGCCCGATGCTCCTGCCGCTGTGGACTCTATTGCAGATCGACGCCCCACGCCAATCCATGATCGCTTGGATCGCGCCAAGCAGCTGCATGCGGTGGCGCAAGCGCAGCAGGATGGGGAGAGTCAACGCGCGGCGCTCACCAGCGCTGGCGTCGCGCGCAGCACACGGCGTCACTGGAACGCGCCCCCTGCGACCCCGGCACCGGCGGCGCTGGCGGCCTTCGTCGAGACGCCCGAGGGTGTGGTCTGGCTGCGCCAGATCCTGGTCGCCGCGCACTGGAGCATCAGCGAGCAGGGCGGCGCGGGCGTGCGCGTGGTCTGCGACTTTCTCGCGCTCAGCGGACGGTCGGCGTTCATTGGTGCCTCCTACGGCACGCAGCAGGCGTTCCACGTCGAACTGGAGGAGCCGATGGTGAGCGGTGCCACCGACCTGCGCGAGGCGCTGGCCCAAGGCATGCCTCATCGCCTGCTGAGTCTCGCCGAAGATGAGACCTGGAAGGACGGCATGCGCTTGGTGAGCATCGATGCGGTCTCGGGCTTCATCCTGCTCGAGCAGACGAGCGATGAGCGCTCGGCGGCGGCCTGGACACAGGCGCTCGAGGGTGGACTCAAGGGGCTGAATGTGACGGTGGTGCAAGGCACCAGTGATGAGGCCAAGGGGTTGTTGGCGCCTGTCGAGCGCGATCTGGGCGCGCATCATTCCACGGATCTGTTTCATCTGCAGCATGAGGTCAGCCAGGCGATGAGCCTCTCGCTGAAGCGCGCTGAGCAGCAGGCTGAGTCCGATGAGGCCAAGGCCAAGGCGTGCTGGCAAGGCGAATGCGCCGCCGAGCAGGCCGATCATCGCCGCCGTCATGGCCCGGGACGCCCACCGGCGTTTGCCGCGCGCATCGATGAGGCGCTGAGCGCCGACGTCCAGACCAGCCTCACCCAGGCGCGCGCCCAGGCGCCGCGCGCTGAGGCGAAAACCCTGATCGGCGCCTTCAGCGAGATCGATCATCCCGATGACCCGCAACAGGGACAGGCGCAAACGCCCGAGCAGCTGCAGAGGCGTCTGGGGACGCTGTTTGCGCGCCTGGAGGCGATCGCCGAAGAGGCGGACCTCTCCGAGCGCCTGTGCGCACATCTGGCCAAGGCGAAGCGACTCACCCACAGCCTGGTGGCCACGTTGGCCTTCTTCTTCATGATGGTCAACACGCGGGTGCAGGCGCTGGACCTGGCACCGGCGATCGAGCAGGCGATGCTCAACGACCGGATCCCGGCGCTCTCTCTGGAGCGCGCCGCCGCGCGCAGCACCCGCGCTGAGCAACGCCATCGGCTGCGGGCACGGAGTGCTCAGCGCCTCGCCCCGCTGCAGCAGCGCTCGCACCCGATCCAGTCGCTCGATCAGGAGACCCGCCGCGACCTCGAGCAGGTCGCCGGTGAGTGTGCCGATCTGTTCCAGCGCAGCCGCTCGTGTGTCGAAGGGCGCAATGGCTTCCTCGCGCTCGATCCGCATGGGCATCATCAACTCCGCCCGCGCAAGCAGCAGGTCTTAACCGCCTTGCACAACTTTGCGATCAAGCGCCCCGATGGCACCACGGCTGCTGAGCGCTTCTTCGCTCAGCCCCACCCATCCTTGTTCGAGCAGGTGCTCGAGCGCATGCCTTGGCCAGCCCGGCCGGCGCAACGACGACCGCGCCCGGCGAGGCAGCCTTACCTCACCCTTGTGGCGGCTTAGCAACAGTGGACCAATCGATGATCAAGGCCAGAGCGCGCGACCCCGGTCAAGGCACATGGCCGGATCACCGCCACTTCACCCTCGCGCTCGATCCACGCGCGACGCGTGCTCACAGGCTCACCCCGGACTTTTTTTTCAACCAGTCCAGTTCCATCTTCAGACGCCCGATCTCGCTGTCGAGGCGTTCCGGGGCGCTCCGATCGTCCGCCGGCTGACGCCCGCGTTTGGTCTCGAACAGCGTGCCGGCTTGTTCCAGGATCGCCTTCTTCCATTGCCCGACTTGCACCGGGTGCACGCCGTGCTCCTGACCAATCTCGTTGACCGTTTTCACCCCACGGATGGCTTCCAATCCGACTTTGGCTTTGAACGCTGCCGCATCGGTCTTGCGCTTTGCTTCACCCATTTCGATCCACCCTTAGTGTGCCGGCTTGACAGCTTAAATGACCGGTGGCAGAAACCTTTGCTCATCCGTCAGCAGTTGTTTGCTGTGGCGCGCCGGGTCGTTCATCACGCCAACGCCTGACCAAAACGCTTTTGCGAAAGCGGGGCGTTGTTTCTTGAGCGGTGCGGAAACGGAGGCGGCATCGACCTTTGCAGAGCGCCAAGACGGCGCTACTGTTACCGCCATCACGACAGCGGAGCCGCGCATGACCAAGCACCACGACACCGGCTACAAGGAGTTGTTCAGCCACCCGGAATTCGTCCAGCAACTGATCGAGGGCTTCGCCCCGCCCGAGATCGCGGCCATGGTGGACTTCTCCACGCTGAAAAATCACAGCGGCAATTACATTACGCCGTTGTTCGAGGAGAAGTTCGAGGACGTCGTCTGGTCGGTCGCGGTGCACTGGCAGGGCCTCACCGCGCGGGTCTTTCTCTATCTGCTGCTGGAGTTTCAGTCCAGGGTCGATCCCGGCATGTCGCTGAGGATGCTGCACTACGTCGCCTGCTTCTACCAGCATCTGCTCAAGACCAAGGTGACCACCCCGGCCCAGGGTCTGCCGCCGATTCTGCCGATCGTGCTCTACAATGGCTCCCAACGCTGGACGGCGCGCGAGGACATCTATGACCAGGTGCGCCCCGAGCCGCCTGTTTTCCTGCGTGCCTACCAGCCGCACCTGCGCTATTACCTCATCGACGAGGGCCGCTACACGCGCGAGCAGCTGGGTGTGATCAATAGCCCCCTGAGCGGCCTCTTCGAGGTCGAGAACGCGGCGGGGGACCGAGCCTGCCTGCAGGCGGCGGTGGATCGGCTGGTGCGCCTTATCCAGGCCGATCCCAACAAGGCGCGGCTGGACTGGCTCATCACCCGCTGGCTCAAGCGCCACCTGCGGCGGCTGGGCGCGGACATCGATCTGAAACAGATTCACTCATTAGTCGAGGATAAAGCCATGTTGGCAGAGAACCTGGAGAGCTGGGCGAAGCGCGAACGCGAGGAGGGACGTCTGGAAGGGCGCCAGGAAGGGCGCCAGGAAGGGCGCCAGGAAGGCGAACAGATCGGGATGCGGAAAGGTCGCCAAGCGGCGGCCCAAGAGACCTCCCGCAACCTCATCAAGCTGGGCGTGCTCAGCGACGGGCAGATTGCCCAGGCTACCGGGCTGACCGTCGAGCAGGTCGAGGCTCTGCGTGCGGCCGCCCAACACTGAGGCGAAAAACCATGAGCGAGACCGGAGGCGAGAAAAGGGATACCTCAGGGACGATACCTCAGCGATACCTCAGGATACCTCAGGGACAGACCACGTTTTCTAGTACAGTGGCGCTCAAATGTTTGTAATGGCACTTAGACCATCAATGGTTTCCCTTGATACGTCCAACGGAACGGTTTGGCCATGGTGGCATTGAAGTAGGCGATGAAGGCCAGCAACTTGGCA
>NZ_CAIPNF010000403.1 GCF_903866365.1 uncultured Thiocystis sp.
ACCGAGGATCACCACCGCGCTCCATGCCCTCATACACTAATCGCTTGTAGTGCCGACCTTTGCCCCTACGGCGTCAGCCAAACAAAGGGTTACGTGCAAAATGGGCGCGAATAGTCGAAGACGGGCTGGAGCAGATCCGGGCCAGTGCCCGTGCGGAAGGAGGTCAGTGACGCGCCATGGAAACCAAATGGAATGATCAAGAGGATGCGGCGCTCCGAGGGTTATCGATGCTCGCACAGTTGATCTATCTGCGGGTCTTCCGTCGGCACATGGATTACGCCACGGGAACTGCCGGGCTGACGTACCGAATCGACTACCAAACGATCTGCGACGCCGTGTCGTTTCTTCCCGATCCGGGCAGTCAGGTCCACCGATGGACGCCGACCAAGGGCGAGGTTCGCGCGACCATTCGCGAGTTAGAGCGCGTTCTTCCCGACCTCGGAAGAGCGGTTCCGCTGCTGATCGACGCCGGTTCAAACCCGCATCGCGGGTACTTAAAAAGGCTTCCCTTGGCGTCGATGGATCCGTCCGTCCAAAAAGGGAACGACGCAGGAACGACGCAGGAACGACGCAAGACGAACGACACAAGGAACCCCCCGACCGATGGGCGTCAAGTGCAAGAAAATCATGGCGATGCTGTACAGGAGCGTCACGATGAACAACGCCGCGAAAAAACGTGCTGCACTGCAATGAACGTCACCCCTCCGGTATCCGGTAAACCGGAAGAAGAAGAAGAAGTGCTAACGCACGTGTCGATCACGGATCGACAGCGGTGCGTTTCCCGCCCGGTGGCGCTCGTTCACCCGGTCGTCACGGCCACTCCCCCTGACGCGGCAACGGCAGCGGGAACCGCCAACCCTGACCACCGAATGCCTGGACCGGTCGACCGTCGTCCCGCGATCGCGACCCCGACCTGGCCGACCCTCGACGTGCTTCCCGTCTCCGCCCCGCGCCCCGATCCCGTCGAGCGCGTCTTTGCCCACTGGCAGCAGACAATGCAAAAACCGCGGGCCAAGCTGGACGCCAAACGCCGGGCCGCCATCGCCGCCCGACTCAAGGACGGCTACACGCTCGATGACCTGCTCGCCGCCGTCGATGGTTGCAAAGCCTCGGCCTGGCACCAGGGCAAGAACGAACGCCAGCGCGCCTTCGACGATCTCAGCCTGATTTGTCGCGATGGAACGCATGTCGACCAGTTCCTCGCTCTGGCCCACGGACAGCACCACGCCGACGCCAAGCTGAACGCTTTTCTCAACGCCGGGAACCGTTCCCGAGCCCTGGAGGGTGAATTCCATGTTGTGTGATCACGAGCGACAAGCGTTCTCCGACCTGCTCGACGAGATCGGCGAGCAGTATGGGCGCACGGTCTCTGGCGGCGTCAAAATCACTTGGTGGCGACTGCTGTCCAGCCGGCTGGATCTGGCGACCCTGCACGCGGCGCTGGATCGGCACCTGCTCGACCGCGAGCGCGGGCGCTTCTTTCCGCAACCGAGCGACGTGCTGGCCATGCTGGAACAGGCTCACGGCCAGCGACCGACCGCCGACGAAGCCTGGGCGCTGGCCCTGGACACGTTTGACGAAGCCGCGACGGTGTGCGTCACCGACGAAATCCTGGCCGCCGTCAGCGCGTCCGCGCCGGTGTGGAACAGCGGCGACACGGTGGGCGCGCGGATGGCGTTCAAAGCCGCCTATGGGCGTCTGGTGAGCGAAGGCCGGGCCAGCGGGCAGACGCCGAGGTGGCAATTGTCTTTGGGCTGGGACGCGGAACGGCGCACCGTGGCCGCGCAGGACGCGGTGCGGTCGGGACGGCTGACGGCGCAGCAGGTGCGCGCGCAGTTGCCCGCGCCGCGTGCCGAGGGCCTTCCCGCCATGGTGGCTGGCGCGCTGACCGACCGCAACACGGTCATCGCCCTGCCGCTGGAGGCCGATGCCGTCACCCGCCAGCGGATGCGCGCGTTGCGCGAGGCCATCACGGGGCGGAGCGCGCCCGCCGCTGCGACGGCCACGCCCGCCGCGCTGGACGCCGCCGCCGAGCGCCAACGCTTTGCGCAACGCAAGCAGCAGGCGCTGGACGCTCTGGAACGGTTGGCGGCGCAGAAGCCCGTGCAGGAATCGGCTTGAGAGCGCCGCTTGCGCCCGAATGAGGCGTCTCCG
>NZ_CAIPNF010000404.1 GCF_903866365.1 uncultured Thiocystis sp.
CTGCGTATAGGCATGACCGAGACCGATGGCGACTTCCGACATGGGTTGACCCAGTTCACGCAGTCGCTCCTGGAGATGTTCGATCCGCTTGGCGTATCTGGCGATCGTGACCAGATCGGTTTGCCCGGCCGCACCAAGCTGTCTCAGTGCGCCACAAGCGGCGTGTAACTGCGCGTGAGAGTGTTGGTCGTTCAGGAATTGCGGATGCAGTGTGCCTGATAGCGCGCGGCGATGGTCGCGGATGCCTCGCAGAAGTTGCAAGTGACGCTTGAGCGCAATGAGATTTGCGCCGTGCAGGTCGCGAAGGGCGGTCAGGATCTCATCTCCCTGGAACGAGGGGATGCCGCTGAGTTCGTTCTTGAATGCCTCAATGTCGTCGAGGCTTTCTCCGCGCAGGATGTCTCTATCCTTTACCCCGAGCAGGGATTCCGCCGTGAGTAGCGAACCAGCCGCCACCGTTGTTTCGGCCAAACCGTCCAGTGCATCCTGCCAGCTCGAAAGGACGACGCACACACGCTCCTTGTCAAAGAGCTGTAGATCCCGGTTCCCAACGCCATGCCAGGGATGGCTCTGGAGGTTGTCGCGTTGGCCGAGTTGAATCGCGATCCGTCGATAGACTTCCGCAAATTGGCGGATCGTGTCCAGAGTCTGTCGCTGTACGTCGCCGTTGAAGGTCTGTCCGTCATATCCTTCAGGATGTAAAGCGGCGGGATCGAGACCCAGCGACTCCCGGTAACGGCTCGCCGCCATGAGGATTTCATGGATGGTCTTGCCGGTGTTCTTCCAGCGGCTGTTGATGCGTTCGGCATGGCCGCTGAGTTCGCTCTTCAGCTTCTCGTAGCGCGCGATGTCGGCATCGATCTGCTCTGGATGACGATACTTGCCCTGATTGCCCAATCGCTGGGCGATGTCGTCCAGCACCTTGCGTTTCTGCGTTTTGTGGCTGTGCAACTCCAGACAGAAATCCCCCAGTCCGGCCTGGTCCAGACGTCGTTTGACCACTTCCAGCGCCGCCAGCTTCTCGGCCACGAACAACACCCGCTTCCCCTGCGCCAGGGCCGCGGCGAAGATGTTGGTGATGGTCTGGGATTTCCCGGTACCCGGCGGTCCCTCGATGACGAGGTTCTTACCCTCAATCGCATCGATCAGCGCGCTGTGCTGAGAACTGTCGGCGTCATCGATGACCGGGTAACGTTCGTGTACCTCGGGCAGGTCATCGATGGCATGTTCGACGCTGAATCCTTGACCGTCGCCGCCAGCGTCCTCGCTCTTGGTCGCAAAGAAACGGCTGACGATCGGATGGTTGGTGATGGATCGCTCGGTTGGCCATTGCGCGGGATCCAGATCCAGGTACATCAGCAGTTTGCTGAAGTTAAACAAGGCCAGGGTGGCTTGACGGCGGATCTGCCATCGTTCGTCCGGCTGTCTCGGTGTTGCGATGAGGCGCTCGACCGCGCTGAAATAGGCTTCCGGCAGGGTGGCTTCGTCGAGATCGGGGAGCGCGAGCCCGAAATCGATGCGCAGTTTCTCGCGCAGCGAGAGGTTCGGGATGATGTCCTCCCCGGTGAAGGCAATGGCGTAGTGGTAGGTGCCGCTGGCCGAGTCGAGCCGGCCCTTGGCAATCCGGACCGGCACCATCAGGAGCGGGGCCAGGCGTTCCTTGTGACTGCTCTGGCTCTCGAACCACTCCAGAAATCCAACGGCGACGTAACAGATGTTGGCGCCCGCTTCCTCGATGGCGGTCTCTGCCTTGTTGCGCAGATCTCGAAGCCGAGCTTCCAGTTCCTCCGGAAACATCAGGGTCTGGATGATCTGATCGGCACGTTTTGGCTGATCTTCTGCATCGGCATTTTCAAGCGGTAACTCATATTCCGAGGGAAAGCCGAGCACACGCGCCCACTCAGCGGCCGTGGGATCTTTTTTGAGTCGATTGTCCAAACCAGTCTGCGGATCGACCTCGAGGTAACCGGCCTCGATCAGCTCTTGTCGGGTCGGACTCGGGATCGCCTGGAATCTTAATTCCTCTTCCGACAACAGCTTCCGATGAAGTACGTTCGGGATCGCATCGATGATGCGGATGTTACCCTGACGGCCGTGGGTGAAGTTCAGCAGGCGGTTGCGCCCGGTGAGATCGAGTAGCCGGTGCCGGAGCTTTTCGAGGGCATCTGTTGCGAAGCTGTCTGGAGCGGGAGCATTCATGATCGATGTGGCATTCCTTTGTGGGGGCTTGTCAGGTCTGTCTGTTGGCTGGTTTCATTCAAAATTTGGTCGCTGGAATTCTATCTGCGCTTTGATATCGGATATTTCGATTGTGCCGGTCGTTCGCAGTGACCGGCGATAAGCAGTTATCATTCTGCGAGTCCTGTCTATTTTGCGCTTCTACACCACGCAATGATGAACGCCACCCAAATCCAGAACTTCTTTCGCAACGACCGTTTTGCCGAATATGTTGGAATAGAACTGCTGGAGGTCTCGCCCGGCAAGGCGCGCGCCCGGCTGGAGATCGACGATCGGCATCTGAACGCCGTCGGGGTCGCCCACGGTGCGGCTATCTTCAGCCTGGCCGATCTGGTCTTTGCCGTCGCTTCCAACTCGCATGGTACGGTGGCGCTCGGGGTGAACGTCTCGGTCTCCTTCATGAAGGCGGCGCGGCGTGGCATCCTGACCGCCGAGGCGGAGGAGGTGTCCATCAACCCCAAGCTCGCCACCTATCTGATCCGCGTCCTCGATGAGGAAGAAAACCTGATCGCGCTCTTTCAGGGGACGGTCTACCGCAAGCGTGACTCGCTGGACGCGCATCTGCCGCCGGCCGATTGAAGATGAACGAGTCACCCGACACTTCACCCGTGAGCTTCGGCCTGATCGTCATCGCCGACGAGGTGCTCAAGGGCGAGCGGATCGATCGCCATCTGGCCGCCTTCAAGTCGCTGATCGGTGGGCGCGGTCATGAGCTGGCCTGGCACTGGCTGCTGCCGGACGATCCGGACGTGCTGACGGCGCATCTGCGCTTTTCGATGGGACGGCCGGATCCGGTCTTTGTCTGCGGCGGCATCGGCGCGACGCCAGACGATCACACCCGCGCCTGTGCCGCGGCGGCGGCGCATGTGTCTTTGCTCCGTCATCCCGAGGCGGCGCGCCTGATCGAGGACCGATTTGGCGCCGAGGCGTATCCCCAGCGCATCCTGATGGCGGATCTGCCGGATGGCGCCGAGTTGATTCCCAATCCAGTCAACCAGATCCCCGGTTTCTCGCTCTGCCGACACTGGTTCCTGCCCGGATTTCCCAAAATGGCCTGGCCGATGGCCGAAGGGGTGTTGGAACAGCGGTTCGGTCGCGCCGCCGTGCTGCGCGAAATGGCCGTCGAGGTGCGCGGTGTCCCCGAGAGCGGTCTGATTCCGCTGATGCGGCGTCTGGAGCAGGATTTCCCGGAACTCAAGCTGTTCAGCCTGCCGCACCTGGGCGAGGATCCGCATATCCGGCTCGGTTTCCGGGGTCGCGTCGGGCTGGAAGAGGGGATGCGGGCGCTCCGCGATCAACTCGACCGGGAGTCGTTCGCGTATTCCGAGCCGTCCTGATGACAGGGCCGGAACGACAGATCTACGAGGCGTCGGAGGTCGCGCGGATACGCGAACGGTTGCGCGTCCTGCCGGGTCATGCATTCGTGGTCTGATGGATCCCCGACCGGGCAGTCGGTGCGTTTAGGAATCGCGTTCCCCTCTGACGTGTGCCAAAAATCAACCTGACGGAGGTCTCCCATGAAGCTGTTTCAATCCATGTTCGGCGGTGGCGAGACGCTCGGTCGCTATCCGGAATCGCTGATCGACCTGGCGACCGAGCGCGCGGTGGACGGTACCGATTCGCGGCTGCGTCTGCTGCCTGGATACCGCAAGCGGCTGCGCGAGCCCGTGATCAAAGCGATCGACCATGTGGTCGCGCTGGTGGACGCCATCCAGGAGCCGCTGCCGGCGGACGCGCGCGAACATGGACTGGAACCTCGTCTGGCCGCGGTCTTTTCTTCCGCCGGGGACATGCTGGATCGGTTCGGACGCGACCCGGCGCTGTCGGCTTTTCTGGCGAGCGCGGAGGGGCGGGGGGTCGGGCGCGTCACCGCGCTGCTGCTGGCGGAGCGGGTGGAGCGCACGATCCTGGGCATGGATCTGGTCGGCGATCAGGTGCGACGCGATGTGCCGCAGGTCGCGGTCAGTTTCGCCGCCCATCGTCTGCTCGATCCGCACCCGAGCGAGTCGGAGACCCGGCGCCAGTTGAAGCGCCGCGCCTTCGACCATCTGCTGACCCTGGCACTGACCCGCATCGCCGAGGCGCGGGTGGAACGGGCCGACCTCACCCGTCAGCGCGATCTGCTGCGGCGCAAGCTGACCGCGCTGGAGCGTGGCGGCTGGAGCTTCGAGCCCGTCGCGGGCGGCGCGCCGGATCCGGCCACGCTGCTGGCCGAGCTGGACGCGATCACCGCGCAGTTGAATACGCTGGGGGTGGATCAGGGCGTCCTCGTCGCCCATCTCGGGATCGTCGTCGAAATCCTCGGCGATGCCCCGCGCCAGCTTTGGGCCGAACCGACCACGCTCTGTCTCGACGCCATGAACATCCAGCGCGACGCGCGCGACCCATCGGCGCGCTCCATCGAGTTTCTGGAATTGTGCAACGCCCGCGGTCGGCGTGTCGTCATGCTGCCGCTGAGCCTCGCGCCCGGCGAACTGCCCGCGCGCGAGGACTTGGTGACCGCCGCCCAGCGTTATCTGCAATGAGCGGCGGCCTGATTCCGACGCGTATTGAACGGATTCGACAACGATTAGGGTTGAGGCAATTCCGTCGACGGGTCGAGCGCCGCGCAACGCAAAACGCCCCTGGCTCGCGGGTGTTGTGATCCAGTGCTGGAGCCGCGAACAAGGGGTTGGAATTTCGATGCCGTTGTACTAGCCAACCAACTGCCAGAGGGCGTATAAGCCGAAGCCGATGACCAGCAGCCCGGCGATCTGGCGAATCCAGGCGCGCTCGGCAAGCCGCGCGGCGGCACCCGCCAGCAGGCCGATGCCCAGCAGGTTGGGCAGCGTGCCCAGACCGAAGGCCAGCATGATGCCAGCGCCATGCGCTGGACTGCCGGTGGCGGTGGCCGTGATCAGGACGCTATAGACCAGCCCGCAGGGAATCCAGGCCCAGAGAAAACCGATCGCGGCGGCCTGGCTCAGGGTTCGCACCGGCAGCAGATGGCGCGCAAGCGGTTGGAGCCGGCGCCAGAGGACCAGACCCAGACGTTCGGTCGCGGCCAGCAGCCTCCACCAGCCGCCCAGATACAGGCCCAGCAGAATCATCATGATGCCCGCGAAGGCATAGAGTCCCCGCTGCATGAACTGAAACGAATCGAGTTGCAGCAGCAGGGCGCCTAGGCCACCGAACAGCGCGCCGGCGACACCATATCCGGCGACGCGGGCGAGGTTATAAACGAACTGGTAGGGCAGCATCCGCCAGGGTTCGCCGCGGACGCGCGCATCGAGCCCCGCGGTCAGCGAGCCGACCAGACCGCCGCACATCGTCAGACAATGAACGCCACCCAACAAACCAACCAGAAAGGCGGTGATGTACACTTGGAACAGTGGCGCATTCATGGCCCCAGCTCTCTGGATCGGGCGGTCATCTCATTCACTTTCCTGTCGCCGAGCCTGTCGCAATGCATGATTACCAAAGAGAATTCCTGAACTTTGCCATCAAGATCGGCGCTCTCTCATTCGGCGATTTCACGCTGAAATCCGGTCGCCAAAGCCCGTATTTCTTCAATTCCGGTCTCTTCGATACCGGTACCCGGCTCGCCCGGCTCGCCCGTGCCTATGCCCATGGCATCATCGCCTCGGGCATCGCTTACGATGTCCTCTATGGCCCCGCCTACAAGGGGATCCCGCTCGCGGCGGCGACCAGCGTCGCCTTGTCGACCGAGCACGGACAAGAGGTACCCTATGCCTTCAATCGCAAAGAGGTCAAGGATCATGGCGAGGGTGGTCTGATCGTCGGCAGTCCGCTCGTGGGGCGTATCCTGATTATTGACGATGTCATCACGGCCGGTACGTCGGTGCGCGAGTCGGTCGAGATTATTGGCGCGGCGGGCGCGGTGCCCGCGGGGGTTGTGATTGCACTGGATCGGCAGGAAAAGGGGCAGGGCGACCGATCGGCCGTGGACGAGGTGCGCGCCTCCTTCGGTCTGCCGGTCCACGCCATCCTCGCCCTGACCGATCTGATCGCTTACCTGGAGGAACAGCCGAATGAGCACGGCGTTGCTGAATCCATGCGTAACTACCGCGCCAATTATGGCGTGTGAGATGGCAAGACGTCCCGCTCGCGCGGATCCCTGGCTAATCGTCGTGATATTGGGCGTGCTGGGCGTTGTCTGTCCGGGGGCTGATTGGTCGATTCGCCTTGGATATGCCGATTCGCGGACCTATCGGTGGGTCGACGACACTGGCGCCGTTCATTATTCCGATCGGATACCGCCCGCTCAGATCGAGCAGGGGCACACCCGACTCAGTCAGGAGGGGATTCGAACCGAAACGGTCGCCCCCGCGGCCACGGCGGAGGAAATGCAGCGGATGCAGGAACGGGAACGATTGCAACAGGAGGAAGCGCGGCGCATCGCGCAGGAAAAGGCTGACAATCAAGCCATATTGCAGCAATTTCGCTCCCTTGAGGATCTGACCCTGGCGCGGGAAGGCAAGGTCGCCGCCGTCGAGGCCCTGAGCCAGACCACACGCGATGACATTCGGTTCGAGCAGCGACGTCTGCGAGAGCTGCACAAGCAGACCGCAGAACTGAAGCGGACCGGGAAGCCGGTTGCCGCGCATTTGCAGGATGCCATCGCGAAGTCCGAACAACTCATCCGCGATGGCTATGCGACGATCATCGAGCAGGAATTTCGCAAAGAGTCGATCCGCGAGGAGTTTGACCAGATGATGCTGCGCTACCGAAACCTCAGGCAGCTTCCCGAATCCGCCGAAGCAACCGGGAAAGCAGCAGCGGGCTCGCTGTCGAGCAACCTCGTGATCTGTCATGACAGCGAGCAGTGCCACCAGACCTGGGAGAAGGCGCTGGCCTATGTTCGTGCCCAGGCGGACATACGAGACGAAATTCTGGGTCCAGGGCTCCTGATCGCGGCGCAGCAGGACGCACGCGAAGACCGTCTGCTGACGCTTGTCTGGATTCAGAACAGGCCGGAGGAACCCGTTTATCTCTATTTGGATCTGGAATGCAAGAACCGACTGACCGCGAATCTGACCTGCACCAACCAGGCCGCGATGAATGTCCGCGATGGTTTCCGGGCCGCACTGACCGGGGCGAGCCGGGGCGGCAAGCGCGATGCGCGGTGAGGAGACCGGATCCGGATCGATGGCTGGCACGGAAATCGCTTTGCCGCCTTATGCAACGCGAGACCAACCACGGGTTGCCGCGCGCATGAGCGCATCGCCCATCGCGTTTATCGACCCGGGGCCTAACCTGGTCCAGTTCCTGGTCGGAGTGGGCGATCGTCTCGCACCTGACGATGGCTCCGTCTTTTTTTCCCGCCACGTCAAAAGTCGCAGTCTGCTGCGTCGGCTCGGACAGGAGGTCTATCCCAAGCGCCGTTCGGGCCAGGCGGACGCCTGGCCAGAAAGCCTCGGCATCGACCCCGAGTCGCTCGTCGCGCGCCTGCGCAAGGCGTCGGATCGCGACCGGGTTCGTCAATCTTCGCCAGATTTTTGCTGGCTCGTCAGCGAGTTGAACCGCTTCCTCGCGGCAACCGAGCCGCAGGGCGTTTTTCTTTGGAACGGATCTGGCTTGGCCGCGGCGGTGACCGAGCAACTGGCCCGGGCGCGTGGCATTCCGCTCCTGTTTGGCGAAAATGGGTATCTGCCGAACACGTTGCAGCTCGATCCCGAGGGCGTCAATGCCTTCTCCTCCATCGGCTGGCGCATGGGTCTTGCCGATATTCGTGCGATCTCTTATTCCGAGCCGCAGATTCAGGAATTCGACGCGGTCATCGCTGACTATCGGGCGGGTCGGACGCCCATCCGCTCGCGGCCGGAGACTGAAAGAATCCGTCCCTCCTGGATGGCGTATCTCCTCCAAAGCTGGATCGACCTGAGACAGCGCCCCGCCGCGATCCGTGCCAATCGGCTCATTTCCCGCGATCCTCCCGCCTTGCCTGAGCGGTTCGCCTTTTTTCCACTCCAGGTGAGCAGCGACAGCCAATTGACCATCCACTCGCCGCTCTACGGGAACCAGCTCGGCGCGGCGATCGCCGACCTCGATCAGGCAGTGCGAGAGGTCGAGCCCGGATTCAGGCTGGTGGTCAAACTCCATCCCGCGGATGTCAAAAAGACCGATTACGACCCGGTTGTACGGGCGTTTCCAGAGGTGATCTGGGCGGGTGGGGGCGATGTCCGGGCAATCCTGGAGCGAGCCACCTGCGTCATCACCGTGAACTCCACGGTCGGAATCGAAGGCATGATTTTCGGCAAACCGGTGGTGACGCTGGGCAATAACTTCTATGCGCGCAATGGACTGGTGTATCCCGTTCGCGACCGCGGCGAGCTGGCGACCCAACTGAAGCGCGCCCTGCGCGAACCGCTGGACGCCGGACTGATCCGCCAGTACCTGCTGTATCTCTACTTCTTCGGCTTCGTGCGCGCTCACTGGCGGGATCATTCGCCAGCATCGCTCGGCAATGTGGCGCGGCGGATGGTGGAGATGATCGAGGCGCAGCCAGCTTCAACGCGGTCGTGAATCGCGGGCGAGGAGCGAGGGGCGGAACGGCATCGATGTCTGCGAGCCGGCAGCCGATGAAACGGTCCCCTGGCTCAACTTCAGGCTCTGGCGGCTAACCCCATGGCATTCAGATAGGCATCCGTGCTGGCCTCGATCTCATAGGGTCGCGCGGCTTGCTGCAGTACGCGCTTGGGCAGCGGATGCTCCAGGGTCGCCAGCATGGCGCGCGCGAGACCGGCATCGTCGCCGACGGCAACCAGCGGTCC
This sequence comes from uncultured Thiocystis sp., assembly GCF_903866365.1. GTDB lineage: Bacteria > Pseudomonadota > Gammaproteobacteria > Chromatiales > Chromatiaceae > Chromatium. The sequence goes on from NZ_CAIPNF010000404.1 coordinate 9,012, forward strand.
ATAGCGCCCCCCGTCCAGAATCTCGCGTGGACCGCTGGGACAGTCGGTCGAGACCACGGGCGTTCCCACGGCAAGCGCCTCGATCAACACGAAGCCCAATCCCTCCCAGCGCGAGGTGAAGGCAAAGAGGTCGGCATGAGCCATATAGGCATGGGCGTCTCTGACGTACCCTGGCAGGGCGAAATCCGCGGCCACGCCCAATGTCTCGGCCAGAGCCAGCAGACGTTCGCGCGCCGCGCCCTTGCCCAGGATCATGAGTCGGCAGGGACGTTCGGCGCGGAGGCGGGCGAAGGCCCTCAGCAGAGTCGCAAAATCCTTGCGACTGCAAAGCTCTCCGGCGCTCAGAATCAGTGGTCTGTCGGGCTGGCCAAACCAGGGATGGTCCGGACGCGGCAGTGCCGACGCGAACAGGTTGGCCGGGATCACCGGCGGCGGCACCACGCGGATTCGCGCGCGCGCCAATCCCGTGTAAGCCGTCATATCGTCGGCGACCCCGGCGCTGGCGACGATCACCTGTTCCGCGAAGGGATAGAGCCACCCCATGGAGTGACGCTGGATCCAGCGCTCCAACGCACCGCGGGTGGCGAGGTCGAGCGAGATCGTTGTGCCGGAGCGCAGAACCAGGCGCGTCGGAGCGCGTGCCAGTGCGCGGGCGAACAGCGCCACTCGGTTGACCTTGTCTTTGTCCGAGAGCATGACGGCCGGTCGCCAGCGACGCAGATAGCGGATGACGGCGGGCAGGCAGCCCAGGGTATGGCGCGAGCCGAGATCGATCAGCGTGACGCCTTCCGGGATCTCCTCCAGCTCGGGGCCATGCTGACGTACCTTGAGCAGATCCACGCGATAGCCACGCCGCGCCAGTGCTGGGATCAGGTGCCCCGCCGCACGGTCCACCCCGCTGTGCCCCGACGTCGAAAAGAAACAGGCGATCCGGATCGGATCGGCACCGACAGAACGCTTCGGCAAGGTGCGCGGTCTTTTTTGCATCGCCATCTCCACGGCTTCGGTCTCGTTGTATCCTGGAATGAGCAGTTAAACCGCAAAAAACGCGATGAACGCAAAGGGTTTTAACGGATGCGTTGGAAATCCGGCCCTGAAAGTGTCCATCGAAAAGGGGGCGGTCAAGACCGGCGGGATCGCGAGATCCATACTGAAATTTAGGCGCGGCTGTACGACGGCGATGTCGCGACCGCTCAGCGCGCGGCCGGCAATCGCACGCTGACCGTCAGCCCGCTCTCGCTGGCGGAACTAAAGGCGAGGATTCCAGCATAGGCGTCCACGACATCGCGCACGATGGCGAGTCCGAGACCAGTCCCTTCCTTGGCCTGGTCCAAACGCAGACCGCGCTCGCCGAGCCGGGTCATCTGTGCGGTCGGGACGCCGGGGCCGTCATCGGTCACGCGAATTTCAATCCATGCGCCCGCCTGTCGGGCGTGCGGACCAGCGATCACCCAGACCCGCACCCGTGCGCGCGCCCATTTCGAGGCATTCTCCAGGAGGTTGCCGAGCAATTCCAGCAGATCGTCCGGCATGAGCGCGGCGTAGGCCGCGGGTGGCGCCTCGATTTGCCATTCAAGCCGCTCGCCGTCGGGGGTACGCCGGAGGGTACGGAGCAGGCGCCCAATGGCGTCCACAACATCGACCCTGGCCTGATGGGTCGCCGCGCCCGAGCGCACGCGGGCGCGGATCAACTCGCGATCGACCCGCCGGCGCATCGTATCGGCGAGTTGTTCCAGATCCTCCGCGAGCCTGGGGTGACCTTGTTGACGCAGACGCTCGGCGTCAGCAACCAGGGCACTGAGCGGGGTCTTGAGTCCGTGGGCCAGATCGGCAGTCCAGGCGCGCGCGCGCTCGATCGCTTGGGCGCGGGCGTCGAGCAGGGCGTTGACCTCGCTGACCAGCGGCATGACCTCGTCGGGATAGTCGTCGGCGAGCCGTCGCTCCTGACCGGAGCGGATGGCGCCGACACCGCGCCGCACCGACTCCAGGGGTGCGAGTCCAGTTTGAATTTGGACCAGGGTCGCGAGCGCGAGGACCAGCGCGATCAGTCCCAGATAGGGCCGCATATCGGCGGCGAAGGCGTCGCGGGCGGCGGTTAGCTCGGCGCGGTCCTGGCCGACGGCCAGTCGCAGCACGAGGGGTTGCCCGAAGGCTTGTAGCCGGATGCGGCGCTCGCGCACCAGCAGCCGTTGCCCGCCCGGACCGGGCAGCACATGGGCGTGAACCCCGCCGGGTTCGAGCGCATCGGCCGGGAGGACGATGATCTCGTCCCAAAGGGAGCGTGAGCGCAGCAAACCCGGCTGGTCGTTGCTGTCGATCTGCCAGTAGAGTCCACTCAGTGGTTGCCCGAAGCGCGGGTCGAGCGGTTCGCGGCTCAGGCGAATGGCCCCGTCGGGCGCGATCGCGATGGCTGCGGCGAGCTGGTTGAGATCTCGCCTCAACTCGTCACCGATCCGCCGTTCGACATGACGCTCGAACAGAGTTACGAGACCCAGGCCAGCGACCAGCAGGGCGACCGTGATCGAAGCCGCCGCGCCGATCCAGAGCCGGACGCGCAGCGAGCGGCGTGTCATGCGCCTGCGCCGGGCAGCGGACATTGGCGTCCGCTCATGACCGATCCGGCTCGACCAGATACCCGAAGCCACGTCGGGTCTCGATCAACTCCGCGCCGAGCTTGCGCCGCACCCGCCCGACCAGCACCTCCACGGCGTTGGAATCGCGCTCGAAATCCTGGGCATAGAGCTGTTCGGTCAGTTCGAGTTGGGAGACGACCCGCCCGGCGTGCTGCATCAGATAGCTGACCAACCGATATTCCTGGGGCGAGAGATGGATTGGGACGCCATCCACGCTGACCGCCATGCGGCGGGTATCGAGCGCGATTCGCCCATGGACGAGCAGGGCGCTCGCCTGGCCGGCGGCGCGGCGGATCAACGCCCGCAGTCGCGCGATGAGTTCCTCCATGCGAAAGGGTTTGGGCAGATAGTCGTCGGCACCGGCGTCGATGCCCTCGACCCGCTCGCTCCAGTCGCCGCGCGCGGTGAGGATCAGCACCGGCAGGCGCTGACCGGCCGCGCGCCATTTGCGCAGCACCGACAGACCATCCAGGCCGGGCAGCCCAAGATCGAGGATCGCGGCGGCATAATTCTCGGTCTCGCCCCGGAACCAGGCGTCTTCGCCGTCGCGCGCAAGGTCGACGACGAACCCCGCCGCATTCAGCGCGGCGCTCACGCCCTCGGCGACGCGCTCGTCATCTTCCACCAACAGAATGCGCATCAGTCTTGCTCGACCTCCAGAATCTGGCCCGTCGCGGCATTGACCAGCACCTCCAGCAGCCGGCCATCGGCGGCGATGATCTTGAGTTCGTAGATCCAGACCCTCGTCCCTTGCCAATTCTTACGCTCGAATTCGACATCGACCACCTCGCCCGGCACCTCGGCCGCGACCCGCGCCAGGATTTCGGCGAGCGGCCGCACCTCGCCCCGTGCCAGCGCCCGATGGGCGTGCTCGTGGTCGTGGCGGCGGGAACCGTCGTCGTCGAAGCGATCCGCCCGCGCGGGGACACAGAGTAGGAGACCCAGGATGACGACGGGCAGGCGACAATGGATTGGCTTGAGGGACATGCCGCGCATTATGCCCCGATGCTGGCTGACCGTTCGCTGACAGTGACGCACAGCGTTCGGTCAGCGTCGTCCCGTTAGTCTGCTCCCAAGGCCGTGACCGATCGCGACCGACTGACCAACACAGTCAATCGAGGAGCAAACCGATGACGTCACAGACCGCAATCCCGACCGAGACCGATTCGCTTGGGACCGCCACACCCGAAGCCAGCACGCAAGTCCGCGTCTGGGATCCGCTGGTACGGATCTTCCACTGGTCGCTCGCCGCCGGTTTCGCGACCGCGTTCATCGTCGAGGACGACCTCCTCGGCGTCCATGTCTGGGCCGGTTATCTGGTGCTGACGCTGATCGCCGTCCGTCTGGTCTGGGGCGTTATCGGCACCCGGCATGCCCGGTTCAGCGATTTCGTGCGCGGACCCGACGAGATCCGCGCCTATCTGGCCGACGTTCTGCGTTTTCGCGCCAAGCACTATCTCGGCCACAACCCCGCCGGTGGCGCCATGATTCTGTTGCTACTGCTGGCGGTGACGGCCACCGGATTGAGCGGGATGGCGCTCTATGGCGCGCAAGAATTCGCCGGTCCGTTGGCGGGGCTGATGAGCGGCATACCTGAGTCCTGGGGAGAGAGCCTGGAGGAAGTCCACGAAGTCCTGGCCAACTTCACGCTCGTCCTGGTGATCGTCCATCTGGTCGGCGTGGTTTTCTCCAGTCTGTCACATGGCGAAAATCTGATCGGCGCCATGATCACCGGATTCAAGCGGAGAGAAGGCTGATGAAATCCAGCTTTGTCATGACTGCGGCGGGGCCTGAGCGGGGTCATGCCGGCGTCATGAACGCAGTCGCCGAAAGGGTGAAGGGACCACCGCCAAGCCTTATACTAAATTTCGGCATTTTGAACCGCAAAGGCGCAAAGGACACAAAGACAAACAAGAGCTTGCAATGAGTAGGACGATCACCCTCCGGGTGACTGTCATTATCGAGTCAAGACAATGAACGACTTGGCGTTCTTCGTGTTCTTTGCGGTTCAACTGCTCTCTTTAGGCTTACGCGCGTTGCGCGAACCAGACCAGTTCCGCAGCGGCGTCCTGGTAGTAGCGGTGATACTCGGCAAGCGTTGGCAGGCCCGCGGTCCGGTCTGCAAATTCAATGAGCACTGGATGTTGTGCCTTGGCGAACGTAACGAGATCCTCACTCCGATGCTGGCGCAGAAAGGACCAGAAACCGACGACAAAGCGTCCCGTCGCGGGGTTCTGCGCCGCTTGCTGCAAACGGCTCATCACCGCGGGATAGTGTTGCAGTGTGGTGTCGGCGTAAGCGCGTAAAATCGGGGCTTGCGCGAGAAGGGCCGCGCGCTCGCGATCAAAATCCGTACGATCGACAATGCCCCTGTTCTGATAGACCACCGGCGCACTGACGGAAGTATCGCAAACCCACCCTGTTCGCGGAACGAGCATATCCGCCTGATCCGCCGCCCGACGATAGGGATAGAAGGGCATGGAACGACACCGCAGCGGCTTCTCGGCATGGATGACGCATCGATTCTCCGCCGACAACGCCGGACAGGGAAAAGACGGAGGAAGATAAGCGGTCGGCGCGATCAAGACGGCAACCCGCTTGCGTTTGGCGAGCTGGACGGTCGTGCCCAATTGCGCGGTCAAATCAAACGCACGACTGGTCTGGGGAACCGGCGTCCAGACCATGGCCAGCGGAAAGCGTCCAGCCTGCGTCAAGGCATCCGCGAGCGTCAGTGGCAGCCATCCATAACAGCACTTGCCGCACGCGATGCAGGCGAAATGGTGTGTGGTCGTGGCCGGCGTGGCGCGTCGTCTGACGCTCACCGAATCAGACCCCACAGCATTTTTTGTATTTCTTGCCAGATCCGCACGCACAGAGGTCGTTACGGCCGATTTTTGAGACGTGCACAGGAGGCGATTTCGGATTGATTTCACTGCTCTGATACCGCCAGGCCCCGTTCTCGCGACAGAATTGCGCGAATTCGTGTTGCATCAATGTCTGTCCCTGCTGGCGATAGCGGAACACGAATTCCACCTGGCCTGTCAGATCGTCAACACCGCCAGCGATGATGCGGCGGACCTCTAACCCTAGCCAGGTCGTTTCTTCGACAATGCGGTCGGCGTCGAGACGGTTGAACGCCTCACGCGCCTCGGGCATGTTCGTGCGCTCAAGGTGATCCAGATTGCCGACCACATAGGCCACGTAGCGCGAGCGCATCAAGGCTTCCGCCGTAGGCGCTGGTTGGCCGGCCAGAATCGGCGCGCAGCAATCCTCGAATTCACCACCGGAACCGCAGACACAGACAGACATACATCACCGATACATTTATGCTAACGCTTGTTCACAAGCGCCAACACATGCACGCTCATGTCTGAGCGAGGGTGTATCTACCAATGCTCGCAGGAAGATCCCGCGAGCGCCGTTGATGTCACGGTCGACGGTGATCCCGCCGCTCGTGATCGTTTTAGCGCCGCCGATCTGCTTCATTTCGCCGGTCCAGCTTGCCGTCTTCGAGGTGTAGGCTTCGTTGACGCGCAGCACCGCTTTCCCGGCCTGCTTCGCGGCGGACTCCAAGCGTTGCCCAAAGCGAAAGAAGGCATAGCCCAGCATCGAGCGGACCGTTTTCGACCGAATCTTGCGCGTGGTCCGCGCCGCCATCTCCTTGGTCTCGAAGGTCGGCAGCAGAATCAGGTCGAAGCGATCCAGCAGGAAACGAATCGCCTGGAAGTGCAGCTCGTCCACCAGATCGCGGATCTTCCAGCGCAACCGCTGGATCGCTTGCTTGATCCGCGCTTTTTGTCGGCACTTCGCTTGTGACAGCCGCGACATCAGTCGATCCAAGTGAACGCACAGCCGGGCGATCCGGGCGAAGTCGCCTTCGCCGATCTTGAACGCCTGGTCTTCGGCAAAGCCAGTCAGGAAGGTGCGGATGCCCGGATCGAGCGCCACCACGCGACCTTGGTTCTCGGTCGGCATGACAGGCACACGATAGGGGACGATCACGAACCACCGGCCTTGCTCGCAGACCAGGCGCGAATCCCGTGGGTTGTCGGGGAAGTCCTCGGCGCGTTTGAGGCTTCCGGCAATCCTCGGGTAAAGGCCCGCGTCCTTAAGGGCGGAAGAGGGGATGAAGCAGGATTGCTTCGGATTTTTCCGCGAACGGAAACGCAGATCGAACGGCTCGCCGGTCTGCTTCCATTTTCTGACGCCGTTGGAGAAGGCTGTGTAGGCGTCCTCAATGGCGATCTTCTTGATCTGATATGGGATCGCTCCGGCCCAATCCGGCAGGCTCGGCAGGCTCGGCAGGACGATCTTCGCCGCCCCCATCCAATGTCCCGCCCGTTCCTCCTTGGGAAGATCGAGATGCTTGACGGTTTCGTTGTAGACGTATCTTGAGGTTCCGAGCCACTGCCGAAACAGGCTCTTCTGTGCCGTCGTCGGGTAGATTCTGATGCGTTTTGCCTTGGTGACTTCTCCGCCCATGCGGCCTGTCCTGAGCGGCGTCGAAGGGGCGACAAGAGAAGTGATGCAGGATGGCGAGTAGATCGGCGGTGAGTTCGGCTTCTCGGGATTGCTCGACTGGCTGATCGAGAACCACGAGTTCCCCGCCGTGCAGCCTGTCCTGAGCGGAGCCGAAGGGTTCGACGAGGAAGGCGATGAGATCGACGCCGAACCGGGCAAGTCGGTCACGATGGGCAACCACAACCCGGAGCTTGTCGCCGCGCAAAAGTCGTTCCAGTAGGGCACGCAGTCCTTTGCGCTTGAAGTTGAGTCCGCTGCCGATGTCTTGGACGATCTCCGCGTGCGGGTAGGCAAGACGCAGACGTTCGACTTGGCGAGCGAGATCGTCGCGTTGCTTGGCGCGGCTGACGCGGGCGTAGAGGACAACGGAAGCATCGGCGGCACGGCGCAGGTAGGGGTCCACGTCGAACAGACGTTGCCCGGCGGCGTTGCGGATGGTGGAGATGAGTCCGTGGTCAGCATAGCGGCGTAGCGTGTTGGGATGCAGTCCAAGTTCGGCAACGGCCTTGCGGAGAGGGACGTAGGCCATGCCTTGTACAAAAGTTTGCGAAAGTGAGTTTATGTTAGCTTATTTTTTAACTGTTACTCAACCCTACCGTGATCGATCACTATCAGCGAATGGCGCTCTGAGCGTTTTAACCTGAAGCTCGCCACTCAGTAAAGATGCACCATCCCACCATTAACCGCGCAAGCCAGTGACGGCATTACACCGAAAATGCCTCGGTTTGAAGCATCATGTTGATGCCAGATCCCGCCAGCGAATTCAAGGTCGAGCCATCACGACGCATATCCGGACTTTCAGTCCGTTACTCAAACTACCGGCTTTAGCCGGTGGTTGTTTAGTTCAACGATGACATGGGTTAAAACTCTGTCCACTGGTCGTCGCCGGCCAGCGATGCGATGGGCTTGTCCTTCTGGATGGACGTGCGGTTCGCCTTGGCAGAGATCACTGGAGTGCCTCGGGTTGGCGGGGGAGCGAGGTGGGCGCCTGTGGATAGTTGGGACGTGCCGCGCGGGTTGGCGACACCTGATCCGGCCAGCCTGAACATGGCCACCGTCTGAGTCAACACCCGAGTCTGGTCTTCCAGACTCTCGGCCCCCGCCGCGGCCTCTTCCACCAGGGCCGCATTCTGCTGGGTCACCTTGTCCATCTGGGCGACGGCCTTGGTCACCTGTTCGATGCCGGAATGCTGCTCGCGCGAGGCGTGGGTGATCCCGTCGACCAAGGTCGCGACCTGCCGGAAGCCGATGATGATCTCCTCCATGGTGCCGCCGGCCTGGCTGGACAGTTGCGCCCCACCGTCGACCTTGGCGACCGAGTCGGTAATGAGCCCCTTGATTTCCTTGGCCGCCTGGGCGCTGCGTTGCGCCAGATGGCGAACCTCCGCGGCGACCACGGCGAAGCCCCGGCCCTGCTCACCGGCCCGCGCCGCTTCCACGGCCGCGTTGAGCGCGAGGATGTTGGTCTGAAAGGCGATCCCGTCGATCACGCCGATGATGTCGGCGATGCGCCGGCTGGATTCCTGGATCGCGCCCATGGTGCCCACGACCTGTTGCACCATCTCCCCGCCGCGGGTCGCGAGGACATTGGCTTCCTGCGCCAGTCGATTGGCCTGATCGGCGTTCTGGGCGTTCTGCTTGACCGTGGCATTGAGCCGCTCCATCGAGCCGGCGGTCTCCTCCAGGCTCGCGGCCTGCTCCTCGGTGCGTCCCGAGAGATCGGAATTCCCGGCCGCGATCTCGTTGGCGGCGCTGCCGATGGCTTCGGATGCCTCCAGGATGCGTCCGACGACCTCCTGTAAGCGGGCGACCGTCGCATTGGTGTCATCTTTAAGCTGGCCAAAAATCCCTTCGTACTGAGCGTCGATGGTCTGGGTCAGGTCGCCGCGGGCGATCGCGTTCAGCACTGCCGCCACGTCGGTCAGACTGCTCGCGACGATCGCCATCAATCGATTCAATCCCTCGGCGAGTTGCAGGAAGAAGCCCTCCTTGCCCTCGGCCTCGATCCGACGGGTCAAGTCGCCGCTGGTCACCGCCTCAAGAATGTCGGCGATCTCTCTTTCGATCCCCACTTCGACGGTGCGATCCTGCCAATGGGTCACGCATCCTTGGTAAGCGCCTGCCTCATCCCGCACCGGGCTGGCCGTGAGTCTCAGCGTCCGCCCACCCAGAAGCGTATCGAGCGTGCGCGAACCGGACAGTTCGGCGCGGTAGGCGGCGCGCGTTTCCTCATCCTCGAAGTAGTTGGCAAGGCGGCTTCCGATCAATTGGCTGACAGCGAAGCCGGGTTGTCGGCGTGCGATCTCGACGGACATGCGTTGCCAGAGGGCTTGGGCCGCATCGTTGATGTAAACCAGTGTGTTGTGTTCATCCGAGACCGTCACCGGGAGAGTCACCTTGTTCAGGGCATGGCGGATGCGCAGGCTCTCGGCCGCGATTTGCCGTTCGGCGCTGAGACGATCGTGCAGCTGTTGCTGCATGTCCTTCATCGAGGCCAGTAGGCTGCCCGTGTCTCTTTGCTTCAACGGGATCTCGTTGTCGAGCTTGCCATCGGCGA
>NZ_CAIPNF010000405.1 GCF_903866365.1 uncultured Thiocystis sp.
GAGCCGGCTGCCCCGCCAGCGGCCGAGCCGGCGCCAGCCGCGCCCACCGTCGGGGCGGCACCCGTCAAGCCCGCCGCGCCCAAGGTTGTCCAGGGTGCGCCAACGCCGACGACAGACGCGAAGCCAGCACCGGCCAAACCCGCCGTGCCAGCCAAACCGGCGACGCCAGCGGTGGTGCAGACCAAGCCTAAACCAAGCGAAACCGCGCCGTCCGTACCCAGGAAACCCATTCCGACTCCGCCAGCGACGCCAGCCCCCGCGCCGACCGTGGCGAAGGCCACGCCCGCGTCCAGGCCGCCGCCCGCGCCAACGGTGGCGAAGGCCGAGCCCACGCCGCCGAGAGTCGCCCCGCCAGCCCCCGAGCAGCCGACGGTTAAGGCGGCTCCGCCCGCGCCCGCCGCCCCGCCCATCGCCGCGCCGAGCCTGCCGCCGGCCGCGCAGGCGCTGGCCAGTCAGGCGGAACAGCAGCGTCAGTCCGGCGACTACGCCGGCGCCGCCGCCTCGCTGGAACGCTCGCTGCGGATCGCCCCGCGCGAAGCCTATCTCTGGAATCGTCTCGCGCGGATACGCATGGAGCAGGGGCAGGGCAGTCAGGCGGGGAATCTCGCGGCGCGTTCCAACGATCTGGCGGGCGCGAACGCCGTCGTCAAGAAGGATAACTGGCGCATCATCGCCGAATCCAAGCGCCGCGCCGGCGATACCTCGGGGGCCGCCGAGGCGGACCGCCGCGCGGGCGTGGATTGAGCGGCCCCGCGACGGTTCGGTCCCCGATGTTTGCGCCCCGTGTCTGATCTGTCGCCGATTTTCGGCCCCGACGGAGTGCTCGCCGAACGGGTGCCCGGCTTCTGCTACCGGGCGCAGCAGCAGGCGATGGCCGAGCGGATCGCCGCCATCATGGACACGGGCGGCGTACTGATCTGCGAGGCCGGCACCGGCACCGGCAAGACCTTCGCGTATCTGGCCCCGGCGCTGCTGTCCCGACGCAAGGTGCTGATCTCCACCGGCACGCGCAACCTTCAGGACCAGTTGTTTCATCGCGATCTGCCCTTGATCCGGGAGGCGCTCGGCCTGCCGGTGTCGAGCGCGCTGCTGAAAGGCCGCGCCAATTATCTCTGCCGTCATCGGCTCCAGCTACTGCTGGATGACCCCGGCCACCTCTCGCCCGAACTGCGTCACCATCTCCAGCAGGTGCGCGACTGGTCCACGTCCACCCGGCGCGGCGACATCGCCGAGCTACCGCTCCCCGAGGACGCCGCGATCTGGCCCGAGGTCACCTCGACCAGCGACAACTGTCTCGGTCAGGACTGCCCGGACTGGCAGGGCTGTCATCTGGTCGCCGCCCGCCGCGAGGCCCAGGCGGCCGATGTGGTGGTCGTCAATCATCATCTGCTGTGCGCCGATCTGGCGCTCAAGGACGAGGGGTTCGGCGAGATTCTGCCGGGCGCCGACTGCTTCGTGATCGACGAGGCGCACCAGCTTCCCGACACCGCATCGAACTTTTTCGGCATCTCGTTGAGCAGCCGCCAGTTGCTGGACTTGGCGCGCGACACCGAACTCGAAGCGCGCCGCGAGGCGGGCGATGTCCCGGAACTGCCCGAGCGCGCCGGCAAACTGCGCCGCGCGGTCCAGGATGCGCGGCTCGGGTTGGGCGATGCGGATCGCCGCGGTCCCTGGCGCGAATTCGTCGGCGATCCGGGCGTTCAGCGGGCGCTGGAAACGCTCGAACGCCGTTTGTCTTCCTTGGCCGAGGCGCTCAAGGCCATGGTCGGACGTGGCAAGGGTCTGGACGCTTGCCTGGCGCGCGCCGGGGATCAGCGGGAGCGTCTGCATACCCTGGTCGCCAGCGAACCCGAGGACGCGGTGCGCTGGTTCGAGACCCTGGGGCGCGGTTTCCGGCTGCATCAGACCCCGCTGGAGGTCGCCGAGGTTTTTCGCGAACAGATCGGCCACGACCGCACGGCCTGGATCTTCACCTCCGCCACCCTCGCGGTCGGCCACGGCTTCGATCATTTCGCCCGTCAGCTCGGCATCGAGAAAGCCCAAACCGAACGCTGGGAAAGCCCCTTCGACTATCCCAATCAAGCGCTCTGGTTCGTCCCGCGCGGTCTGCCGCCGCCGTCCGATCCCGACTATAACCGGCAGGTGCTCGAACTGGCGTGCGAGGTCATCGGCTACAGTCGCGGTCGCGCCTTCCTGCTCTTCACCAGTCATCGCGCGCTGCGCGAACTGGCCGCCGGGCTGGAGGGTCGGATCGACTATCCGCTGCTGGTCCAGGGCAGCGCCCCGCGCGCCGAACTGCTGGAACGCTTTCGCGAACTCGGCAACGCGGTTCTGCTCGGTACCTCAAGCTTTTGGGAAGGCGTCGACGTGCGTGGCGAGGCGCTCTCCTGCGTCCTGATCGACCGTCTGCCGTTCGCCTCGCCGGGCGATCCGGTGCTGGCCGCGCGCATCGACGCGCTGCGCCAGCGCGGCGGCAATCCCTTCCGCGACTATCAGTTGCCGCAGGCCGTGATCGCGCTCAAACAGGGCGCTGGGCGTCTGATCCGCGGCAGCGAAGATCGCGGCGTGCTGGTGGTCTGCGATCCGCGTCTCCTGTCGCGCTCCTATGGCTATACCTTTCTCGACAGCCTGCCGGCGATGGCCCGCACGCGCCAGATCGCGGATGTACGGGCGTTTTTTGGCGCAGGGATGGAGGATGCCTCTGGACGCAACTCCGGTGCCGCGCCAGATTGTCCGGATGGCGGAGTGTGCAGCGCAGGCGGACCGTCATAACGTTTCCACCTCAAACCCGACGAGGGTGCGCCGCTCGCGACTGAATTCGATGCCGATCAGATGGATTGGCTGACCCAGGGCGCAATGCTTGTCGGCGTAGCCTCGCTCCTTGATCTGCTGTAAAGCCCGTCCCTCGGGTACCAGTTCGACCACCTTGAACTCGAACAGCCAGACTTGCGCATTGAACTTGAGCGTCAGATCCACCCGCCCCCGGTTGCTCGCGTCTTCCGGCGTCAGATCCAGTCCCAACGCGGCCAGATGGCTGTAGAAGACGCTGGCGTAGAAACCCTCGTAACGGGCGATCGGGTGACCGTCGTGCCACTGGTGCGGAATGGCGGCGAACAGGCTCTCCAGATGCGCGCGCAACGCCGCGAAATCGCCGCCCATGAGCACGTCGTAGAGCCGGCTCACGGCGCGCTCGGCCTGCGACGGATCGCCCATCAACCCCTTGAGCAGGGCGTCGTTGAGGGCGCTGGTCACTTCCAGATTCGGAGAAACCAGGCGATATTCGCGCCGCGCGCCAATCCGCCGCGACCCGGCGAAGGTGAGATAGCCGGTCTGCCACAACAACGCCTCGGTCGCCAGATGGTCCACGTCGAAGGTCGAGAGCAACGCCTCGGAGGCGTGGAGTTCGGCCAGTTCGGGCGTGAAACAGCCGCGTTCGGTGAGCAGATCGACCAGAAAGGTCGGGGTGCCGGTCTCGAACCAGAAGGGCTGGAATTCACGCTTGCGAAACAGCAGCAGCAGATCGAAGGGATTGTAGACCGCCGTGCCGAGCCAGTTATAGCCGTTGTACCAGCGGCGGATCTCGTCGCGGTCCAGTCCGTCGAGTTCGGGCGCGAAGACGGTGTCGACATCGGTCTGGGTGTAGCCGCAGAGCGCCGAATAGTTGGCATCCACCGTGATGTCGTTGAGATTGTTCAGCCCCGAGAAGATGCTGACCTTGCTGAATTTGCTCACGCCGGTGATGAAGGCGAAGCGGATGTGCGCGTCCTGATCCTTGATGACCGAATAGAGATTGCGCAGCCCGTCGCGCAGCTCGCGGGCGATGTTCGGCGTGGTGAGATTGTCGAGGATCGGCTTGTCGTATTCGTCGATCAGGATCACCACCCGCTGGCCGGTGATGAGATGCGTCTGCTCGATCAGCTCGCCGAAACAGCCGACCAGATCCTCGGGATCGCGACAGGTCAGCCCTAGCGTTCGCTGGTTTCGGTACAGCAGATCGAGGATGCGTTGATCGAGTTCGGAGCGACGGTGGACGACCCCACCGCCAAAACTCAACCGGATCACCGGATAACGAACGGTCCAATCCCACTGCGGATGGATCGACAACCCGCGAAACAGCGCCTCGTTGCCGGCGAAGAGTTCGCCGAGGGTGTCGAGCAACAACGATTTGCCGAAGCGGCGCGGGCGCGAGAGGAAATAGTATTTTCCTTCGTCGATCAGTTGCCGGATAAAGCCGGTCTTGTCGACATAATAATGGTCCTCCTCGCGAATCTCGCGGAAGTTCTGGATCCCGATCGGAAGTTTGCGGCGGTGCATGGCAGTTGGCAGTTGGCAGTTGGCAGTTGGCAGTCATCAGTATGGTACAGCCAAGTACGGTAGACTTGGGCCTGTCGCCACCAGGAAAACGAGCAGATGCCATTTCTCGATTGGGTCAATAAACATCAGGCCAAGGAAACCATCCGAGAGGTGCCTTATCACCTGCTCACACCGGAATCCATCCACGGTGCGGACGGTAACTTCTCAATAAGTCACGGCAGCCTTGGCTGAAGATATCCGTTAGAATACCCCATCGCTTCCCCAATCGTTTCCCGTGCATCGTCCTACCGTCATGCCCAGCTCGATCAAACTTCCTGACATCCCCGAGGCGGAAC
>NZ_CAIPNF010000406.1 GCF_903866365.1 uncultured Thiocystis sp.
CATGCACAAGAACCCACCGCTGCAACAGCAACGCGCCCGCGAACTCCGCCAAAACAGCACCGACGCGGAACGCTGGCTCTGGCAACGCTTGCGCAGCCGACAATTGCTCGGTCAGAAATTCCGCCGCCAGGTACCGGTCGGTCAATACATCGTGGATTTTCTCTGTCGCGAGTGCAAACTCATCGTCGAGATCGATGGTTCTCAGCACCAGCAACAAAAAGATTACGATGACAGGCGCACACAGTTTCTGGAAAGCCAGGGGTATCAGGTTGTGCGCTACTGGAACAACGAGGTGTTACAGCAGGGCGAGGCGGTTCTTGAGTCGATTATTCAGGCGTTAGCGAATGGATGCGGGCGCCCCCTCACCCCAACCCCTCTCCCCGCTGGGGAGAGGGGCTTAAGCGGCCGCGCCGATCCCGCGACGCTGTAGATGCCGCTCAAGCGCCATTCCAGCCGCCGCCAGCGACTCGATCAGACCGTGCTCAAGCAGCATCTGGAGGGGGCTGTGTCCTACGACCGCATCGCGGGCTATTTCCGCTCCAGCCTGTTCGAGATTGCCGGGGAGGCGCTCGCTCGGGTCGCCGGGGCGGTGCGGATCGTCTGCAATTCTGACCTCGATCCGCAAGACCTGATCACCGCTGCCGCCGCGCAGGCGGCGCTGCGGCGAAGCTGGTGCGCGGGTCGGCCAGAGGACGCGCCGCCCGCCGCACTGCCACGCTATCGGGCGCTGTATGAGGCACTGACCAACCAACGGATCACGGTGCGGGTGCTGCCCGATACGGCCTTTGGCCTGATCCACGGCAAGGCCGGCATCGTGCGGCGGGCGGATGGCTCGGCCACGGCGTTTCTCGGCAGTGTCAATGAAAGCGCCTCGGCCTGGAAGCTGAACTACGAACTGCTGTGGGAAGACGACGCCCCGGAAACGATTGCCTGGGTGCAGGAAGAATTCGACGCGCTCTGGAACGATGCCCGCGCCGTGGATCTCGCCTGCTGTCCGTTCATCGCGCAGGACGTGCAGCGCATCCTCACGCGCCGGGTCCTCGAACCGGCGGAGGTGTCGGCGTTGGCCGATCCGGGGGCGGTCGCGGCGGCGGCGGCAGTCGAAATGCCGGTCTATCGCCGTGACCAGGGCCTGTGGCCGCATCAGAAGTATTTTGCCCGTCTGGCGCTGGAACGGCACCGACTCGGCGGCGCGCGCCTGGTGCTGGCCGATCAGGTCGGCTTGGGGAAAACCGTCCAGCTTGCGATGGCCGCGCTGCTGATGGCTCTGGACGACCCCGAGGGCGGCCCGATTCTGGTGCTCGCCCCCAAGCCGCTGCTCCAGCAGTGGCAGGATGAATTGATGGAGTTGCTGTTGCTGCCGTCGGCGCGCTGGACTGGCCGCGCCTGGATCGACGAGAACGATCTGGAATATCCGTCGGATGGCGTGAAATCGCTGGGCAAATGCCCGCGCCGCATCGGGCTGGTCTCGCAGGGGCTAGTGGTGCGCGGGCTGTCGGAGGCGGTCAATCAACTGCTGGGCCGGCGTTATACCTGCGTGATCGTGGATGAAGCGCATCGCGCCCGCCGCCGCAAGGTGCCGAAGGTGGACGCCGAGGCCGACGAAATCGACGAGCGGGCGGAACCGAACAAGCTGATGGCGTTTCTGCGCGAGATTGGCCCGAAGACCAAAAGCCTGCTGCTGGCCACCGCCACGCCGGTCCAACTGCATCCGGTCGAGGCGTGGGATCTGCTGCACATCCTGTCTCACGGGAACGAGGGCGTGCTGGGCGGTTGGACGCAGACCAGCCCCTGGTTTCGCCCCAGCCAGTGTCTCGCCATCGCCACCGGCAACGCGGCGGTGCCGACCGCCGATGTGCGCGATGGCTGGCAATACGTCCGCGACCCGCTGCCATCGCGGGTGGAAGACCCGGCCTTCGACCGCATCCGCCGCAGCCTGTATGCCAGCGATACCCGCTGGCAGTTCGCGCCCGAGAGTCTGGCGCAAATGTCGACCGCCATTCAGCGCGTGCAACTTCAGCATGGACTGCTGCCCGACTACGGCGACCGCTTCAATCCCTTGCTGCGGTGCATCGTGCGCCGCACCCGCGCTTATCTCGAAGCCACCGTCAATCCCGCCACCGGCGGCTACTTCCTGCCCAAGGTCCGAGTGAAGCTGTTTGGCGAGGAAGAGGCGGGGGCGCTCGTGCTGGGCGGTTATCTCCGCGAAGCCTATCAGGAGGCCGAGACCTTTTCCCTGCTCCTCCAGCAACGGGTAAAGGGCGCGGGCTTCTTCAAGACGCTGCTGTTACGGCGTTTGGGTAGTTCGATGGAAGCCGGACGCCGCACCGTCAGCAAGCTCCTCGGTGGAGAGATCGAGGCGCCGGACGATGAAGACGAGGATGACGCCGAAGAAGACACCTCGGCGCAACTCGGTCGGCCAGTACAGGGCGTCAGCGACTTCAAGGACTTCAACGACGAGGAACGCGGTTCGTTGGAGCGTTGTCTCAAGCTGCTGCGCGAGGGCGGCAATCACGATCCCAAGCTGGACGCGCTGATTGGCTATCTGCGCGGCACCCATCCAGGCGTGACCCGCGGCTGGCTGGAGCTGGGCTGCATCCTCTTCTCGCAGTATTACGACACCGTGCGCTGGGTCGGCGACGAACTGGCCCAGCGCGCCGAGTTTGCGGGCCTGGAGATCGGGCTCTACGCGGGCAGCGATCGTTCCGGTTGGTGGCGGGATGGCCGATTTCAGCGATGCGACCGCAATCTGCTGAAAGAGCGCGTCCGCGCGGGCGACCTCAAGCTGCTGCTGGGTACCGATGCGGCGTCGGAGGGACTGAATCTTCAGCGCCTGGGGACACTCATCAACATCGACTTACCCTGGAACCCGACCCGATTGGAACAACGCAAGGGGCGCATCCAACGCATCGGCCAGGCGCGCGACGAGATTTGGATCGCCAATCTGCGCTATCGCGATTCGGTCGAGGATCGCGTGCATCAGGTACTGGCGGATCGTCTCGAAGCGATTCATGACCTGTTTGGCCAGATCCCCGACACGCTCGAAGGCGTGTGGGTGCAAGTGGCGCTCAACGACGAGCAGGCGGCGAATCGCCTCATCGACCGGACGACAGCCACGCGCAATCCCTTTGACGCGAAATACAGCAAGGTCGAGGATGCCGATTGGGAAACCTGCTCGTCGGTTCTGAATGGATACACGACGAAGGAGCTGCTGTCACGGGGATGGTAGGAGCGGGAATTGCTGGTAGGGCTTCATCGTCCTTGACATCCTCCAGCCTCTTTCGGAAGGATAAGCCGAAACCGCCTCGATCATGACGGACATCGTTGCGAGTCATCGATCAGGTCGTCATCCACCCATCCAGGGAGACACATCATGCGTTGGCGAACGGGCAGACGAAGCGACAATATCGAGGACCGTCGGGACAGCGATTCGGGGAATCTCCCGTTCGGAACTCAGCGCCCGCTGCGCGTGGGACGCCGGGTCGGCGTCGGCGGCGGTCTCGGGGGCTTGCTCCTGGTCATTGTCCTGTTGTTCCTGGGTGTCGATCCCAGCCTTCTGCTCACCGACTCCGGCCAGATCGCCATCCCCCAGCAGGCACCGATAGAGCCAAGCGGTCGGTCGCCATTCGAGCCCGGTCCGTCTCAAACCACGAATCGGCGCGCCTCGGGTCAGGACGAACTGGCGGATTTCGTCTCGGTGATCCTGGCCGATACCGAGGATACCTGGGGCGCGATCTTCAGGGAGCGAGGCGAACGCTACAGTGACCCCAAACTGGTGATGTACACCGGCATGACCCGCTCCGCCTGCGGACTCGGCAAGGCCGCCATGGGCCCCTTCTACTGCCCCGCCGACCGCAAGGTCTATATCGATCTGGATTTCTATCGCGAGCTGCGCGACGGCCTGGGCGCCCATGGCGACTTTGCGCAGGCCTACGTGATCGCGCACGAGATCGGCCATCACGTCCAGAATCTACTCGGCATCTCCGATCAGGTCGACGCGCTGCGCCAGCGGGCGAGTCAGACCGAGGCCAATGCGCTCTCGGTGCGGCTGGAACTTCAGGCCGACTGTTTCGCCGGACTCTGGGCGAAACGCGCCCATCAGGCCCGCGACATCCTGGAACAGGGCGACATCGAAGAGGGCCTGAACGCCGCCTCCGCCATCGGCGACGACCATCTTCAGCGTCAGAGCCGCGGCTATGTCCGCCCGGACAGCTTCACGCACGGCAGCTCGGCGCAGCGGGTGCGCTGGTTCAAACGCGGTCTTGATGAGGGCACGCTCGCCGCCTGCGATACCTTTGCAGACGAGCGGCGATAAGACAACGGCACCTGGGACCGCCGACTTGTCGGCGGCTGTTCACAACCAAACGACCGACAGAAGACCGCCCACACCGACAACCCCGCTCAATCCGGATACTCACCCGCCCGCCGCGCATCCCCGCGCACCTTCTCCGCCGGATACCGTTGCTCGTTGATCGCGATTTTTTCCTCGGCCGCGGCAATCAGATCCACCCCCAGCCGTTCGGACAGACGGATCAGATACAGCAGAATATCCGCCAGCTCATGGGCAACCTGCCGCTTTTTCCCGTCCTCCAGCGCGGCACTCTGGGTCTCCGTGAGCCACTGAAAATGCTCCAGCAACTCGCCAGCCTCGCCGGCGAGCGCCATGGCGAGATTCTTGGGCGAATGAAACTGCTCCCAATCGCGCTCGCGGGCGAACTGGAGCAGACGGGCGTTGAGCTGGTCGAGACTGGTTGGATGCGGGTTGGAAATCTCCGCAAGGTTCTGACCCGCAGCGTTCAACCGCTCCCGCCCGCGCGCGATCGCCGCGCGCACCTGGGCCGGAGCCGTGCCGCCGAGGTGATCGCGCGCCGCGACCGATCCCTCCAGCGTCAACACGGCAAAGACCTCCTCGCCGATGGCATCCGAGAACTGACGCAACTCGACCAGCGTCAGATCGGCCAGATCGCGCCCCTCGCGTATCCCGAGCGCGACCGCCTTGCCGACGATCTCGTGGGCGTCGCGGAAGGGGATGCCCCGGCGGACCAGATAATCGGCCAGATCGGTGGCGGTGCTGAAGCCCTGTTTGGCGGCGGCGCGCATCCGCTCGCGGTTGCAGGTCAGGTTGCCCATCATGTCCGCGTAGACCTTGAGCGAACCCTTGAGGTTGTCGACGGTGTCGAACAGCGGTTCCTTGTCTTCCTGATTGTCCTTGTTGTAGGCCAGCGGCTGACCTTTCATCAGGGTCAGCAGGCCCATCAGATGACCGAAGACGCGCCCGCTCTTGCCGCGGACCAGTTCGGGCACGTCGGGGTTTTTCTTCTGCGGCATGATCGAGGAGCCGGTACAGAAACTGTCCGAGAGATCGACGAAGCCAAACTGGGCCGAGGACCAGAGGATGAGTTCCTCGGAGAAGCGCGACAGATGCATCATGAGGATGGCCGCGTCGGCGGTGAATTCGATGGCGAAGTCGCGATCCGAGACGGCATCGAGCGAGTTTTCGGCCGGGCGGTCGAAGCCGAGCAGTTCGGCGGTGTAGTGGCGATCGATGGGGTAGGTCGTCCCGGCCAGGGCGGCGGCGCCAAGCGGCATCACGTTCATCCGCCGACGGCAGTCGGCGAGACGCTCGCGGTCGCGCTCCAGCATCTCGAACCAGGCCAGCAGGTGATGACCGAAGGTGATGGGCTGGGCGACCTGAAGATGCGTGAAGCCGGGCAGGATGGTGTCGGCCTCGCGCTCGGCCAGATCGAGCAGCGCCTGCTGGAGTCGCACAATCGCGGCGCGGATGGCGTCGATCTCGTCGCGCAGCCAGAGCCGCACGTCGGTGGCGACCTGATCGTTGCGCGAGCGCCCGGTGTGCAGCTTCTTGCCGGCCTCGCCGATGTCGGCGGTGAGCGCGGACTCAACGTTCATGTGAACATCCTCCAGCGGGATCGACCAGACGAACTCGCCGGCATCGATGCGCGCGCGCACCGCTTCCAGACCCGCGACGATGGCGTCGCGCTCGGTCGCGGTCAAGATGCCCTGACGGGCGAGCATGGTGGCGTGGGCGATCGAGCCCTGAATGTCACAGCGGTACAGCCGCCGGTCGAAGTCGACGGAGGCAGTGAAGGCCTCGACGAAGGCGTCGGTCGGCGCGTTGAAGCGCCCGGCCCAGGGTTTGGCGGATTGGGTTGGCTCATTCATGCGGGGGTCCAACGAGTGGCAAAGAGGCGATTCTACACGCTCATGACGAATCGCTGACCGCCGGCGGGCACTGACTGTCCATCGGTTATAATGTGCAATTTCGCGCGCGCGACCACGAGCCTGACCACCATGCTGGATAAAAACTACGACCCCCAAACCCTCGAAAAAAACTGGTATCGGTCTTGGGAGGAGCAAGGCTACTTCGTGCCGGCCGCGACCGCGCGCAACGAAGGGGACAGCGCCTATTGCATCATGATCCCGCCGCCCAATGTGACCGGCAGTCTGCACATGGGGCACGCCTTCCAGGACACCATCATGGATGCGCTGGTCCGCTACCATCGGATGAAGGGCGACCGCACGCTCTGGCAGGCGGGTACGGATCACGCGGGCATCGCGA
>NZ_CAIPNF010000407.1 GCF_903866365.1 uncultured Thiocystis sp.
CGCCTCGCCCGAGGCCACGCCAGTCGCCACCATCTGAAAGGATTGGATCTGACTGACCAGAATGTCGCGCGAGGTCGCATTGTCTTCAACCACCAGCACCCGGAGACCGCGCAGATCGACGGGGGTGACTGGACGCTGCTCGTCCGTTTCGAGCTGACGGCTCAGCACGACGGTGGCCCGGAAGCAACTCCCCTGCCCGAGCTGGCTCTCGACCCGGATGTCGCCGCCCATCAGTTCGGCAAGCTGACGGGCGATGGCCAGCCCCAGACCGGTCCCGCCATGGCGTCGCGTGATCGAACCGTCGGCCTGGGAGAACGAATGGAAGATGGCATCCAGGCGTGCCTCGGGAATGCCCGCTCCGGTATCCCGCACGCTGAAACACAGCATGACCTGATCGGCGTTCAGTGCGGTCGGAG
The DNA here is from genome assembly GCF_903866365.1 of uncultured Thiocystis sp. Lineage (GTDB taxonomy): Bacteria > Pseudomonadota > Gammaproteobacteria > Chromatiales > Chromatiaceae > Chromatium. Next base: position 417 of record NZ_CAIPNF010000407.1, read on the forward strand.
GTGGCTCGATCCGCCTGACGGTCACTGCCACCTCGCCCCGCTCGGTGAACTTGATCGCGTTGCCGGTCAGGTTGATCAAGATCTGGCCCAGTCGCGTCGGATCGCCGACCAGCGCGCGCGGCACGGACTCGGCGGCCGACACGATTAGCTCGATGTCGCGCTCGTGGGCCCGGTAGGCGAACATCTCGGTGAGATTCGCCAGCACCTCGTCGAGCGAAAAGGCGGTGCGCTCCAGCTCCAGCCGTCCGGCCTCAATCTTGGAGAAGTCAAGAATGTCGTTGATGACCGCCAGCAGCGAGCGGGCGGAGACCTTGACCTTGGACAGATAGTCGCGCTGGCGCTCGTCGAGACTGGTGCGCAAAATCAGATCGGTCAAGCCCATGACAGCATTCAGTGGGGTGCGGATCTCATGACTCATATTGGCCAGAAACCCGCTCTTGGCCTCGCTGGCGGCGCGGGCGGTCTCGCGCTCGCGTTCGGCCTGCTGACGGCGGCGGCGCTCCGTGAGATCCAGCATCATGCCCTCCAGCAGGTCCGGATCGGCACCCTGCCGGACCAGTCGCAGCGAGATTTCGGCCCAGAAGGTGGAACCGTCGGCACGCCGGAATTCCGCCTCGAAGGCATCGAGCGCCCCGTTCTCGCGCACCAGGGCAAGCATGGTCTGACGATCCGCCGGATTGATATAGACCTTCCAGCCGAGATCCTGAATCCGAGCGCGGAGCTGCTCCAGATCCGCGTAGCCCAGCATGTCCAGCAGGGCGCGATTGGCGGTCACGAGCTGTCCATCCGGGGTGCTTTGAAAGATACCTTCGGCGGCATTGTCGAAGATGGCTCGATATTTGGCCGCGACGTCCTCCAGACCTCGTCGCGCCGCGGCCAGCTCGGCGGCCATGCGGTCGAAGGACTGCCCCAGGATGCCGATTTCGTCGCCGCGCCGGATGTCGAGACGGACATTCAGATCGCCCTCGGCGATCCGCAGCGCGCCCCGGTTCAGGGCGACGATGGGCCGGGCGATCAGGCGTCCCATCCACCAACCGCCGAGCAGGATCAGGGGAAGCGTGCTGGCGAACACGGCCAGGGCAATCCCGAGCATGCGGCGCTCGTAAGCGCGCAGGGTGGCCACGGAGATGTCGGCCCCCAGCACCCCGACCCGAAACCCGTCGGCGGTGCGGATGGGCGCATAACCGGACAGCCAGGTTCCCCAGCGATCCGTATAGACCTCGGTTTCGACCAACGTATCTTCCAGGGTTGCGATGTTGCTACGCAGCAAAGGGCTGGCGTCATCGTAGAGGGTTCCCAAATCCACCATGTCGGCTGGATTGTCCTCGGCATCCACCACGAAACGGATGGCTCCATCCGAATCCAGTCGCAGCGAATAGACGTATTTGAGATCCGAGGCGCCATCGCGAATCGCTTGCAGGGCGCGCTTCATACGCCGGAAGTCATCGGTATCCATCCCCGCCTCCGGGGTGACGCGGACATGCAGATCCGCGTCCAGACCCGCGGCGGCGACACCGACAAGATCGCCCAGACGCTGGCGCAGATCCACCATCGCCTGCTCGCGCATGACCTGAAACAGCACGACGGTAGTCAGCGCGGACACCAGCAGCGCGACCCCGAAAAACACCAGCGTCAGTTTCCACTGGAGACCAAAAGGACGGGATCCTGGAGTGGCAGTTGGCATCGACGGCGGTTGATCTGGACGATTCGTTGCGGAGGGTGGACTATAAACATTCTTGACGAGCAAGTCCTGAATGCAAAGCCGCTCCTAATCTCCCAATCCACGCGAGAGATGTCTGGAGAGAAGGAGCATCGGTGGCGAATCAGAACTGCGGACGTGGCGTCTCGGCCGTCTCCATCGGCAGGATCGGATATTCGACCTTGGGCAGTTCGCCCGTGAGCGATTCCAGGAAGGCGACGATTTTGCCCGCCTCTTCGTCGCTGATTTCGGCTCCAAGTTGAGCCGTGCCCATCACGGCCACCGCCTGCCTGAGATCCCAGACCTGCCCGGAATGGAAATAGGGTGCGGTCAGCGCGATGTTGCGCAGGGGCGCGGCACGGAAAACGTATTCGTCGGAGACCGAATGGGTGACCTGGAAGCGACCCTTATCCCCCGGCGGCAGAATATCCGCGCCGGGGCGCTTGATCAGGCCAAAGGGGAAATAGTTCTCGCCGCCGACGTTGACCCCACTGTGACAGGCGGTACAGCCACGCGTCACGAAGATGCCGAGTCCCTCCTTCTGCTCTTCCGTCATGGCCGCGTCATTACCCTCCATGAACTGATCGAAAGGCGAGGCCGGCGTCACCAGCGTCACCTCGAAGGCCTCGATGGCCTTGGCCATATTGTCGAAGGTGACCGGATCCGCTTCGCCAGGAAAGGCACGTCCGAAGCGTTCGACGTATTCCGGCATGCTCTTAAGAGTCACGACAACCTGCGTGGGGTTGTTGGCCATTTCGACGCCCGCCTGGATCGGCCCCTTGGCCTGAGCCTTCAGATCCTCGGCGCGCCCGTCCCAAAACTGGGCAGTATTGAAGACCGCGTTGAAGACGGTCGGCGAATTGCGCGGACCCTTTTGCCAGCCATGACCGATCGCGGTCGAGAGATTGTCGTCGCCCCCGGTCCCCAGGTTATGACAGGTGTTGCAGCTGATGACTCCGCTGGCGGATAGACGCGGATCGAAAAACAGCATCTTGCCGAGATCGATTTTCTCGCGGGTCATGGCATTGTCGTGTGGCTGCTGGGGGCCATACGGCAGCGCCTGAAGACCGACTGCGGCGGCCTTGGCACGCAGTTCCTGATCGTTCGCCGAGACTGACGCCGCGGCGATGGCCGCCAGCGCGGCAAGCAGAAGGATAGATTTCGACATCAGAGGGATCTCCCGATGATGCAAGTGGCGAGACTCGATTCCCGAGCCGTCCTGTCAGACGTTCAGGCGTCGCGCCGGATTGGTGCTGCAAACCTTAAAGAAAATAGGAATTTATAGCAAATCCCGATGACCGATCAAAATGATCGTTGCGACCGATGGAGAGGGTTGCGAGTCGGCGGCGGCCAGAAGCGAGGACCGCTCGGTTCGGATCAGATTTCGACCAGCATCGCGACATCTCGGTCGCGCATGCCGAGCAGATAGAGGATGCCGTCGAGCCCGACCGTGGCGATGGAGTGCCTGGCCTGTCGCGTGACGAAGGGCTTGGCGTGGAAGGCGATGCCAAGTCCCGCGATGGAGAGCATGGGCAGATCGTTGGCGCCATCGCCGACCGCGATGACCTGCTCCAGGCGGATCCCCTCGCGGGCGGCGATCTCGCGCAGCAGGGCGGCCTTGCGCGCACCGTCGACGATTTCGCCCGATACCTCGCCGGTCAGCTTGCCGTCGCGAAATTCCAGGCGATTGGCGAAGACCTCGTCGATCCCGAAGCGGCGTTGCAGATGTTCGGCAAAATAGGTGAAGCCGCCGGACAGGATGGCGATCCTGTAACCCAGCCGTTTGAGGGTGGCGATCAGTCTGTCGGCCCCATCGGTGATTGGCAGTCGCTCGGCGACCCCGGCCAGCACGGATTCGTCCAGCCCCTTCAGCAGCGCCATGCGACGGCGGAAGCTCTCCTGAAAGTCCAGCTCGCCGCGCATGGCCGCCTCGGTGATGGCCGCTACCTCGGCGCCAACGCCGGCCACGGCGGCCAGTTCGTCGATCACCTCGGTTTGGATCAGGGTCGAATCCATATCGAAACAGACGAGACGACGATTCCGCCGGAAGATATCGTCTTCCTGCACGGACACATCGACATCCATGACCTGACCCAGCGCCAGGAGGGCGCCATGCAGATCGGCGAGATTCTCGACCGCGCCCCGCACCGAGAGCTCGACCGACGCCAGCGGATGTGGACGCCGATCGCGGCGCGAGATGCGCCCGGTTAGTCTCACGATATGGTCGACATTGAGCCCAAGTTCGGCGACGACGGCAGAGATTTGCGCAAGGTGCTCGGCATCGATCTGACGGCCGAGCAGCGTGATAATGTGCCGCGGCTGACCCTGTTCGCGCACCCATCCCTCATAGTCGTCGGCGTCGATGGGCGTGAAACGAATGTCTAGCCCCATTCCATGGGCGCGAAACAGCAGATCCTTGAAGACCGGACAGGCGCTGCCGTCGCGCGGGAGTTCGACGAGCAGTCCCAGCGTCAGCGAATTGTGAATGGTCGACTGACCGATATCGAGGATGGGGACGCGATAACGGGCGAGGATCTCGGTCAGGGCGGCGGTAATGCCTGGCCGATCCTCGCCCGTGACATTGATCAGGACGATTTCGCTCATGGCGGATTCGCGTCTATCCGTGCCATATTGCCGCAAGCCTGCGGACGTTAAACGTCCAATTGCAAGCGCATCTTCTTCATCGCGTTCTTCTCGATCTGCCGAATCCGTTCGGCGGAAACCCCGAACTGTTCGGCCAACTCATGCAGCGTCTGCTTTTTTTCGGACAGCCAGCGCTCATGCAGAATGGTCTTGCTGCGCTCGTCCAGGCCCTGGAGCGCGGCATAGAGTCGTTCGCGCCGATTGCGATCCGTATCCTCCAGTTCCAGCATTTTTGCCGGTTCCATGCGCGTATCGGGCAGATAGGTCGACGGTGCCGTGGGGGAATCGTCGTCATCGTCTTCCAGACCGTCGAAGGACAGATCCTGGTTCGACAGACGCGATTCCATTTGCAGGACGGTTTCGGGTTTGACGCCAAGATCCGCCGCAACGTCCTCGACTTCCTGCCGGGTGAACCAGCCAAGACGCTTTTTGGAACTGCGCAGATTGAAAAACAGCTTCCGCTGGGCCTTGGTGGTCGCAACCTTCACGATCCGCCAGTTGCGCAGAATGTACTCGTGAATCTCGGCGCGAATCCAGTGCACGGCGAAAGACACCAGGCGCACGCCCATATCCGGCTCGAAGCGACGCACCGCCTTGATTAGACCCACGGTGCCTTCCTGAATCAGATCCGGAAGCGGAAGACCGTAACCAAGATAACCGCGGGCAATGCGGATCACGAATCTCAAGTGAGAAGTGACCAATCGCCGGGCCGCAGCCATATCGCCATGGTCGCGCAGTTGAATCGCCAGCGACTTTTCCTCTTCCGGAGTCAGGACCGGAATCTGATAAGCGCTGCTGATGTACGACTCGATTGTGCCTGTCGGCATCAGGGAGAAATCTTTAGCCATGTTCCGATACCTAAGAGTTGTTTCTTGTAAAAGCCTACCAATAAAGTCGGTTTTTGGCTAGCACTTTCGACGCGGTTTTGAGATTGGACCGCGACAAAAGTTTCATGAACTCTAGGCAAAACTTTCACTTTGCACAAGATAACCAAAGGAAAACAAGGCATCGTATGTTTCGATGAAAACCATAGGTGACAGTTATCAGACAATATTAGGACTTACGCATTGACAGAAGATCGAAATTGTGGGCCGACATGCTCATAGCTTTACCCATATCTTTCGGGCGTTCTGTACACGATCGAGAGGCAACCTGGATGGCCAGGGTAGACCGGACGGGCTGGTTCCGTTTCAATAGGTGCTGAGTGAACGTTAAGCGGAACAGAGCATCATGCACGAGACAGCCACGGGTCGCCCAAGCGATGGGGCCACACCGACACACGCGCACCTGGCGCTGGGCGCACTGGACACGGAATTGGCCGGTATTGATCTGGGGGACGCCCGGCTGAACCGGCGCGCGCAACAGGTGTTGGGACAGGTGGGGGCGAAGCCGAGCGTGAGCATTCCCGCGGCCTGCGGCGGCTGGGAC
>NZ_CAIPNF010000408.1 GCF_903866365.1 uncultured Thiocystis sp.
ACTCCCGCGGACTTCTCTTCCGCCGGTTGCTTGAGCAACTCGTCGTGACAGATCCTGTCCCCGAGAGCCGACTCATCGATGGTCACCATTGGCAGCCCCACAAGATGTAGTTTGAGGCGGAGCTAACCGTCCACCCCCTTTGTCCAATTGCCTTGCGAGCTTGTAGATGATTGGAAACCGCATCATCCATTGCTCATAGCGTTGTTGGTCCGTTTGGGCATCGATGTATTCATCCAGCACGCCCATCCACGCATCGAAGTGCTCCGTCGGATCCGGAGCGGTGAAGACGTCCCACCAGCCCCGACGCTGGCAGAGTTCGATGAAATCGCGATGCTGCTCAGGTTGGGTCCGACCCATGGTATGGAAGCCACCGAGGAGCAGGAGTAGCAGCCAGGAAGATCGATAGTTATCGCTGTTGTCGTCCTCATGCAGCCTTGGCGGTCTGCCCTCCGGATAGAGTCGACGGTGATACTTCGGCAGATAGACATCTCGGTTGGCGAGCCACCAGTCATGGATGGCGTTCAGCGCACACTCAGGATCGATCGGCTTGGGTGGCGGAAGCGGCTGAATGAGTCCCTGGCTCAAATGGGCGTCCCGGCTCTCCTCAGGGGTCTTGAGGATTTGATAGACGAGACGCGAGCGGCTGTTTCGGTCCCAATCCGCGATCAGCGGATCATCCTCGCTGATATCCGCGAGCCAGGTGCGTGCTAGCCCAAATGCGTGAAGCCTTTGGACAACCTCCTGCGCCAGATCACCCTCCAGCAGATAGCGAAGCGCGGCCTGACGGGACACGCTATCTGCGGCGTTCAGCATCCAGTCCTTCAACCGCTCTGCCGGCGCATCGAGCTTGTCACGGCAGAGCCGGAAGAAGGCGAGGCCCTGCTCGTCATAGCCGTCGGCCAGCCGATACGCGGCTGGTGCAAACCGCCGGCGACGGGTTTCCTCATCGCTACAGCCTGCGCCGAGCAAGCGCTTCACCGAAACGGCCTCGCCCGCCGCCGACACGAACTTCAATTGCCCAGCCTTCTCCTGCATCCGCTCAAGATCCTTGAGCGTCTCCTTTGGCACCTCCCCGTCACGCTTCAGCCATTGCGCCGACGTCTCCGGGTGCAGTGCCTTGCCGAGCGATCGGGCATCCTCGGGCCTGATCGGCTGATTGGCATCGAGCCGGTGGAATAGGTCCGCGAGGCTCAGTGAGTGCAGCAGATCCCGGCGCTCGCCCAGCGCTTTCACGAGCAGTCTGAGCCAGGTGGCCAGCTCCGCCGAGACACTGCGCTGGGGATCCAAATGTCCCTGGAAGCAGGGCGCGGACACCACGGCCCGCAAGACATCCTGTTCCGATAGTGCCCCCTTGAGCACCGTCGATGCCTGGGTCCATCGCATCAAATGCCGCAGCCCCTCGGGAAGTCCGTTCGGCACGATTGGGTGCTGTCGGGACAATTCGGCGAGTGCCGGTGAGAGTAGGGCCTCGGCCACGACTCGGGATCCTGAGTCGCGCTCCAGTTGAGGAACGCGCGCGAGCAAGACCTGCCACAGGCTGTGCCAGAGGTCATAGACGTCCAGTTCGGACACCAAGTCCATGGCGCTCCGGACAGTCTCCCAATCGGAGGCAATGGCCTCGCGCAGCGCCGCCAGCCGCTCCGCTAACTGGCTGCCCAGCCGACTGGCGAGCGCGCGATTCTTGAAGACGGCGCTGTTCGAAAGCTGGGAGCGGCTGGAGGCCACCTCGAACATGGCATTGATGGCGAACCCCAGTCGCTCGTCCTGGCTGAGCGGGGCCGTGACCCAGAGGTGTGGAATCGACTTGGGCAACTCCGTGAAACCGCGCGGGCCGAGCGGCAGCAGCAAGGCTCCCTCATCGAGCCGGAACTTCATGACCCGAAGCGGATCCCCGTTGTCCTGATGCACCCAGCCGAGATCGATACCGGCACAATCGAGCAAGGGTTTTGGTAACCAGTTGACCGAGATCTGTGTCCCGTCTGGGTGGCGGATGTCGATTCGGCGCAGACTGCGGGCGAAGGCCACCATGGTGCCGGCCACAGCAGGAAAGTGGGCGAGCACATCCGCTCCGGATACACCGGTGAGCGGCAGATGCACGGCAGTACCCGGCCAACGCCGATCCGGCTGATGCTCGGCCAATCGAGCGACTAATGTCTGGCTGAGTTCACCGCGATTCGGCACGGGCAAGATACCGCCGACGATGGACGCCTGAAGACGCCCGCTGACGATCGTCGGCCGGTCCGTCACCAGCCAGACGCTCTTGAAGCCCAGCCCAAACTTGCCGGTCGCGTCCTCTTCCTTGTCCGATCCGGAGAGGATGAGCATGTTCTCCAGGTCACGGTCGAAGCCGCGCTCCCGTCCGGGATAGCCCTTGGTGCCGAACTGATTGATCGCACGCCCCCAGTGCATGAACACCAGGGCCTCTTCATCGCACTCCACAACGAAGCGGCGTATCCCATCCGGCAGCGGATCGACTCCAGAGTCTCCGGGTTGAGCCGGAAAAGCGTCGATGTGCTCAAGATCCCGCAGGGCGTCGTCCGCATTCTGGAACAGCTCGAACGGCACGCTCTGGGGCTGATACTGGAAATCCATCACCTTACGCTTGACGTTCTCCAGGATGGCTTGCTGCGCCGGCGCGTCGGTTTCGATCAGCGTTTGGAGCCGCTTGAGCGCCTTCGCCTTTTCCTGGCGATATTGGATTTCCTGTGCCTTGCCGGCGAACTCCTTCTCGCGCATCTCCTTTTCGCGATACTGGTTGGTCGCCGCGCGTATTGCCGGATGCTTGTGAGCCCCCAGGTACTTGAGATGAACCGGGACATGATCCAGGATCAGCGCCTTGGCCAGCTCGATATCGA
>NZ_CAIPNF010000409.1 GCF_903866365.1 uncultured Thiocystis sp.
ACTCCCGCGGACTTCTCTTCCGCCGGTTGCTTGAGCAACTCGTCGTGACAGATCCTGTCCCCGAGAGCCGACTCATCGATGGTCACCATTGGCAGCCCCACAAGATGTAGTTTGAGGCGGAGCTAACCGTCCACCCCCTTTATTGCAATTGGCTCAGGGTTCTCATGTTTTTGATTCACGCTCTCATACTCTTGGAGCCATTTCTCGACTGTCCGCCAGTCGATGCGGCCATCGTCGCCTTTCTGCGCACCCTCGACGATGGCTGGATGCCGGCCGTCGAATGACTGGCCGCGCGCGGGATGTCATGCCAATGTCGCCACCGTCGCGCCCGCGGGTCGTCGTCGCTGGCCGCCAGCGGCTTTATCGGGACCGCGGTCTGCCGCGCCCTGGCCGCGCGCCATGAGGTCGTCGCGCTGACCCGTTCGCCGGCCCGGGCACGCCCGCCCGACCCCGAGGGCCATATCGCCTGGCGCCAGTGCGACCTGTTCTCCGCGCGGGCGGTCGCGGCGAGTCTGGAGGGTGCCGACTATGCGATCTATCTGGTGCATTCGCTGGCGCCCTCGTCGCGCCTGACCCAGGCCCGACCGCGCGACATGGATCTGATCCTGGCGGACAATTTCGCGCTCGCGGCGGCGGCCAACGGGGTGCGACAGATCCTGTTCGTCGGCGGGGTGATCCCCGATGGATTCCAGATCTCGCCGCTGCTCTGGAATCGTCGCGACGTCGAACTCATCCTGGCCTCGCGCGGCACCCCGGTGACGACGCTGCGCGCCGGACTGGTGGTCGGGCCGGGCGGATCGGCGCCACGGCTGCTGGTCGATCTCGTCCGCCGCCTGCCCCTGCTGGCGCTCCCGCCGCAGGCGGGGTCCGTCACCCGGCCGATCGCGCTCGACGATCTGGTGCGCGCGCTGCTGCACTGTCTGGGACAGCCCGAGACCTGTCGCGGAGCCTTCGACATCGGCGGCCCCGAGTCGCTCAGCTACGAGACGATGCTGCGCCAGACCGCCGAGGTGCTCGGCGTGCGTCGGCGTTTTCTGCGGCTGCCCTATCTGCCGCTGCCCTATCTGCCGTTGTGGCTGGCCGCGCTGACGGCGCGCCTGATCGGCGGAGCGCCGGCCGCCCTGGTCGGTCCGGTGGTCGAGAGCCTGCCGCGGGATATCCGCATGCGCGACAATCCGGTCCAGCGGGCCATCGATCCCGACTCGCGGCCCTTTCGCGCGGCGCTTGCCGCCGCGCTCGATCCGCGCAGCGGCCGTTTGCGGCCCAATCCGCGTCAGCCGCTGCGCGAAGAGGATCGGCACCGCCTCCGCGAGGCCAGCCGGGTGCGCTCCATCCAGCGCATCCTGTTACCGCCCGGTCAGGATGCGCACTGGGTTGCGGGCAACTATTTCCGCTGGCTGGGCGCGTGCTGCTGGCCCTTTATCGAGACCGAACTGGATGCGGACGGGCGCTGCGAGGTCCGGCTGCGATTTCCGCGCGTCACCCTGCTGTCGCTTCAGCGACTGGACGCGGAGAGCACTCCGGACCGTCAGATCCATCTCATCGTCGGCGGCCTGCTCAGTCGCACGCGCGGCCCGAACCAGGCCCGCTTCGAGTTCCACACCCTGCTCGGGGGACGCTACACCATGGCCGCCATCCACGACTATCAACCGTCGCTGCCCTGGTTTCTGTACCGTGTGACCCGGGCGGTTTTGCATCTCCTGGCGATGCGCCGCTATCAGGCGAGACTGGCGCGGCTGGCCCGCTGAGGCGAGGGGCGCGCCGCCGGTCAGGTCCGCGACAGGCTCCCGCCGGTCGTGTCGGACGCGGTCGGCACGCGCATCCGGAAGGGGCTGGTTTGGGTGCGCAGCGAATGCTTGAGCGATCAAACGAAAAGGGGTACTGCGACATTCGGGATGCCTCGGTGGATACGACGTCGAGGGTTCGGTGGCGAGGATACCCGATCCTGATCGTCGATATGACGAGCCGGCGGCGACCCGGTCCAGACCGCGCCGGACGACGGCCATGTCCAGGATCAGGTCTCCGGCCGCCGGATGCCATACTTGCCCAGCTTGTAGCGCAGCACCCGCTCGCTGATGCCGAGCCGCTCGGCGGCGTGGGTCTGAATCCAGTCGGTCTGCTCCAGGGCGGCCAGCAGCATGTCGCGCTCCAGGGCATCCAGGCGCTCCTGCAACAGGCCCTGATCGGCGGACGGGTCGGTCCGAACCTCCTCGGGCAGGTCGCCCGGCAGCAGGACGCTGCCGCGCGCCAGGGTCAGACTGCGCTGGATGATGTGTTCCAACTCGCGCACGTTCCCCGGATAGGTGTAGCGAACCAGCCGGTCCAGGGTCTCGGGGGCAAGCCGGGTCGGGCGCCGCGCATAGCGGGTCATAAAGTGTTCGATCAGGGCGGGGATGTCCTCGCGCCGCTGGCGCAGCGGGGGGAGCGCGACGTCCAGGACCCGCAGCCGAAAATAGAGATCCTCGCGAAACTGGCCGGTCTCGCACAGGGCGCGCAGGTCGCGGTTGGTGGCGGCCAGTACGCGGGCGCTCACCGCGATTTCGCGCTCGCTGCCGACCCGGGCGATACGCTTCTCCTGGAGTGCGCGCAGCAGCTTCGATTGCAGCGCGGGCGGCAGCTCGCCAACCTCGTCGAGAAAGAGCGTGCCGCTGGCGGCCCGCTCGAAGCAGCCGCGATGGGCGCGCTCCGCGCCGGTAAAGGCGCCCTTCTCATGGCCAAAGAGTTCGCTCTCGAAGAGATTTTCGGGGATCGCCGCGCAGTTGACCTCGACGAAGGGGGCGTCCGGCGTCGGGCCGAGCAGATGGATGAGGCGCGCGATCAGCTCCTTGCCGGTGCCGGTCTCGCCGTGGATCAGCACGCTCCAGGGACTGTCGGCGACGCGCCGCACCAGCGACAGGGTCTCCTGCATGGCGGGGCTGGTGCCGATGATCTCGATCGGCAGGGGGGCGCTGGCGACCGCCTCGGTCACCTCGATCACATCCGCCGTCACCGCCACGCGCTGTTCCAGTTGCTCGATCTTGTGCAGCAACTGGACGAGGTCCACGGGCTTCTCCAGGAAGTCGTCGGCGCCGAGCTTCATCACCCGGACCGCCATGTCCACCGCACTGAAGGCGGTGATGAGGATGGCGCGGACCAGTGGATTCAGCGCCTTCATCTGCTCTAGCACCTGGTCGCCGGTCATTCCCGGCATGCGATGGTCGAGCAGTGCGAGCTGGATCGGCGCGCGGCGAAAGATCTCCAATGCCTCGGTGCCATCGGCCGCGGCATGCACCTGATGGCCCTGCTTGCGCAGAAAGCCGGCCAGCAGCTCGCGCTGCATGGGGTCGTCATCGGCGATAAGGATATTCATCCGAACTCCCGGTGAAACCGTGTCCATGACGTTATGCGTCGTTTTGAGTCATCAACCAGGATATAAGTCATTGTTTATAAGTCCTGTCAATCTTGAAAAATCCTGTGAATCCTGTCCAATTCCGGAGCTTTCGGTCGGGTACGGACGTTCCCGGAAATCGCCTAATCGCTGGGTCGCGCGGGCAGGACGACGGTGAGCCGCAACCGTCCGGGTCGCGGCACCTCAAGCAGCAAGCGCCCGCCGTGTGCGCTGACGATGCGCCGGGAGATCGCCAGGCCCAGCCCGGTGCCAAGGGTCTTGGTGGTGAACCAGGGCTCCAGGATGCGCTCGACCTCGCCCGCCGGCAGCGCCAGTCCGTCGTTCTCCAGGGTGAGCGAGGTCTCGTCCTCCACCCGCGTCAGGCCGATCCGGAGCACGCCCCCGGCAGGGCTGGCCTCAAGCGCATTGCGCAGCAGGTTGTCGAGGACGTGCCGCAGCAGATCGGGGTCACCGAAGACCTGGGATCCGGGCGATAGACTCGGCTCCAGGTGGATCCCGGCCTTCGCGATAGCCGGCGCGTAGAGGCTCAGTTGGTCGACGATCAAGGCATCCAGCGCGAGACTGACACGTCTCGGTTGGATCGGCCGGGCGTAGTCCAGGAGTCCCGTGACCGTGCCGTTGGTCCGCTGGACCGCCTCGCGCACCAGCTCCAGCAGCCGGCAGTGCTCGGGCGTCAGCTCATCGGCCTCCATCTGCAGGCGCTGGAGCCCCATGGCCATGGCGTTCAGCGGGTTGCGGATCTCGTGAGCGATCGCCGCCGCCGCCCGCCCGAGTCCAGCCTCCTCGCGCTGGCGCGACAGCCGGCGTTCATAGCCGAGGCGCTGGCGCTCGTGGGCGCGCTGATGACGATAGAGCACCCAGGTGCCGGCGCTGCCGGTCAGGACCAGCGCCAGGACGAAGACCAGGAACTCCCACCAAAGCCGGGTGCGCATGCGCTGCAGGGGGCTCGCGTCCAGCTCCAGCCGCAGCTCGGCGCCGGCGACCGGGGCGCTGGCCTGGGCGACCAGACGGCCGTCCGTCGCGCGGCCGAGGGTGATTCTCGGTAACCCGGCGTCCTGACTGGGCGCGATGTCGACCCGGGCATCTCCCAGGAGCCGGACCGAGATCACGCCGGGCAGAGCGGCCACTGACGCCAGCGCGCGCGGCAGGCCGACGGCCGCCTCCAGGGCCTCGGTGTGGCGACTGTCCAGCCCGACCAGCACGCACCCCTCGCCCTGGCTCGCGGCGACGCCGAAGAGGATGGTGTGTGCCTCCGGCAGGCGGATGAGACGCTCCAGACGCGCGCAGTCCAGTGGCTCGGCGCTCGCCCAGTCGGCCGGACCCTGGACCGTCCCCTCGGCGCGCCGGATGTGGATGACCGACAGGCCGGCCTCGGCGGCGAAGGCGGATAACTCATCGGTACGAAAGGGCGCGATGCCGTCGAGATACTCGGCGAAGCGCGCCGATTGGCCGAGAAAGCGGATGAGGATACGGCTCATGACATCTTCCGCCAGCAGGGCGCCGCGCGCATGCAGGATCACCGCATCCGCCAGCAGGCGGGCATGCTCGCCCGCGTCGTCCTGAAAGGCGCGTTCCGCCTGGCGGGTCTGGACAAAAAACCAGGCCAGGACCAGCGCGAAGAGCAGACCGAAGACCAGCAGATGACCCAGCCAGGGCGGCGGCAGGCGGTGCGACTCCCGGTCAACGTCCACCCGCGCCGCCCCCGAGTCCGCCGCCAAGGCCGCGCGACCCGCTGCGCATGAGGCGCGCGCGCACCCCGGTGCGGTCCCGTGCCGAGAGATCGCCCGCGAGCGGTTCCAGACGCGCCCCGGTGAACGAGCCGCTCGGCGCGCGCGCCGAGCCGGGCCACAGCCGGACCAGCGCGCCGACCGCGAGCCCCGGCGGCGGGGCCGGCACCTCGACCGTGACCACCCGCTCCGTATCCGCGCGCCCATCCTCGACGCTCAAGGTGACCCGCTCCGCCTCAATGGCGAGGATCCGCGCTAGCACGGGCGCCTCGGCGCCGACCGGCTGCACGCTCAGACACAGCATCAGCATCGCCAAGCCGGCGAGCGGAGGATTAGCGGAACGACCAGGAGAGGCCACATTGGGTTACCTGTTGTTGGAAGGATCGCTCCGCGCGCGTGGAGACGCTGTCGAGCCACTCGACACCGCAGATGACTTCGCCCTGGCCAGGGCGACTGCCGGGTAGGGTATGGCGCGCGGTGAACAGCAGGCGGTGCTGCTCGTCTTCCCGCCGATCCTGCCGGGAGGTCGCGGCGTAGCGCGTGAAGGACCAGCCCAGTCCGAGCTCAAGCTGCCAGCGTTCGGCTGGCGCGAGGCGCAGTGCCAGACCGAGGTCGTCGCGATCATAGGTCTGGGCGGTTACCGGGGAGTCGCACCGCGTATGGATGGCCGACAGCACACTGGCGAGATTGGGTCGCCAATGGCGCGTGAAGTCCAGGCCGAATCCGAACAGATCGTCGTCGCGGCGCACCGCCAGCGTGTCGCCCCGGCGACGGGTGTCGGCGAATGCATGGCGGCCCGACTCCGAGCCTCCGCCAGATCCAGACCCAGATCCAGACCCAGACCCAGACCTAGATCCAGACCTAGATCCAGACCCAAACACAGACTCAGATCCAGATCCAGATCCAGATCCAGCACCCTCGGACCCAGACCCAGACCCAGACCCAGACCCAGCACTCCCGCCGGGACGCCCGGCCCAGGGCAGCGAGGCGTTGCGGTAGGCGAGGCGACGCAGTTCGCCATTCAGCTCCAGGGTATGGCGGGCTGACAGCGCACGCGCATAGCGGATTCCCACGGCTGCCTCGTCGCGCGCGTCGGCCGGGACCAATTGATCGCGATACGCGGCGCCCGCGAGCGAGACCTTGAGCAGACCCGCGCCCGCGTCCGTCTCGCGCGTCCAATCGCCCGTCAGCGTGAGGCGATAGCTGTCATTGTCCGCCTCGTTATCGCGATACCAACCGCTCGCGGTGAGCCCAAACTCGGCGCCTGCGAGCGGCCATGCCCGCGCCGCCTCGACGCCGTAGCGGGCAAAGGCCAGTGCGGGACCCTCCCGGCTTTGCGCCGGATTGGAATCGTAGCCAAGCGCGACCTCGGAGCGGATGGCGAGCGGCTCTCCGGTGGGCGATTCATCGGTAAGCGGCGCCGTGGCGAGCGCGGGATCGCTCGCCAGCAGGAGCAGCAATAGCGCACCGGCGATCGCGCGGACGGCGGTGTCCGTGACGGCGGCGACAGATGCAGGCATGGCGGTTCCTCGGGCGCGGACGCGGGATGTCCGGTCAGGATAAGCCCTCGGGCGGTCCAGGTCAGCCTCCGAACCTTGCGCGGCGGTAGCAGCCCCCTTCCTGACAGGCGGATGGCTCCGATCCGCGTCGACGATCGAGGCGTCCCTACTTCAAATTCAGCAAACATCGGGCCGGACCGCTCGAACGCTGGTCCGGCGCGTCTGGAAGGCGGAACAGGCGTGGAGATGGGCCGCCGGACTCGACATTTCTGTCGAGTCGCACGCGAAATGTCGACCGAATGCGCCGCCGACCATGGGGCTAATGCCCGTGAATACCGGGTTTGAGCGATGGCACGGCACCTGCTATTGGACTCGTGACGATCCTGTCGAACCTGATTGAAGAGAACACCGCCATGACCCTGCAATACCGCCTGATCCCTGTCGCCATCGCCATGAGTGCCATCCTGTCCGCCGCACCCGTCCTGGGCGCGGGGCCGAACGGCCGTCAACCGGCCCAGCCGGTGCTCAGTGAGCTGGATCCCGGGGAGGCCGCGACCCTCGTCTTCATGCGCGAGGAAGAGCGAGTGGCGCGCGATGTCTATCTCAACATGGATGCGCTCTGGCAGTTGCTCCCCTTCGGAAATATCGCCGCGTCCGAGCAGAAGCACATGGATGCCATCAAGGGCGCGATGGACAAGTACGGGCTCGCGGACCCCTCGAATCCGGATGACATCGGCATCTATTTCGATGGTGCACTCCAGCGGCTCTATACGGACCTGATCGACCGGGGTGAAGGTTCCTACCTCGCGGCGCTCCAGGTCGGCGCGCTGATCGAGGAGGTCGACATCGAGGATAACGAGGTCGCTATCGCCGCCACCGACAACGCGGATCTGCAAACCATCTATAACAATCTGCTGCGCGGTTCGCGCAACCATTTGCGAGCCTTCGTCGCCGAGATCGAGCGCCAGGGCGTCGTCTACTCGGCTCAGCATCTGACACAGGAAGCGGTCGATACCATCCTTGATACGCCCATGGAGCGCGGCGGCAAGGCCGGTGGCCAGGGCGCCGGATCCCAGCGACTGGGGATGGTCGAAGACGCGGGCATCGCGGATCAGTCGGGCCTGACCACGCGGGTGGAGCGGCTGATCGCGCGCAACGGCAGCGGCGCCGGGAACGGCAGCGGGTCGAAAAGCCGCAAGGGTGGCGGCACCGGCGACTGCCGAGCCTGAGACGCGGCGGCGGGCGCCAGATTGGCGCCCGAGTAACGCGTAAAAATAAATTAAACAACGACAACGACCTCGAAAGCCGTCTCCATCTTGGCCTCACGCTCAGCCTGGTGCTGCTGATCGGCGCCGCCTGGTGGCTGGGGCACGCGGCACTGCATCACACGGCCAATGCCTTCGTGATCTCGCGCCTGGAGCATGATGCCGAAGGTCTGGTCGGAACCCTCGGGCTTGAGCGGACGGGAGCGCCGCGCCTGGACGCGGCGGGGTTGACGCC
This sequence comes from uncultured Thiocystis sp., assembly GCF_903866365.1. GTDB lineage: Bacteria > Pseudomonadota > Gammaproteobacteria > Chromatiales > Chromatiaceae > Chromatium. The sequence continues at coordinate 8,115 of NZ_CAIPNF010000409.1, forward strand.
GGTCTATGAACAGCCTTATTCGGGACACTATTTCGCGGTCGCCTTCACGGCGGGAGAGCGCCTGCGCTCGCGCTCGCTGTGGGACGAGGAGCTTGCCGTCCCGGCCCTGGCGCCGGGCGAGACCCGCACCTGGAAGATGGCCGGGCCGATCGACCAGGATCTGGTCGTCTGGGCCGGCGGCTATCGCCTCGACGGGCATGATCTGGCGGTCGCCGTCGCCGAGGACATCGCGCCGCTGAGCGCCGAGCTGGTCGGCTTCGAGCGACTGTTCGCCCTGATGGCGCTTGGCGGGCTGGCGTTGAGTCTGCTGATTCAACGGCTGATCGTGCGCCGCGCCTTCGCCAGTCTGCGTCCGGTCTATCGCGACATCGAACGTCTCGAACACGGCCAAACCGCCACCCTGACCGAGCAGGTTCCGACCGAGATCCTGCCCCTGGTGCGCAAGCTCAATCGGCTGCTGGTGCTCTTTGCCCAGCGTCTGGAACGCTCGCGCACCGCCGCCGGCAATCTCTCTCACGCCATCAAGGGACCGCTCGGGCTGGTGCGCCAGCAACTGGAAGACCCGGCCTTGCCCATGGCCGACAGCACCCGCGCTGGCCTGCTCGAACAGGTCGAACAGTTGCGTCGCATCGCCGAACGCCAGCTCAAGCGCGCCCGTCTGGCGGGGGCCGGCGGCGCCGGTGCCTGCTTCGAGCCGGCGGCCGAGCTGCCAACGCTACAGCGTCTGCTGGAACGCATGCATGCCCCCAGGGGGCTGGAGATCCGGCTCGGCCATGCCATCCCGGAGTCGCTCGGTCTGGATCGCGAGGACATGCTGGAACTCCTCGGCAACCTGCTCGACAACGCTTGCAAATGGGCACGCACGCGGGTCGCCGGCAACCTCGCGATCGATGCCGAAACACTGGTGCTGCGCGTCGAGGACGACGGTCCCGGCTGCGCCGAGGACGCGCTCGCGGCCATCACCGAACGCGGCGTGCGTCTCGACGAGCAGATCAGCGGTCATGGTCTCGGGCTGGCGATCGTCAAGGAGATCCTTGAGGGGTACGGCGGGCGCATCGCCTTCGGGATCTCGCCCGGACTTGGAGGATTGCGGGCCGAGGCGCGGGTGCCGCTGGGCGGCGAGGTCTCGTGGAATCGGTGACTTGGGCGGGTAGGGGTGTTCGGCGGTCAGTGTCACGTCATCCTAACGCCTTTGATCCTAAATTCGGCATTTGGAACCGCAAAGGCGCAAAGGACGCAAAGAAAAACAAGGGCTTGCAATGCGCACGACAATCACCCGTTGGGTGACTGTCGTCATCGAGATAAGACATTGAATGGCTTTGCGTTCTTCGTGTTCTTTGCGGTTCAACTGCTCTTTTTAGGTTGATCGCCTTCGCGATCCGCCAGCAAGGCAAAGTCCTCGTCCTTGGTCACGATCACCAATGCCTCAGCTTTGGCGAGTTCCCAAATCACACGATCATCGCTGGCATCCAGGCCAATATCGGATACATGACGACAGGCCAAGCCTTCACTTGTCAGAAAGCGCGCGAGCGCCGCCGGTCACTGGTTATCGACCAGAAGGTTCACGCTGCGATCACGATCGGATGGCTGGTCTGAATGGTGGCATACTCCAGCGCCGCGTAGATATCCTCCTCTTCCAGAAACGGATAATCCTCAAGGATCTCAGCATGGGATGCGCCGGCGCTGAGTAGCGCAAGAAGATCGCTGACGCGGATGCGGTAGCCACGTAGACAGGGGCTGCCGCCGCATTTCCCCGGTTCGATCGTAATCCGTTCGAGTCGTTGTTTGGGCATAGATTCAGTTCCGAAATGCGTTTTTTCTACGACTTCAGCAGATGTTCTCAATCGATTTTTTCGCGCTTGCAACCAATTGCGGATCATCGGCCAAAAACCACAGCAGGACATGGGTATCCAGGAGCAGATTCACTCCATGTACTCCTTGAAGTCTTCAAGCGGTTCGTCGAAATCGGCGGCGATGCGGATTTTTCCTTTGGCACTTCCAGCTCGACAGGGCCATTGGGCGACAGACTCCAGATGTTCATCCTCCTCCGAAAGAATGGTGACGTACCCCTTGCCAAGACCTGGCGGGGGGCGCGGACCTGTTGCGGCACTGGAGTGCGGAGCCGTATCGACGACGGATCCTGTCATCGAGTCCGGTTGCCGGAGCTGCTTGACAAGCGGCGACTCCCCCGGCAGCAAGCGACCGACGATCCGGCCATCCTCGATGATTGTGACTTCCTCGCCTGGCATCAGGCGATGGAGAAGGTCGGGCAACGTGGCCCGAGCTTCCTGAAGCGTGACGGTTGGCATGATCGTTTTCCTCTGTGCGATCAACGAACGAGACCTTTCTCGCGCAATTGCTTGCCGATGGATGACTGAGGTTCCCTCGGTTTTCACTCTTCCAGGGCCGGGTGCTCATGCGACCGGTTTTCCCCTGCCGAGTGACCATTCAGTCACGGCAACCAAACGGTCACGGGAACGTCAGAGGCTCACTGGCGCCGGGGAGACGGCGACAGCACCTCACCAATCCTAAAGATTCAGCGTGTTCGCCAGGCCGGCGGCCTGGTCGCGGGCGATCCGGCGCTGCGGGTCAAACATCGCAGCGACCGGCTCACCGACGATGCCGGCGCCAATGAGTGGGAGGCGATGCTGGATGTGCCGCTGTGGCTGCCGGGACAGCGCGACGCGCGTCAGTCCGTGGCGGCGGCGCTTGGCGGTCAGGCCGATGGCCTGGCCAGCCTGCTGCGCTGGGAGATGGCCGGGCGGGTGCGCGAGGCGGTCTGGACGGCGACCTTGGCCCAGGGACGGCTGCGCCAGGCCGAGGAGGCATTCGTGAGCGCCCGCGCGCTGGCCGAGACCATCGACAAGCGCTTCGCGGCCGGCGAGCTGGCGCGGGTCGATCTCCTTCTGGCGCGTCAGGAGACCCTGGAGCGCGAGGCGGAACAACATGCCGCCCAGGTCGAGGTCGAGACGGCGCTGACCCAGTATCGGCTCCTCACCGGTCAGACCGGCCTGCCCGAGGATCCGTTGGAGCGCGTCGCCGATCTGGAGACGGTCCCCGCCGATCATCCCCTGCTGCGCGATGCCGATGGCACCCTGGGCGTGGCGCGCGCCGAGCGTACCCGCACGCAGCGCGATCGCCGTGGCAATCCGACGCTGAGCCTCGGCGGCACGCGCACCCGCGATGGCCGCGGCGCCGATGCCGCCGACGCGGTGCAACTGGAAATCAGCATTCCCTTCGGACTCGCGAGCCAGTCGGCGCCGGCACTGGCGGCGGCCGAACGTCTCTATACCGAACGCACGACCGACTTGCACCGCGCCCGTCTGGAGGCCGAACAGGCGCTGGCCGTGGCGCGCGTCGGCCAGCGTGGTGTCGCCGAGGCCTTGGCGGTCGCGGAACGCCGTCATACCCTCGCGCACGAGGCGCTGGATCTGGTGCGGCGCGCCTTCGATCTGGGCGAATCCGATCTGACCGCCCTGCTGCAGGCCGAGGCGCGCGCCCGCGAGGCGAGCGTGGCCCTGGAACTGCGGCGTCTGGAACAGGGTCAGGCGCGGGCCAGACTCAATCAAGCACTAGGAGTCGTTCCCGAATGAATCGCATCCCGCCACCGCTGAACCGCCTGGCACGCTGCCCGGGCGCCGACAGTCCGCCCGACCGCCTGCACTCCGCCGCGCACTGGCTCACGGCCCTCCTGCTGCTGCCCATCCTCGTTCCGGCGAGTGCACTGGCGGGCGAGCTGATCGCGCTCGACGTCAATCAGCAGGCGGCCTTCGGGATCCAGGCGGTCGCGCCCATCCCAGCCGAAAGCACGCTCTCGCGGCGCTATCCCGCCGAGGTGGCGGTACCCAACCGCCAACTGCGGGTGGTCGCCGCGCCCCAGAGCGGGGTGCTGGAGAGCCTGAAGGTCGCCGAGGGCGAACGGGTCGGCGTCGGACAGGTGCTCGCCGAGCTGCGCAGTCCGGAACTGGTCGACACCCAGAGTCAATATCTGGAAGCGCTGATCCGGCTCGAACTCGTCGACAGCGAACTGGCGCGCGACCGCAAGCTCCACCGCGAGGGCGTGATCGCCGAGCGCCGCCTGCTGGAGACCCAGTCCCGGCAGCGTGAAATGGCCACCCTGCTCGATCAGCACCGTCAGTTGCTGGAGCTCGCCGGACTGGCCCCGGAAGACATCGCGACCCTGACCCGCACCCGCCGCCTGACCAGCACCCTGCCGGTGCATGCGCCGATCGCCGGGGTGGTGCTGGAGCAGATGGTGACCACCGGGCAGTCGGTCGCCAGCGCCGCGCCGCTCTATAGGATCGCCGAGCCGGACCCGCTCTGGCTGGAGATCCATGTCCCGGTCGATCAGCTTGATGGCATCGCCGCCGGCACCCGGGTGTTCCTGACACGCCAGGGGACGGCGGGCGAGGTCGTCACCATCGGGCGGATGGTGCACGGCCAGGATCAGGGCGTGCTGGTGCGGGCGGAGATCCACGAAGGCGTCGATCAGTTGCGTCCTGGCCAGTTCGTCGAGGTGCAGTTGCTGGCGACCCTCGGGACGGGCGCGACGCCCGGTCAACTGACTGCGTCGACCTCCGGCGCGCCGGTTGCGAGCTGGCGCCTGCCCGCCAATGCGCTGGTCCGCCAGGCCGACGCCGTGCATGTCTTCGTCGCCCGCCCCGGCGGATTCGAAGCGCTGCCGGTGACCCTGGTCGGCGAGGAGGAACAGAGCGCGGTGGTTCGGGGCGACCTGACGGCCGCCGACCGCATTGCGGTCAGCGGCGTGGCGGCCCTCAAGGCCGCCTGGCTGGGGGGCGAGTGATGCTGGCGCGGCTGATCCAGTTCGCGCTGACCCAGCGGTTGCTGATGTTGCTGGCGGCCCTGCTGCTCATCGGCGCCGGCTGGAAGGCGATCCAGGAGACCCCGATCGACGCCTTTCCCGATGTCTCCACCACCCAGGTCAAGATCATCGTCAATCTGGTCACCAGTTTCGAGGTGGTCCCGGACAATGCCCGCATGGCGGCCCAGGGGGTCAGCCTGGCGGCCCTGCGCGCGGCGATCGAGGCCAACAATGGCAACGACGGCGCCGGGCGGCTGGACGCCGGCGAAGAGGTGTTGCTGGTGCGCAGCGAGGGCGCGATCCAGACCCTCAGTGACCTGGGCGCGATCGTGATCGGCGGCGACCGGCGCCAACCGGTGCGGGTTGCCGATGTGGCCGAGGTGCGGCTGTCCGCCCTCACTCGCTATGGCGCGGTCACCCGCAATGGGGTCGGCGAGGCGGTCGAGGGACTGGTGCTGGGTCTGCGCGGGGCGAACGCGCGCGCGGTGGTCGAGGGGGTCAAGGCCAAGCTCGACGAACTCGCGCCGGGCCTGCCGGACGGTGTCGCCATCGAGGTCTTCTACAATCGCGGCGTCCTGGTGGACAAGGCCGTGCACACGGTCGCCAAGGCCCTGATCGAGGCCACGGTGCTGGTGCTCATCCTGCTAGTGCTCTTTCTCGGCGACCTGCGCGCGGCCTTGACCGTGGCCCTGATCCTGCCGCTGTCGGTGCTGGCGACCTTCATCCTGATGCGCCAGTTCGGACTCTCGGCCAATCTCATGTCGCTCGGCGGTCTGGCGATCGCCATCGGTATGCTGGTGGACGCCGCCGTGGTGGTGGTCGAGAACGTCGTCACTCAGCTCAATCGCGGCGCGGCCGGCGGGCGCCTGCCCCGGCTGCATCTGATCTATCGCGCCACCCGCGAGGTGGCGCTGCCCATGACCTCGGGCATTCTCATCATCATCATCGTGTTCCTGCCGCTGCTGACGCTCCAGGGTCTGGAAGGCAAGCTGTTCGTGCCGGTGGCGCTCACCATTGTCTTTGCCTTGGCCAGTTCGCTGCTGCTCTCGCTGACCCTGATCCCGGTGCTGGCGTCCTATCTGCTGGGCGCCGGCGGCGGTCACGGCGACGGCGAGCACGAGCCCTGGCTGCCGCGCCTGCTAACCCGGCTCTACATGCCGGTGCTCGGCTGGTCGCTGCGCCATCCGGCCGTGGTGGTCAGCGCGGCCGTCGCGCTGCTGGTGGTCGCGGGTTATGTCTACACCCTGATCGGCAAGTCCTTCATGCCGACCATGGACGAGGGCGACCTGATCGTCCAGCTCGAAAAGCTGCCCTCGATCAGCCTGGCCGAATCGCTCGCCATCGACCAGCGGGTGCAGCGCGCCATCCTCGCCGAGGTGCCGGAGGTCTCCGCCATCATCGCCCGCGCCGGCTCCGACGAGTTGGGCCTGGATCCCATGGGTCTGAATCAGACCGACAGTTTTCTGGTCCTCAAGCCGCACGAGGACTGGCGCTTCGCGACCAAGGATGAACTGATGGATGCGATCCGCGTGGTGCTGGAGCGCTTTCCAGGGGTCGATTACGCCTTTACCCAACCCATCGAGATGCGCGTCTCGGAGATGCTGACCGGGGTGCGCGGCGACTTGGCGGTCAAGCTCTTCGGCGCCGATCAGGATCAGCTCAACCGCACTGCGGCGGACATCGTAACGGTCCTCGAAGGCATCGCGGGCGCGCAGGATGTCTACACGCCGCGCAACGAGGGCGCCCAGTATCTGAATCTGGTGGTCGACCGGCTGGAGGCCGGCCGGCTCGGTGTCGACGCCGATGCCCTGGCCGCCGCGCTGCGCGCCCAGGTCGAGGGGCTGACGGTCGGCACCGTGTATCTGGAAGGCAAGCGCCGCCCACTGGTCATCCGCGGTCCCGAGACGCAGCGCAACTCGCCGGCGCGCTTCGCCGGGCTACAGATCGCGCTGCCCGACGGACGCGCCGTGCCGCTCGCCAATCTGGTGCGGATGGAGCAGATCGAGGGACCGGTCGCCCTGACGCGCGAGCGCGGCAACCGCATGGCGGTCGCCATCGCCAATGTCGAGGGACGCGACCTGGTGGGCTTCGTCGAAGAGGCTCGCCAGGCGGTGGCCGATCAAGTCGAACTGCCCACCGGCTACTGGCTGGAATGGGGCGGCGAGTTCGAGAACCAGCAGCGCGCCGCGGCCCGGCTGGCGCTGGTGGTGCCGATCGCGCTCGGGCTCATTTTTCTGGTGCTCTTCTCGACCTTTCGCTCGGTCAGCCAGGCGGTGCTGGTGCTGTCCAACATCCCCTTCGCGCTGATCGGCGGCATCTTCGCGCTAGCCCTGACCGGGGAATATCTCTCGGTGCCGGCCTCGGTCGGCTTCATCGCCCTGCTCGGCATCGCCGTGCTCAATGGCGTGGTGATGGTGACCTACTTCAACCAGCTACGCGCGCTCGGCCGGCCGATGGAGGAAGTCGTCACCGAAGGGGCGCGACGGCGGCTGCGCCCGGTCCTCATGACCGCCAACATCGCCACCTTCGGACTGGTGCCGCTGCTGTTCGCCACCGGCCCCGGCTCCGAGATCCAGCGCCCGCTCGCCATCGTGGTCATCGGCGGCCTGGTGAGCGCGACCCTGCTCATGCTGATCCTGCTGCCGATCCTCTACCGGCGCTTTGGCGGCGGTCCGGGTCAGGCGAAATGACGCTTGAACCTAAATTCGGCGTTTGGAACCGCAAAGGCGCAAAGGACGCAAAGAAAAACAAGGCATTGAACGACTTCGCGTTCTTCGTGTTCTTTGCGGTTCAACTGCTCTTTTTAGGTTGAAGCCAGGCTGTCGGGGCGAATGAATTCGCTACAAGGATGCCGCTCAACTGCCAACTGCCAACTGAAAACTGACTCCATGCCCAACACCCTACTCAATCTGATCGTCCCGCCCGAAGCCGAGGATCTGGTCGCCGAATGGCTGCTCGATCGCGACGACGTGCCCGGATTCACCAGCGTCCCGGTCTCGGGTCATGGCTCCTCGGAGCGGTCCATGAGCCTGGCCGAGCAGGTGGCCGGGCGCAGCCGACGGGTGATGTTCTTCACCCATCTGCCGACGGCCGTCGCCCAGTCCGTCCTGGCCGCGCTCGGCGAGGATTTCAGGGGCAGCGGTATTCACTATTGGCTGACCCCCTTGAGCGAGGTCGGTCGGCTGAAAGGCTGATGGGTAAACGCATTTCCGAACTCCGTGGAGGCACGCCACGACATCCAATCGATTGTTTGAAACGAGAGGTCAACACCGTGACCCTGAAACCACGATCCTTGCCTGGAATCGCCATCGCGATGGCCATCCTGCTCAACGCGGGAACCCTTTGCGCGGCGGATCGAGCGCCGTCTTTCGATCCGCCCCTGTCGGTCGAGCGTATCGCCTCGGACCGGTTCGAGATTGCCCTGGTTCAGGCACGGCCTGACGACGGCGCGATCTCCGTGCGCGGCACAGTGACCCCCAGAATCCCGCATCGAGGCGCGATCCCTGGGCATATCCACATCACGCTGATCGGTCCGGACGGCACGCGGCTGGCGGAAACCGATGCGAGCCCGATGCGCCACAACCGCCAGGCCCAATCGGCGTATTTCAACGCGCGACTGAGGATCGATCCGCCCGCGGGGAGTACCCTGCGCATCGCACATATCCTGGCGGGGAGTCCGGTCTCCCTGAGCCAGTAATTTTCAGTATCGCCGCATTCAGAAATCGACCGAGGCTCGCGCCCACAGCACCCGGCCCGGCTCGTTGACCTGTACCGCGCCGGGATTGAAGGGATCGAGATTGGCGCGGTTCACATGATCGGCATAGGCGCGGTCGAAGAGGTTGTCGACCCCCAGCTTGAGACGTCCGTGCTGGCCGAGGCTGGCCTCGCCATAGAGGTCGAGCGCCCACCAGCCGGGCGTCTCGCCGACATCCAGACCGCTGCCGGTCAGCGGGTCGTCGTCGACGCGGTACTGGGTGTCTGACCCGTTCAGCCGCGCGCCGGCCGACCAGGATTCCCGTCGGTGCTCCAGACTCAGGTGTCCGTTCAGGGGCGGGATCTGGGCGATCGCGCGGCCGTCGGTTCGATTCTGTGCACGGACATAGGCGAGCGCGGCGCCGGCTTCCCAATGGGCGCCGAACCGGATCTCGCCGGTCCATTCGCCGCCGGTCAGATCGGCCTCGACATTGCGGTAGATGCTGGCGCTATCGTTCAGCAGGATGCCGGATTGTCCGTGGGCGCGGTCGCGCAGGATGTAGTCGCCGACCCGGTCATAGAAGATCTCCAGACCGGTGCGCCAGCTCGCGGCGGTCCGGTTCAGCGTGAGGTCGATCTGATGATGCCGTTCCGGCCGGATGCCTGGATTGCCGATCCAGCGCGCGGATGCAGGGTTGCCATTGGACGCCAGATAACGCTCGGTCGCGTCGGCGGTGCGGACGCTGCGGCTCACGCCCGCCGTGAGTTCGAGCCCCGGACGCAGGTCGCGGGCGTAGCGCAGAAAGCCGCCCAGGTTGTGCTCGGTGCGGTCCTCGGCGGCGCGGCCATAATAGGCGGCATAGAGTTGACTGGGCGACCACGCCCAGACGGGTCCGACCGGGGCGGCGTTCGCCCGCGATCGGGAGATGCTGGCCTCGACATAGTCGTATCGCAGTCCGGCGGTGAGTCGCGCGGTCTCGCTCAGCGGATGCTCGGCCTCGGCGAACAGGCCCAGAGCGTCCTGCGCGACATCTGGCCACAGGTAGGATTGGGGAACGTTGACGGAGGCCGACCGGAAATTCCAGTAGCGGGTCGCCTCGCGCGCGACCTTGAGGGAATCGACGCCGAGCGTCCAGTCGGTCGCGCCGGTCGTTAGATCCGCGACCAGGCGCCCGCCGGTCGTGTCGGACTCGGTCGGCACGCGCATCCGGAAGGGGCTGGTCAGAGTGCGCAGCGAGTAATTGTCCATCAGATGGTCGACGTTGACGCGGTAGACCTCGGCATGTAGCGCGTGCAGCGGACCCAGCACGACGTCCTGGTCGAGTTTCAGTCGCCATTGGTCGCTGTCGCTGTAAGGCGAGTCCATCGCCGAGCCGGCGAAGAGCACATCCCAGTCGTGCGTCCGGTCGTACTTGACTTCGAGTCGCGTGCTGTCGCTCGGGGTCAAGCCGAGCGTGATACCGGCCGCGTCGCTGTTGAAGGCGCTGCGCACCTCGTCGCCGTTGCCGTCGCGGTAGTTGTCGGCGTTGCGCGACTGCCCCGTGACGCGCGCGAAGCCGAGCGGATTGCCGAGCGCGATATCGGCGCCGGCGGATTGGGCCTCCGAGTTGCTGGTCAAGCCGCCGTTCAGTCGGACGCGCGGCCCCTCGCCAGCGCTGAAACGCGGCGTGTCGCGCTCGAACAGAATGGTCCCGCCGCTGCCGCCCCCGCCGTACCGCACGGTCTGCGCGCTTTTGATCAGGGTCAGGCGGTCGAAGGCGTCCAGGTCGAGCAGCGTGGTCGGCGGATCCATGCGGTTCGGGCAGCCGCCGAAGGCATAGGCGCCATCGATCAGGACGTTGAGCTGGTTCTGACTCTGGCCACGAACGATGGGGTCGATGCCATGACCGCCCATGCGTGCGCCGGACACGCCCGGCAAACGGCGCAGCAGATCGCCGCCATCGGCTGGCAGCCCGACCCGCAAATCCTGGATCGGCGACGAAAAGGTCGCGGGCGGAAGGGGCGCGGACCTGGCCCCGGTCACGACCACTTCGGGCAAGACGGACAGGGGCAACAGGTTAGTCGGCGCCTCGGCCGCCACGGCCAGCGATCCAACCACACCCATGAACCCAATGATCAAACGACACGGCGACATCGGAGAGACCTCCTGTTGATTCCACGACGAAAGTCGGTGGCGGGAGGGTACTCGAAAGCGGCGCGCTGGCGCGCCAACAAAAGACATTGCGGACGCGGCATTTGACAGATTGAATGCCCAATCCCTGTGTGGCGTCCGAGTCACGCGCTACGGATTCAGGCAAGGCCAACACGAAAAAAGGCCGCCCGAATCGGGCGGCCCCAAAAGGCCCGCTCCAGCGAGCCGCTCTCTCAACCCTCGCCGCGACTCAGACTCAATCCCCGTTCCGGGCGTGAAAAGTTATGGCAGGCGGCGCACTCCTTGCCTTCCTGCTGCACATGCCGGCTGTGCACGCCCGCGAAATCGCGATCTTCCGACTCGTTCTCGTGGCATTGGGTGCAGATGCTGTTGAGGTTGCCGTTGAGCGTCGTCACCCGCGTGCCGACCACCGCGCTCGGGAGGGTGCGCAGACCGTATCCCAGGGTTGCCATCTCCAATCGGGAGGGACCGCCACCGAGCGCCTGGTGACAGGAACCGCAGCCCGTCGCATCGCCGCCCAGGGCGTTGGAGTCGGGTTCGACCCCGTGGTTGATGGTCTGGTAGGTGAAGACCGGGACGGTGGTCGTGCCGAGGGGCATCTCGGTTGAGCCAGGAGTCCCGGTGCAGGCGGCATCGGGATCCTCGCCAACCCCCACCGCCACCGCGCGGCAGAAGCTGCCGGTGCGGAAGAACTCGAAGGTGGAGTGTCCGACCAGGCTGTTGGTATCGTCATTGCGCGCCAGCTTGCCCCAGTGCTTCTTCATGGGGTAGAGCTTGGCGGTCGCGCTCGTCACGTCGCCATTGGGCATTCCCAAGGCATAGGCCGGGCTGCCGGCGCTGAAGCCGCCGACGAAGTTGGCCGCCACCGTGGCATCCAAGGGAACCGTGGGCACACCCGCCAACGACTCTTCCAGATAGACCACCTCGGAGGTGCCGTCGAACCAGGTGTAGCTGGGAATGAGCGACGCTGTCCCCAGGCCGCCCTTGTCCTCGCGGGGGAGCCAGCCGCCGCGACCGTTGCAGGCCGAGTCGGACGGATGCGGATCCTGCCAGTCGCGGGCGATCTCGGTACCGACCGCCGCCTTGGCGTAGCTCGGGATATGGCAGGTCTGACAGGCGACCTTCATGGCGTGCTTGTCCTTGCTGGAGCCCTGGGTGTTGCTGAAATCGCCATGCGGTCGGTCATCGTGACAGCCGCCGGTCTCGCAGGTGAAGCGTTCGGCCACGTCATTGGCCCGCAGGTCGAGCCCGCGACCGCGCACCCGGTGACTCTCGCCATTGGTTCCGGTCGCACTGTGACAATCCGAACAGGTCAGATTGGCGCCGTCCGGGCTCATGTGCATGTCGAGCGTGACGGGCGGATTGATGTTTTCCTTCGACAGATCGCCACGTTTGGCGCCATCGGCCCCGGCCGCCCCGGCATGACAGTTGAGACAGGATTGCCGGGTGGTGGCATGGACGTTCTGGGCCGCCGCCAGGGTGGTGAGCGGCATGGGCGTCATGGGGACCGACGCGGGAAGTGTGTCGATACCCGCCGGCTTGAACAGGAAGTCGCCCGCCAGACTTACCTTCGGGATGCCCTGGAATCCGGTTCGCAGCAAGGCGTTGCCCTCGGTGCGGATCAGCGCGCCATTGGCGTCCTCGGCCAGATTGAGCAGGCTGAAATCGCTGAAGCCCTGCCCGGACGCGGTCCAGTCCGGGAAGCGTTTGTAGACCTCTTGATGGCAGGTCAGACAGTCGATGTTGGCGAGTTGCGC